>NZ_QSOO01000003.1:0-394730 GCF_003436255.1 Bacteroides sp. D20 | reverse complement strand
TGGTGGGCACTGCAGGAACGTTCACGTCTTGTAAGGACTATGATGACGACATCGAAAGCTTGGATAATCGCGTATCAGCAGTAGAAAAGCTGGTAAGTGACCTTCAAGCTAAGATTGACGCTGGATCGGTCATTACCGGCGTTGACAAAACAGAAGATGGCATTGTCATCAAATTAAGCAATGGCGAATCTTATCCTATCAAGAACGGAACAAACGGCACAAACGCTCCCGTTTGGAGTATTGTAAAAGACGCTAACGGTGACTATTGGTGGGCTAAAGACAATGTACAAACGGAGTTCCCTGCACGCGGTGAAAAAGGTGAACCGGGCAACGGTAGCGCTGGTCAAGACGCTAAAACTATCTATTACTACCCAGGTACTGAAGAAACTGGTAAGTTGCATGGCCAAGCAGAAGCTGGCTACTGGGTGAAAGTAACAGAAGAAAAGGGTAAAGATCCTTTGTATGAAGTACAAACTACGAAATGGTTACCGGAAGGAACACTTTCGGCTGTTTGGAATACAAAGGATGAGACTCTGACTCTTGGTAACATGAAGGATGAGAACGGCAAATTGGTTGAAAAGACTATTTCTCTGACTACTAAGTTGAAAGCATTGGTATTCATTCCTGATTTGTATGAAGACGGAGTAGAAGCTACTAAATACAAATATGCCAACGGTGATTTCATCGAAGCTGAAAAGAACGCAATAGAAAGTAAAGATGACCACAATGTAGCTTATGTAATCAAGAAAGGTACAAGTGCTACCAATTGGATTACTTTGAAAGATGCCACTAAGAAAACTTATTGGATGCCTTCAACCAGCGCAATGTACTATCACTTGAACCCGCTGAATGCCAAGCTGAAAGATATTGAGTGGAAATTCTTGGCAGCTACTCCGGAATATGTAACTACAAAAGCTGCTCCTGCTGTGGTAACCCCTATCTTCCAAAACGCAGGTAAGACCATTGACGGCGAAAGAATGTATGCTACATACAAACTCTCTGTAGAGGATTTGAAGAAGGGCAATTTGAGCACTCCCGGTGAAAACAACTATATTTCTATCGCAGCTCTGGAAGCAACATTGGTTAATGGCGAAAAAGAAGGTGAAGAAAAGTCTACAGTTACTTCTGACTATGCAGCCATCATGCCGATGATTCAAGGTTTTAAAGCCATTGCGTATACCGATGACAGCAAAATCGTAACAAAAAACACTTGTAAACCTGAACTGTATAAGACAGCTAAGGAAGCTATCGAAAACGTATATACTGTTCCTGCACAATACAATGGTGGTTCTATTGAATTGGCAGATTTACTGTGTATCCATCATGTAGAAAACTTTGGAGAGAAAATTACTGCAACCACTCACAAAAGCATGAGTCTTGCTGAAGCTGCCCAGCTATATAATCTGACTCTCAAGTTTGAAGCTGTTCACTATATCAGCGGTGACAATGATACAGAGGAAAATGCTTACTCTCAATTGGAAGAAGACGGTACTTTCACTCCTTGCTATGTAAACGACAAAGAAGAAAGTGTGGTTATTCCTGAAGGAAGCACAGAAAAGATTGGCAGAAGTGCTATCGGTCGTCGTCCGGCAGTATTGGTTAAACTGGTTGATGCAACAAATAATGTAGTATTAGCAGGTTACATCAAGTTGGAAATCACTGAAAAAGCCGCTACTCCTGATGCAATTGTTATTGACAAGAGCACTCCGCAGTTGCCGTACTTGTGTGGTGAACAAACTGTATCCATCACTTGGAAAGACATGTCCGGTAAGATTCTTGAAGAACTGGGTATGACCAAGGAAGAATTCACAAAGGGTTATACATTTGTAAAAGACGAAACTTATGTAGCAGACGGTAAGGGTGGCTTCATTCAAGTAACAGCTGCTAATAAATTTGCAGCAGACAATACTTACGGTGTAGTTACTGAAACTCCTGACGGTAACACTAGTACAAATGCTATCCTGAACTGGACTAGCAATAAGACTCAAAGAGACCAGCTCATCAAGGATTACAAAGATCGCGCCTTGACACTTTATGGCAAGTACAAACCTGTAGCAGGTGGAACAACTTACGCTATTTACGTAGGTATCAAGATTTCCATAGCAGAATTGCCGACTACTGCAAGTTATGGTAACAAACGTGATGCGTTCTGGTATCCTGCTGAAACAGCTTTGGCTGACAGAGATACTGTACGTACCAATGTTCCTGCTCCGGATGCAGCAAACAATGTAGCAAATTATGTGAAGAATCTTGATGACTACTTCTATCACTACGTAACAGAAGCTGGAAAAGAAGTTGAAAAATCAGGCATCGAATTCATTGTATCAGAAGCTTCCAAGCCGGTTTATGGTGAAATCTGGAACAACAAAGACAAAGGTATGGAAATCAAGTACAGCTACTTGTTCTCTGCTAAGAACGATGGTCTGACTATAGGTGGAAAGAAGTTGTTTGTAAGTACAGTTGAAGCTGACAAGAGCAAGAGCAGCACTAAGTTATACTGGGGTGAAAAGAGAGCAACCGCTTCTCTCATCGCAACTCTTGATAAGACAGCCAAGACAATTACTTATGCAAACAACGATGAAGCAAAAGTATTCTTGAACCTTTTCGGTCATAACGAAAACAAGCCTAACCAACAGTTTGCCATCATCGAGGTATCCGCTGTTTATGGTGACTGCGAAATTGAACTGGCTCCCGCTTACAACTTCAACGCTCGCTTCTTGCGTCCGCTGGATATTGAAAGCAACGACAAAGCCAAGTTCTTGGATGCAGAGGCTAACGGTTCTTCCGTATTACTTGGTAACTTGTTCAAGGCCAACGACTGGCGCGACAAACCGGTTATCGTATACAATGATAAAGACAAAGTATATGAAGCTGCTAAAGAAAACAACGTTAACTTGTACGAATACTACGGTATCAGCGCAATAACTTTGGATATTGACAATGCAACTTGTGACGTTAATGTTATCGGTGAACAGAAGCCTATCAACAAGGACGTTATCAAGCTGACAATCCTTGATAAAGTAGGTGGTACTGCAATTTCTAACCCGATTGACATCAAAACTACCAACATCAGCAAGTTGAACTCTGTAGTATTGAACTACAAGAACAATATGGGTAACACTAAAGACTTCACCATCATGGTTCCTGTAAAGGTCACATACACATGGGGTACAGTAAGTGCTAAAGTTGCCATTGCTGTTGATGGTACTATTGCCAACAGATAATTTTGTAAAGAACTCATCGCATCCTAAAATGCGGTAATATAATAAAGGTGCGTCATAATAAGGTGACGCACCTTTTTCTTTAACAATGCATGATTAATAAATATATCGACAATGAAGAATAAACAAATCCTTTTTATGCTTTTTCTCTCAGCAGGCTTTCTACTCGGAGCATGTTCAACAAAAGGACACGAAGAGAAGATGAAGACACAGAAAGAGGCAGAAGACGAGTTTGTAGCTACTTTGACTGCTGCAGACTCAAGCGCTGTTCTTACATTATGTACACAGTGTATGGATCTTCTAAAAGCTAAAGAGACTGACAAAGCTCTTGATATGCTTTACTCCATTGATGAAGCTGGTATAGCCAAACCCCTAACGATACAGCAACGGGAAGCACTGGCCAAACGTTTCCAGCGTTTCCCGGTAATTCGTTATCGATTGGATTACCTCAGCTTCTCTACACAAGGAAATAATGACGTGAAGTACAAAATAGAATTTACGCCACGTTCAGATTCTGACACTCCAGGTAGTAGTATGGGGTTCATGTTCAACCCCATAAAAGCAAATGGGGAATGGGTACTCGCCATCAAAGACGGTAGACAGCCTAGTCGCGAAGCTGCTACCCCACTCCATGATGATGCACCTGCCCCAGTAGATGTAATTGTAGAAAAGTAATCAAAAACACAAGAAAGGCCCTCCTTTTTGTAGGAGAGCCTTTCTTTATATTCCACAAATCGTTTTACTACATTTAGAAGAGATACGCCGCAGACACCTGCCAAGTCTTATTCTTGGCACCGATGGCCTTACCCGCCTCCTCCCACGTAAATGAGTCGCCCATCGGGAGCTGATAGGTCACGCCAACCTGGAGATGCTTCAGCAGCTTCACACCGGCACCCAAATTAAGTGCCACTTGAGCCTTCTTGCGGTCTACGTAATCCTTCTTCTTGAAGTCGAAGAAGAAATCGGGACCGGCAGCTATATAAATACCCAACAAGCTACCCAAGCCAATGGTATATTTCAGATTTACGGGTACTTCCAGTCCTGTTTGCTTCACCTCGTCCTTGCCGCGCTGAGAGAACAGCAAAGCACCATCAACACCCAAGCCTACAATGGGAATGGTAAACTCAGCCATCGGACCAATAAAGAAACCGGTAGAATTATCCTTGTTTCCCTTATATCCACCATCCCAATCTATTTTCGTCATATTCACACCACCCTTAACACCCCACTTCAATAGTTGGGCCTGGGCAGGCATAGCCATAAACATACAGCATACAGCTATCACGAAAGCACTAAAAATCTTTTTCATAATCAATTGTGTTTAATATTACGGGACAAATATATGCAAATTCTTCCTAAAGAAACAACATCTATTAGCATTTGTTCATTTAAGAGAACAATGAATCACAAAACGCATTACCTTTGCAACCTAAATCAAAGAAAGATACCACACAGATAAAATAAAAAGCTATGATAAAAATCAGAAAGACGCAACCCACAGACATTACAATCCTTATGGACATCTTTGAACAAGCGAAGCACATCATGCGGAAAGACGGAAATATGCTGCAGTGGAGAGGCAACTACCCTTCCAGGGAAATCGTCATAGCAGACATCGAACAAGGAAACAGCTATGTGTGCACCGACGATACCGAAGAAATTATCGGAACCTTCGCCTTTATCCGTGGAAACGACCCCACATATACGCATATCTATGAAGGAAAATGGGTGGAAGATACGCTTCCTTACGGCGTCATTCACCGGCTGGCAAGTACAGAACACAGCAAAGGAGTGGCCAATGCCTGCCTGCAATGGTGCTACGAACAAATACCCAACCTACGTGCAGATACCCACCGGGACAATCATAT
The DNA here is from genome assembly GCF_003436255.1 of Bacteroides sp. D20. NCBI lineage: Bacteria > Pseudomonadati > Bacteroidota > Bacteroidia > Bacteroidales > Bacteroidaceae > Bacteroides > Bacteroides sp. D20. The sequence goes on along the minus strand of NZ_QSOO01000003.1, from coordinate 389,641 downwards.
CCTGCAATACATACTGAAGAAGCACGGATTCAAATATTGCGGCATCATCCTTCTGGCCAATGGAGACGAACGGCTGGCATTCCAAAAAGTAGAAGGATAGACAAGGAAACCACGAATCTTTCATTTAAAGGAGTTATCAGCCGACAAGTCGGTTTAGGAGTTAAAGCCAATACTCGTGCATATGTATTCACAGAAGTATCGGCTTTAACTTCTTCAACTCCTGACGGAGCGGAGCGAAGTGATAACTCCTCCAATTCCTTTAAATGAAAGAACCGGGCAAGAAAACTCAAATAATCATAACCCTTCAAACATTATCTGCCATATAATTGTATATATAGCAGGTTTCCACAATGTTGTGGAAAACAAAAACAAGATAACATATGAAGGATTATAAACGTATGACAGTCGGCGAAATCGTAGCCGACAACTTCAACAATGCCGGGATATTTGATAAATATGGCATTGATTTCTGCTGCCATGGTTCCGCACTGCTTCCCGAAGCCAGTAAAACTGCCGGAGCCGATATGGAGAAGGTGATAGAAGAAATAGAGCATCTGGCTCCGACAACCTCCGAAAATATTGATTTCAAGAGTTGGCCTCTGGACTTATTGGTGGACTATATTCTCAAAATCCACCACCGTAATATCCGTACACAAGGTCCCGAGATTGAAGAACTGCTGGATAAAATATGTCGCGTACACGGTGAAAAACATCCGTCACTCTACAATGTGCAGGCTCTCTTTCATGATTCCCTCTCCGACCTCAATGCCCATCTCGACAAAGAGGAACTGGTACTGTTTCCCTACATCTATGAGATGGTAAAGGCTAAGCTGGAAAATACTCCCCTGCCCGAATTCCACTGTGGAAGCATCGAAGCTCCCATATCCGTCATGATGGCAGAACATGACATTGAAGGAGAACGCTATCGCCACATAGAGCATCTGACCAACGGCTATACAGCTCCAGAAGATGCCTGCAACAGTTACCGCCTCGTACTCCAACAGCTTAAAGCATTTGAAGAGGCCTTGCACCAGCACATCCATCTGGAAAATAATATCGTTTTCCCACGCTCCATCAAAATGGAAGCAAAATTAAGAGAACAGCCATGACACAAATCAGAATCAAACGGGTATATGAAGAACCCGATGCAACAGACGGCTACCGTGTATTGGTGGACCGGCTGTGGCCTCGCGGCATAAAAAAGGAACATCTGAAATACGATGTCTGGGAAAAGGATATTACCCCTTCACCTGAATTAAGAAAATGGTTTCACGAAGACCAAGCGGAACACTGGGAGGGGTTTGCAGCCATGTATCGCAAGGAACTGGAAAATTCGGAAGCCGCCCTTAGGTTCATTGACACCATAAAACACCACCATACCATAACCTTACTATATGCTTCCAAAGCACCGATATACAACCATGCACGCATCCTGCAACGGTTTCTGCAGGAGCACTTAGACTAATTACTCACAATCTTTACAGTAAAAGCAAAGATGAACTGTAACTCTGGAAAGGCTGTTCAACGAATTGGTGCTACAAGGACACAAACTTCTTTTTCAAGTCGTCCACTCCCATTCCCGTAAAATAATCCTCTATAAAGTCCCAGCGCTGTTCATCCGTCAGCTTATCTGTTCCGAAGAAGAAAGAGAACAAGTCAATCTGCTCCTGGAATATCTGCCCGTTGGTATCCAGAATCAGATTGCGGTAATCATCGCCAAGCGCAAGTTCCTGCAGAGTTTCGGGGTCATTGAAACGGACAAATACGCAAGGCGTACCGCCACCCTCCACACTGAACGAAAGGCAGTCGAGCATAGAAAGCAGATTAAGCAGCATATTCAAGTCCGAGAAAGGAGTGCAATAAAACACCAGGCGGTCTCCCTTACTGCCCACTATGCGTTGGCTAAACAGTTTTTGATAGCGCGACAAAAGCAAATCAAAGCCTTTGGTCACCGTAAAAGAGAGTTCATTGGAATCCTTCTTTTTCACACTGCTGATATAGCTTACACTGCGGCCTTCCTCCGTGCGACTCTCCAGCAGGGAACCGATAAAGCGTTTGGCAGAGCGCACGTCCATGCCATGCTCGGCAAAGACAGCCCGCAATTCTTCTTCATCAAAACGTCCTTTCGACTTTATCAATGACGTTTTCAGCATCGTTGTCAGGCTCTTGAACAAGGCATCCATCCGCTCACGGATGACAGTGGCATCTTCCTTCAACAACACCTCATGCTTGCCTACAGACACGGCACGGGCTCCCTCCCACAACGTTCCATTATTCAGTTTCTGTTTGAATTCCTTGTAGCCAAGCTCAGGGAAACGCTCTTCCCAAAGCGCTTCCAGACGTGCGACGTAAACCCCGTCCTCCCCTTCTACCTTTGTCAGATAGCTATGGAATTCACGGGCAAAGACATCACCCGTCTTGTCCTGGACATATCCTTCGGTCAACAGATTCTTGGGGCTGATTTCAAGCAGATGCCTTCCATAACGCTGCATCAAATCGTCTTCCAGCCAAAGCAAGGCGGTCTTGATGAGCTGTCCCAACTCCGCTTCATACTCCAGCTTGTTCTTTGTACGCGGCAGTTTCACCACAAACTCGAAATCGGACAAAGATACCATGATTTCCGGTTTTTCCCCTTTCATGCGGTACACTTCCATGAGTTTTCTCAGAATAAGCACCAGCTGTTCCTGGGCAATGTTCCCTGTCTGATGCAGACGCTTCATATAATAGAAATCCCGTTCATGGTAGTCGGTAGCGGCAATACCCTGTATCTCCGTATCACGCGCGGCACGCCCTATCTCCTGAATATAGTCGACAAACGTACTGGATGGCGCCACATGGTATACACGGTCTATATCACTGATGTCCACTCCCATACCAAAGGCTTTCGTAGCCACAATCAGTTTCTTGGTTCCTTCCTTGAACTCTTGTACAATGGCAGCTTTCTGTTCCTTGTCCTTCTTGCCATAATAGGAGGCAACCAGACGCCAGTCCGCCGGCTTCACCCACGTCTTCAAGCGCATGTCGATGCCACCCGCAAAAGGATAATAGAGCAATGTCTTGTGCCCGTCCAGGAAGTCCTCCACCCGCGCAGCCACCACGCGCTGCTTTGCCTTGTCGTATGTCTCCCCGTCCTCCATCTCCATCTGACGGATGTCAAAGCCAATATTCCGGCGCTTCACTGTACCTACATAAAGCACGCAAGGCTCCATCTGCAAGGAACGAATAGTCTCGAATATCATGTCATTACCTCCTTTCGGGTTCCAGACAGCCGTAGCAGTCAATGCAAACAACGGGAAATTATAGCCGAGAGTCTGTTTCAAAGCAGTCAGGTAGCGCCCCAAGAACCAATAGTCCACGCGGAACTCCTTGCCCCACGTAGTGACCGTATGCGCCTCATCGACCACCACCAGACCGATGCGGCGCTCGCCTACAAAATGCTTAATGTCGTAAGAGAGAAGCAATTCCGGCGAGAGATAGAACAAATCAATCTCCCCCTCACGCACCTGCCGGTAAACCTCCATCTTCTGTTCCGGCGATAAATCGGACGAGGCGTATGCCACACGCATATACCCCAGCTCTTGCAGACTTTCCACCTGGTCTACAATCAACGCCTTCAAAGGGGAAACCACAATGGTAAGCAGATTATACTCCTTCCCCAGATAGATGGCAGGAAGCTGGAACAACAAGGATTTTCCGGAGCCGGTAGGGGCAGTCAGCAAGATATTGTCTACCTGCGTTTCACCTTTCCAAGCCTTTTCAGCCTCCAGTATAACGTTCTCTATCAGCTGTCCCTGCGAAATGCAGAGTTTCTCTTTTCCCTTGGACAAGTCATCGTAAATCTCAAGATTACGAAACTGTTCGTAGCCGTAAGTCTCCTTTAAAATCGTGTTTATGGTTTCGCGGCAGTTTTCAGGCAGATGCCTTTCCTTCAAATCCGGTAACCGGCGTGTTGTTGCTTCTTGTACATTCATTATTATTGTAGTGTGGGGGTATTAAAAAGAAAAGAAGCAATTCTTCAACCATAGTTATCGGTTTTGGAATTACTTCTCCCTATGTTTCAAAATATTACCAGACATACCGGTAAGTTTTTTCTTTTAAAGCGTATCAATATTCCTCCTCGTTGAAGAAAAAGTCCTCTTTGCTGGGATAATCGGGCCAAATATCTTCTATGCTTTCATAAATCTCGCCTTCATCTTCCATTTCCTGCAGATTCTCAATCACTTCAAGCGGAGCACCCGAACGCATGGCATAATCTATCAATTCATCCTTAGTTGCCGGCCAAGGAGCATCTTCCAGTTTAGATGCTAATTCCAATGTCCAATACATAGTCTCTAGTATTAAAATTGTGAATATTAAGTCCTATTTCTATTTTTCGGCAAAAGTATAACAATTTATTTCACTTGCAACTATTATTCCAAAATATTTCACCTTTTTTGTCGTCTTGATTCATTTTACGGGAAAGAACGAACAAATAATCAGACAAGCGGTTCACGTAAGCCAGTAATTCCGAAGCGATTTCCACTTGTTCGGCCAGAGCAAGAATCCGACGCTCTGCACGACGGCAAACCGTACGGCAAACGTGGCAGACTGCCGCACCGCGACTTCCGCCGGGAAGAATAAAGGCTGAAAGAGGAGGCAAAAGAGTATCCAAACGGTCTATCTCCCGCTCCACCATTTCCACCTGCTCCGGGCTGATGATACTGGCTTCTTTCAGCTCCATTTTCTCCCGGTCTGTGGCCAGATGAGAGCCTACGGCAAAAAGTCTGTCTTGCACTTGCTGCAGAAAATCTTTATCCTTCCCGTCAAGCAGGTACGTGATGAGAAGACCCAGATTGGAATTCAGTTCATCCACCGTACCATACGCCTCAAGGCGGATATGCGTTTTAGGTACACGGGTTCCGCCTACAAGAGAGGTGGTTCCTTTATCTCCGGTTTTGGTGTATATCTTCATAAGGAATTAATGTTTAGGGGTTAGGGATTAATGTTTAGCAGCCAGTAAGTGGAGCTAAGCACTAATCACTAACCGCTAATCACTATTGAAACGCCTAAAGATAATCAAAAGTTGACAATATAGTCTTGTTTTATCTTTGTTTTATCGAAGAATATGATACCAAGGTCATAAAGGTCGAACGTAATACCCGCCCGCCCGTCCTGCTTCATACGTTTCCAGAGGGCAGACATCTGCGGAGTGTAACGGATACCCTCAATCACAAAAACAGACTTTCCCCTGGTACGGGCAGAACAGATGCGGAAGACCTCCTCTACAAAATCGGGATGACGATAATCGTGCAAATAAAGGAAATCAACGGGAACGCCACTCTCCAGAAAGAGCTCGGAAAGGTCGGAAGCCGAAGTATAATCTGCTCCCTCCTTCCCCGCTTTCAGATAGAGGGCAGAAGCGGCAAGCGTACCGGCATCTACAATGGTCTCCGGCTGGGTATAGTTTACCAGACGGAACAGAAGGCGTTTTACTTTCTTCGATTCGTACTTCCAACGTTTATCTTTCTCCAGCTCCAGTTGCTTCTGTGCCTTGGCCAGCTCTTCATATTTATAATAAGCCGTACTTTCGTAAATTACATGCGTAATCAGGTTAAAGGCAAAAGGAGAATGTACACCGTAGCCGCAACGGTGCCGGAAACGGTACAGCCAGATAAAAGGCCGTTTTAGAGTAAGCAAAATACGATTCATTATTTTAATGCGCTAATGTACCTTCGAAAGTCACCCCTTCACCCGAAGAATAATTCTCCGTAACAGTCAGGAGTACCTTGTTATCCTCAAAGCAGAGCGTAAGCCCAAGAGCGCTTATCCAGTTGACATAATGTACTTTCAGTTGCAAAGCATCAGGTGACGCCCACGCATAACTGCCTGCCACCTGGAAAGGGCCTTCTATACCCTTAAAACGCCCCTTTGCAGCAACCGAATACGGAGGATAGCCATCAATTGCCGCTTTCGACCATTGCTTATAGCCAAACGGAAGACTGTATGTCTTTCCGTCTTTCTCCACCACAGTCATCACTACTTCTTGCTGCTTGAATTGCAGTTCGATGGATTGCCATCCGTATTTGTTCTCTCCGAGCAGGATGCGCTTGCCTGCGTATTTCTGTGAAAGGGAGGAAGCAGCCTTTCCTTGCACCAACGGCAGTTGATAAGAACGCTGTTTCTTCTGCAGGCGCTTGTAGTCCTTACCGGGCACTAATGCCTGGTCACCTGTCTCCGGCAACAAGCGGTTCCAGACCAGACGACGCTGCCGACGACCGTCTATCAATGTACATTCGGTAATGACCACTACCATATCCTTATCCGGAACAATCAGAATGTATTGTCCCAAAGCCCCGTCAGCACGTACAGCACCCGGATATTCGCAAAGCCACATCTGATAGCCATAATCTCCTATCTGTCTGGTCATCATCTGCTCCACCCAGGAAGCCGGAAGCAACTGCCTGCCTTCCCAAACACCCCGGTTCAGCAGCAGCAATCCGAATTTTGCCAATGACTCGCTCTGGATATGCAGTCCCCAGCCACCGGTATTGATGCCTTCAGGGCTTATCTCCCACGCAACGTCCGTGATATGCATCGGGATGAAAAGCTTCTGCTTCAGATAATCCAGCAAGGTCATGCCCGTCACCTTCTGCACAATGGCAGAAAGCATATAGGTACTAATCGAATCATATTCAAACTTCTTGCCCGGAGTTTTCACCGGTTTGGCAAGGAAGGTACGTATCCAGTCGGGAGTGAGGTTGCGCATATTCCAGTCGGGAGTGACACCCGATGTCATGGTAAGCAGGTCACGGACAGTCATGTCTGCCAGATTAGTGGAAACCGAATCCGGAAGAAGCTCCGGGAAGAAAGCACCGACGCGGTCTGTCAAACGCAAGCGGTTGTCCGCAATGGCAAGTCCTACGGCAGCCCCGACAAAGGTTTTGGAGCAGGAATACATGGTATGGCGATATTCCGGCGCGAACGGAGCCGGATAGATTTCTCCGATGACCTTGCCGTGACGCACCACCACCACGCTGTGGATGTCTGTTTTCGGCAATGCCATCAGTGAATCAAACAAGGCAGTGACAGCCTTGGAAGGGACTCCTTCTGCCTCGGGTGTGGAACGTGGCAACTCATTGATTTGTGCATGAACTGCCAACGCTCCCAGCAAGCCGAGAAACAAGAAGAAAAAACGTACTCTATTTTTCATAATTATCTAAGATATTTGTTCTACATGCACTGCAAATGTACAGCATTCGGACGCGAAAGACAAATAACTTGATAATTTTGTCGGAGGGGAACGTTCCTATAAGAAATGTATGGTCACCGCCTCTCCCTTGTTCAAATCCAACGGAAATGCCGGTTCTTTGTAAGTATGCGTACGTCCTCCTATCTTCACTTGGGCACGAACGGCGCCTGCGGGCATCTTTAGGATGAATTTACCCGGAACAAGAGCGGTAACAACAGCCCTCGTTGCCCGTCCATCCTTCCAGTCCAGGTCTATGGAAGCACCGCCGCGTACGCGCATTCCACGGAAGTTACCGGTAGTCCAGCTATCCGGCAGGGCAGGAAGCAGATGGATAAAGCCTTCATGACTTTGCAGCAGCATTTCGCCGACTCCCGCCGCGCCACCGTAGTTGCCATCAATCTGGAAAGGAGGATGCGAACAGAACAAATTAGGGAAAGTGCCGCTACCATGACCTCCCGTCGCAGCATCGACAGCAGGATGCAGCAAACTCTTGAAAAGTTTCCAAGCACGGTTTCCGTCACCCAAACGAGCCCAGAAGTTTATCTTCCAAGCACGGCTCCAACCGGTACCCTCATCTCCACGACGGTTCAAGGTCATCCGGCAGGCTTCGGCAAGCTCGGGGGTGGACTCCGGCGAAATCAAGTTTCCCGGATGCAGGCCGTAGAGATGGGAAACGTGGCGGTGGTGCACATCCACTTCCTTATAATCTTCCAGCCATTCTTGCAAGTATCCTTCCTTACTGATTTGCATGGGCGGAAACTTCTTCAGGTCTGCCTCAAGCTTCGCCACATAGTCCGCATCACAATCCAGCAGGCGGGCGGCGGCAATGACATTGGTATAAAGCTCGGTGAGCAGTTGCACATCCATAGTGGGACCCATACAGATGCTGACGGGAGTCACGCTGTCACCCGGCACATAGAAACTATTTTCCGGAGAAGAAGTGGGGGCAGTTACCAGCCAGCCATGAGAAGGCTCCTGCACGGTGGTGGAACTAAAGAACCGGGCGGCACCTTTCAAGACGGGATAAATACGACGCAGATAATCCCTGTCTTGCGTATACAGATAGTGTTCCCACAGATGGGCACACAGCCACGCACCACCGGTATTGGTCGCTCCCCAGGAAGGATGTTCACCGGGAGCGGTGTAATTCCATACATTGGTCATCATGTGGAGCACCCAGCCATCTGCCTCATCGCCATAGAAAGTACGCGCACTTGCTTCTCCCGAAGGGACAAGGCGCTCCATCAACGTTGTCAACGGCTGATAGAGTTCGGAAAGTCCGGCTTGCTCCAAGGGCCAGTGGTTCATCTGGATATTGATGTTCGTATGGTAGTCCCCGTTCCAGGGAGTCGATACTCCATTTGTCCAGAGTCCTTGCAGATTGGGCGGCAGACTGCCGGGACGGGTACTGCTGATAAGCAGATAGCGTCCGTAGTTATAGTACAGAGCAGCCAATGCCGGCGACTCCTGCTGTGTGAAGCGGAGGATGCGCTCGTTCGTCGGGAGCGTATCATCCGGCGTGGCAGGAAGCGTCAAGGAAACACGGTCGTAGAGGAAACGGTGGGCAGTGACATGGTTGGATAATGAAGAATGGAGAATGGAACATGGAGAATTAGCGGGGGTGGTGAAAGGACGGAGCAAGCTGTCGCAGACTTCCGCATAGCGTTCGCCCGGGAAGTCGGTACCGGCAGCGGCATAGGAGGTAGCGGCAGAAAGTATCAACCAGGCTTCCTGCCCGTTCTTCAAGCAGATACCATTTTCCGGGCTGACAGATGATTCACCACCGTTCTGCACGAGTTGCATCGCCACACGGTATTTCATACCGTCCAAACCGGGTTTACCGCTTTCCAACATGCCGTCCATCAAAAGGGTGTTCCCTTGGACAGTCACCAGGCTATGTTCTGCACGGCTCAAACGGGCAGAGAAGTTCAGAGTCCCTTCACGTCCGGCAACCAGATGAATCAGCATGACATCACGGTCACGGGAAACAAAATACTCACGGCGGTAATCGACATCTTCCAGCCTAAAAGCCGTGTATGCCACCGCATCGCGTAAGTTGAGCCAACGGCGATAGTTGTTTAATGGAGAATTGAGAATGGATAATGAAGAATTGTAGGTAAAATCTATATCCAAATCACCCAATACCTGATAGGTTCCATATCTCCCGTCAGTCTCCTGCTTCTTCGGAACGAAACTGCTGTACATCAGCTCCTGTGCTTCGCGGTTCTTTCCCTCAAACAGCAGTTGCCGGATGGCAGGCAGACTCTTCGAGGCATCCGGATTACTATAATCCGCCTCCATTCCGCTCCATAATGATATTTCATTCAGCACAATGTGCTCACGGAGAATGCCCCCGTCGGGCATCATGCCCAAGCGTCCGTTGCCCAAAGGAAGAGTCTCCTCCCAGATAGCGGCGGGCGATGTATAGTATAGCTGATGATTACAACTGTCGGCAGGGGTATCGGCAGCACGAAGCAGCAACGAGGCTGCAAGCAGAAATAGAGTGGCAAGTGTCTTCATATTGTTTTTTGATTCTGATTTCAGGCTACAAACTTACCGCATACATTTTGCAACATTACTGCATACACTTTGCAGCATTGCTGCATACCTTTTGCAGTGACGCTGCAAAGCAATTGCAGTAGCGCTGCAAAAGGTATGCAGTACCACTGCAAAATAGTTGCACTGATTTTGCAGTGGTTACGCACTGATTATAAGATTATTGCATTTCGAACGGAACTACACCACGGACGTCGGCAGACGAAGCGCAAACGTATGCCTTGAACTTGCCCGGTTCGTACTTCCAAGCTGCGGAAGCCTCATCGTAGAACTTCAAATCATCCGGAGTAAGGGTGAAAGTCACGCTCTTCTCCTCGCCCGGCGCCAAACCGACTTTTGCAAAATGTTTCAGTTCCTTTACAGGACGAAGCACACTGCATTTATCATCGCCTACATAAAGCTGTACAATCTCTTTTCCGGCAATGCTACCCGTATTCTTCACGGCAACTGTCACCGTCAGCGTACCGTCGGCAGCCATGGCCTTGGCAGAAGCCACCGGTTTGCCATATGTAAAGGTAGTATAGCTCAAGCCATGACCGAAGGGGAAGAGAGCCGGAATCTCCTTGGTGTCGTGCCAACGATAGCCCACCAGAATATCTTCCTTATACTCCTGCTTAATGCTGTCGCCCGGATAACTGAGTTCATCAAAAGCATGTGCACCGCAATCCGTCAACTTGGCAGGGAAAGAAAAGGGCAACTTTCCGCTTGGATTCACCGCACCACTCAGGATGTCAGCCAGAGACTTGCCACCCATGGAGCCTAAATACCAGCCTTGCACAATGGCAGGAACCCGGGATACCCACGGCATTTCCACCGCATTACCACTGAGAAGCACCAGAACCAGGTTCTTGTTTACCCCCAGCAAAGCTTCAATCAGTTCATCCTGCCCGAAAGGCAAGCCGTATTCCAGACGATCGCCGCCTTCACAATCCTGGAAGTGGTTCTTGTTCAATCCGCCTACCAGTACCACCAAGTCTGCCTTTTTCGCCATTTCCACGGCTTCTGCACGGAGTGAGTCTACCACATTCTGCGGAATTTCATCTGCACGGCCGTACATCGGACGACCGGCGGCATAGCCTTTCGCATAGGCTACCTTATCACCATAAACGGCACGCAAGCCATCCAGCGGAGATACCATATCCTTCACTTTCAGTTCGGAAGAGCCTCCTCCCTGATTCAGCAAGCGTACGGCATTATCGCCCACCACCAGGATATTCTGATACTTGGCTGCATCAATCGGCAGCAACGGGGCACCTTTCTTTATCACCGGAGCATTCTTCAACAGCACAATTCCCTCATTGCCTATCTCGCGGGCAGCGGCATAATGCTCTTCCGTAGCTACCGAACCATAGGGTTTCTGACGGTTCATCGCCGTACGGAATATCAAGCGAAGAATGCGGGAAGCCTTGTCATCTATTGTAGACATCGGCACTTTGCCATCTTTCAACATCTGGAGGTAAGGGTTGGCAAGGTAATAATCGTTATAGGTAAATACACTCTCGGACGTCAGACCGTTGGTGTAAGAACCCATTTCAATATCCAGACCGTTGACGGCAGCTTCATAGGTGTCGTGGGCACCGCCCCAGTCGGTAATGACACAGCCGTCGAACTTCCAGTCATCTTTCAGAATCTTGTTCAGTGTGAAATCGTTATGGCAAGCGTGCTGGCCGCGAATCTTATTGTAAGCGCCCATAATGCTCCAGGCACCTCCCTCTTCTACTGCAGCCTTGAATGCCGGCAGATAGATTTCATACAGAGCACGGTCGCTAAGATTCACATCAATATGTCCGCGCCACAGTTCCTGGTTGTTCAGCGCATAGTGCTTGACACAAGCTGCCACTCCGTTCTTCTGCAACTCCTGGATGTAAGGTACGCACATCACACTGGCCAGATAAGGGTCCTCGCCCATATATTCAAAATTACGACCGTTCATCGGAGTACGGTAGATGTTGACGCCGGGGCCCAGCAACACATCCTTTTCACGATAGCGCGCTTCCTCACCGATGGCCTTGCCATACTTTGCAGACATGTCCGGATTCCAGGTAGCGGCCAGACAAGTCAAAGCCGGGAAAGCGGTAATGCTGTCATTGGTCCAGTTGGCATATCCCCAGTCATTCCAGTTGATTTCGGCACGGACACCGTGAGGGCCGTCGCTCATCCAAAGCTCGGGAATGCCGAGCCGCGGAACACCCGCACTGCTGAATTTACTCTGCGCATGGCAAAGGGCTACCTTCTCTTCCAGCGTCATCCGGCTGAGGGCATCCTTTACACGTGCTTCAATAGGTTGCGCATCGTCCATATAGACCGGTGTCTGTGCAGACACGGTACTGATGGAGCATGCAAGAAATAAGGTTGCTAAAAATTTATTCTTCATGTCTTAATTGGTTAATATGCTAATGTGCCAATTAGCACATCAAATTATCATTTAACTTTAATCGCCGTCGTCGCCTTCTCCAGTCCATCAGCCGTAGCCGTCACCTTGACACCACCCGGTTCACCGTTGTTCTGCAGTACCACCAGGCACTTTCCGTAGAAAGTCTTGCGGTGGTTGTCCTTGAACTTCTCCATAGAGATGGGGCTTCCGTTATCCACTCCAGCAATGAAGCCGGCACCTTCTACGGCAAAGGTCACATCGTTTTCGGCATTCGGACACAAATTTCCATCTTTGTCCAGAATCTCAACCGTAATGAAACTCAAGTCTTTGCCATCTGCCTGAATGGTACTGCGGTCGGGGCTGAGACGAATCTGCGCAGGTTCGCCCGCTGTCCGGATTTCCTGCTCGGCCACAGTCTTTCCTTCCTTGCGGGAAACAGCCTTTACCGTACCCGGCTCATACTTCACGCGCCACATGACGTGGAAATCGTCTTTTCCCTTGCTGCGCACACCCTGCGACTTTCCATTCACGAAAAGCTCCACTTCGTCGGCATTGTTATAATATGCCCACAAATCGATGTCTTGTCCCTCCGTCCAATTCCAATGCGGGAAAAGATGCAACACCGCCTTATCCGGACGCCACTCGGACTGATACATGTAGTAGACATCCTTCGGGAAGCCGGCCAAGTCGATAATGCCAAAGTAAGAGCTGCGTGCCGGCCAACCGTAAGGAGTAGGCTCACCGATATAATCGAAGCCCGTCCAGACGTATTGTCCACTGATAAAGTCGTTGTTCTTCACATGACGCATAGTACCTTCGTGACGGTTGCCCCAAGGAACATGACAGTTGTCGTAGGAGGAGCAAGAGAACGAGGCATCATAGAAAGGCTTGTCCCAACGTTCGGGCCAGATGAACATCGAATCACTCGGCATCCGGTAGTAACCGCGTGTCATCAGGCCGGAAACACTTTCCGTCACGATGAACGGCTTGCCGGGGAAGTTCTCGGGAACACCTGCAAACCAGTCGTCATGGTAATTGAAGCCGATAATATCAAGCGCACCGGAACGGAACAAATGATTGTTCGGGTTCGGCTCGTTGCAGCCTGCCGTCACGGGGCGCGTGGCATCGAGCTTTCTCACCATATCTGCCAGTTTCTTTGTCAGCAGTGAGTTGACGGACATTTCTCCGTCCTTTGCCAGCATATCCGCACTGTGACCGAAGTTCAAGACCAGATTGGCCTCTTCCAGACTCAAGGTGTCGGCTTTGGCATCCGTCCACTGCTCCAGCACTTCGTTGCCGATGCTCCACATGAAGATGGAAGGATGATTGCGGTCACGCACGATAAGGTCAGTCAAATCGCGTTCGTGCCATTCGTTGAAATAGCGTGAATAATCGTGGCGGGTCTTTTTCTTGCGCCACATATCAAAGGTCTCGTCCATCACGATGAAGCCCATACGGTCGCAAAGGTCGAGCAACTCCGGTGCGGGAGGATTATGGGAGCAGCGGATGCCGTTGCAACCCATTTCTTTCAGAATCTCCAACTGGCGCTCGATGGCGCGCGTATTCACCGCAGCTCCCAGGCAACCCAAGTCATGATGCATGCAGACACCATTTATCTTCACTTGTTCACCATTCAGGATAAATCCTTTTTGTGCATCGAAGCGGAAAGTACGGATGCCGGTAGGAGTATAGTAACGGTCGAGTACCTCGCCGGTCTGCTTATCCTTGAGGATGCTTTCTACCCTATACATATAGGGCGTATCAATACTCCAAAGACGGGGATTCTTCAAGTGTATCTCCTGCTCCACTTCTGCCGGAGTAAGAGGCATCAACTGCGCTTCCGACACAGCCTCACCCACCGCATTGCCGTCAGCATCCACTAACCGGGATTGCAGGACGACATCGGCCATCTGTGCTTCTGCATCGTACTGTAGTTTGGTGCGTATCTTCAACTGGGCACTGTTCTTCGACACATCTTCTGCCGTAACATAGGTACCCCATTGCGCTATATGAGCTGGATTCAGCTTTGTCAGCCATACATTACGGTAGATGCCGCAACCGGAATACCAGCGCGAATTGGGCTGTTCGGCATTGTCCACACGAACCGCCAACACATTCTCCACTCCCCACTTGATATAGGGAGTCAGGTCATAACTGAACGAGATGTACCCGTAGGGACGTGTCCCCAATTCATGGCCATTGATATAAACGGTGGAGTTCATATAGGCACCATCGAAATCTATGCGATAGCGTTTGCCCTCATCGGCCTTATCGGCAGTAAAAGTCTTGCGATACCAGCCTATACCACCAGGCAGTGCACCTCCACCCGTTCCCGAAGGATTGTCTTTACTGAATTCTCCTTCAATGGCCCAATCGTGGGGTAAGTTCAGTTTCCGCCAGTCTGCGTCATTATAATCCGGACGGGCTGCCGCCGTATCGTCTCCCAAGCGAAAGGCCCAGTCGGCAGTAAAATCCAAGCTACGGTCATCGCCAGCTACCTCTTTAGGAGCATTGCAACCGGCCAGCAGGGACAGCCCGATGGCCAAAGACAATATGATTTTATTCATAGTAATAAATATCTAAAAGATTATCGAGTGCCTATTCCTCTCTCACAGCTATTCAGAAGTAGGGAAGTTCCTGGCACCGGGGAAGGCATCGTTCGGCACCGAGGAACGACGAGAACGGTACCGGGAAGATTTCTCTCCCTGGCACCGTCGTCTATCATTCTGATTATAATTTTACGGTTTGTGCTTTTCCGTCATACTTCACCGTTGTGCCTTTCGCCTTCAAATCGAACGGTTGCGGCTGGTCTTTGCTTACCTTCACCACATTGAAAGTACGTTCCTTCAGCATACCGGGGAAGTCACCCGTACGGTCGCCGATAACCAGTGTACCCTCAGCATCGTTATAGGCAAACGGTATAGTGGCATATTGTCCCTTCTCGTAGTTATAGTTCACACCTTCATCCTCATAGAGCGTAAACGCGCCGTCCTTACCCGTATAAACATAGAGAGTGATTTCCGAAGCCGGTTTTTCATCACTGTATTGCATATCCGGACCATAAGGTACAATGGCACCTTCGCAAACGTAGAGCGGAATACGTTCATAAGGAGCATCCACTGTCAACTTCTGACCACCGTTCACATACTTACCGGAGTAGAAATCATACCAACCGCAGCTTACCGGGAAATAAACCTCGCGGCTGCGTGCACCGTATTCGTAAACCGGAGCCACCATCAGGGCAGAACCGAACATAAACTGGTCACCTATATTGTTGACATTTGCATCAGCTGTGAAGTCCATTACGAGCGGACGCATGATGGTATAATCATTGAAGTAAGTCATACCAGCCAAAGAATAGATATACGGCATCATGTTGTAACGCAACTTCGTATAGTAAACGATGGAGTTGTAGCACGGATGTCCTGCCGGAGCAATGTTCCAAACCTCACGGTACGGATACTGGCCGTGTGCACGGAACAACGGGCAGAAAGCGCCGAACTGATACCAACGGGCATTCAACTCTCTCCATTCCTTATAATCGGCATTTTCACGTCCGGTCTTGTTGAATTCCATCTGACCAGCCACATAACGGTTCTCTACACAGAATCCACCGATGTCCATAGTCCAATAAGGGATACCGCTGACAGCAAAGTTCAAGCCGGCAGAGATTTGCGCTTTCATATCTTCCCAACGGGTAGCGATGTCACCACTCCAGGTGGCGGTAGAATAGCGCTGCAATCCTGCAAAGCCGGAACGTGTCAACAAGAAGACGCGCTTGTCCGGTTCCACGCCGCGCTGTCCGTCATAGATAGCTTCTGCATTCATCAGTGCGTATGCATTGAAGAACTTGGCAGAGGGGCCGAGTGCTGTCGGACCGCAAAGGTCCTTGCGGTATTGCAAATCCGTACAGTCGCGTATGTTCGGTTCGCTGGCATCCATCCACCAAGCGTCAACACCCAGAGGATAGTAGTGGTCTTGCATCTGCTTCCAGAAGAGCTTGCGTGCATCGGCATCGTATGCGTCATAGAAAGAGCCCAGATAGCCAGGACCGACCCAGTCTTTGATGCTGTCTTTGATAGCCTGCTGATACATCCAACCTTTTTCGTCAAATTCCTTGAAGTGTTCGGTCGTAGCATAGAACTTGGGCCATACGGAAATCATCAGACGTCCGTTCATGGCGTGGATGGAGTCGACCATTCCTTTCGGGTCGGGGAAACGTTCAGGGTCGAACTCATGGCTTCCCCATGCATTCTGCTTCCAGTGCAGCCAGTCGATTACGATATTGTCGATAGGAATCTGACGTTCACGGAATTCCTTCAAGGTGGAGAGAACCTCCTCACGCGTATTGTACTTCTCACGGCTCTGCCAGTAACCCATCGCCCATTTCGGCATAATCTGGGATTTACCTGTCAATGTACGGTAGCCGCTAATCACATCGTCCATATCATCACCATAAACGAAGTAGTAGTCTATTTCATTCTGCATTTCACCCCACCAAGAGAGTTTGTTCTGTTCTTCATCAGCCACCGGACTCAATACCCGCAGACCGCAGTAAGAAACACCGGCATCAGGCTTCCACTCTATCTTCAACGGAACGCGCTTGCCCGCTTCCAGATTAACAGCAAACTTATAACTGTTAGGATTCCAAGCCGTACGCCAACGTTCGGGAACCACCAATTCATTATCAATATATACTTTCATGTAGCCTGCATAGTAAAGGATGAAGCGGAACAAGCCGCTTTCTGCCGGTTCTATTTCTCCCTCATAAACTACGTCGGACCCTCCGAACGGGAACTCCGCAGGCAAATTAACCACCTTACTCAGATGTGCGGCACGGTCCAGATGTTCAAAATAAAGAGAATCCTCACGACGTACAAGGGTTTCCACGTCTTTCTTGCCCGGAATATATGTACCGGTCAAAGCACCTTCCTTGCCCTCTTTATCATAAAGTTTGAAGACATCACCCAGTTGTGAGTAGTCACGCGGGTCACCGAAACGGCAGAGCGAATAGCTGTCCCAAAGCACACCGTAGTTTTTATTAGACACGATGAAGGGTACAGACACCTTTGTATTGTACTGGAACAGTTCCTCATTCTTACCTTTATAGTTGAACTCATCCGCCTGGTGCTGGCCCAAGCCATAGAAAGCCTCATCATTGCCTGCCGACTGGAATACCTGACGTACTGTATATCCTTTCGTACCTTCCACTTCCACCGGAGTAAAGGTCCGCCCGTCAGAGTCTTCAGCCAGAATCTGCTTGCCGTCGGCATCCGTGAAGCGTACCTCACCCGTTGTCTTGGACACAATGGCACATAATTCCGATGTCTTGACAGTCACTTCATCGCCCTGCTCTTCGACCTTAAAGTCGGTCTTATTCTGTTGAGGGATCACAATGAGACTCTGCTCCTTTGAAAATTCCTTCTCAGGAGTAGCCGATACATGAATGAGCTTCTCGCCCATTACTTCTAATCTTACTTTACGCACATCCGTCGGTTGCTGCTGCTTGACTTCCACAACAACACCGTTCTCGGTCTTTTGGAATCCGCCTCCGGAACATGCGGCGAGCATCCATCCGGCAAGCAAATAAACTGAAGTGTTTTTCAATTTCATATTACTGTTTTTAAAGTGAATTTTCTCCAATGCAAAAATAGAAAGTTTACTTCAAAAACGAGTCCTCCCGATGTTGAAACAAAAGGGCGCTTTTGATTACCCTAAAAGACAATATGTTTCCGTAAGGGGTATCTTTTGTTATCTACCCTCTCTTTCCTGATAAACAGAGGGCAAAACACCGAATTCATCCTTGAAATATTTGCTGAAATACTTGGGGTTGTTAAAGCCCAACTGATACGCTATCTCCGATACATTTTGCTGACTCTCGCGCAGCATCTGCGCCGCTCTTTTCAGACGGATGACACGGATAAATTCAATAGGTGTCTTACCGGTTATCTGCAAGAGTTTCTTGTAAAGATGTACCCGGCTCATACCCAACCCCCGACTCAACTCTTCTACGGACAAGTCACACCGACCGATGTTCGCCTCCACATATTTGATGGCATTTTCCACCAGCTTTTCATCCAACGAAGTAATGGCTATTTCACTTGGTTCGGGGTCAATGAGCGACTTTGCCTTGCGCTTCTTGCTCAGGTCAATCAACTTGCGCATACGCAGAATAAGGATTTCCACATTGAAAGGTTTCGTCACATAATCATCCGCACCGATGGTCAACCCCTCCACTTTATCTTCCACAGCCTGCCGTGCAGTGAGCAATATCATCGGAATGTCACTCGTGCGTTTATCGGTCTTCACCCAGCGGCACAATTCATTCCCATCCATCTCGGGCATCATTACGTCGCTGACAATAATATCCGGCATCAGTTCCGATATTTTCTGCCAAGCTTCCCGACCATTGGAAGCTGACTGTATACGGAAATACAAGCTCAGACTATCTTTCATGAAGGCAACCAAATCTTCATTATCATCCACAATCAGGGCCAACGGCTTTTCTTTTTCATCTTCATTATCCTCCATATCGTCCAGCAAATCAACCGAAAGCGCTTCCTCTTCCATACCCGGCAAAAGTTCCTCATGCTCTTCCACCTCTTCTGTAAGCGGTGCAGGCTTGGGAGGACTTACACGTACATGTTTAACCGGGAGCTCAACCAGAAACACACTACCGGAACCCACATTGTCGACAACGCGCACCGTACCCTCATGCAGCGTCACAAAGTCGCGTACCAGGCTCAAGCCAATACCGCTACCCGTTGACTGGTGCTCCGGTTCTTCCTGCTCCACCTGATAGAAACGTTCAAAAATCCGCTCCTTGTCTTCATCCCTGATACCGACACCGGTATCCGATACCTTTATCAGCAATCTTCCGGACATCTCTTTCGACATTTCCAATGCCACATCCACACGTCCCCCGTCCGGAGTAAATTTGAAAGCATTGGACAGAAGATTCATCACAACTTTACCAATTTTATCCTCGTCGAATGACATATTCAGCGATTCCATGGCCGAAAAGAATGTCAGATGCACATGTTTCTTTTCAGAAAGCATCAGGAAAGAAGCACAGATGCTACGCACATACGCCACAATATCCCCCTCGGACAAAGTGAGATGCAATCCTGCCATCTCATTCTTACGGAAATCGAGCAACTGGTTGACCAGATTCAACAAACGCTGCGCATTGCGGTACATCAGTTGTAGCTTGCCATGCAGTTTTTCGTCCGTAATCTCCTTCATCATACTTTCCATCGGCGATATAATCAGCGTAAGCGGCGTACGCAACTCATGGCTGACATTCGTAAAAAAGCGGAATTTCATCTGGCTCAACTCCTCCCTCTTCTTCGCATCTTCCTCTATCTGGCGGATTCTGAACTTATTACGTTCCCTCCGTTGTACGGCATAAAGTGAAAAGGAAACAACTCCTACTATCAGAAGAGCATAAACGATATATGCCCACGGAGTCATCCAGAAAGGCGGAAGAATGACAATCTTGAGCGAAGCCTCTTCAGTACCCGCATATCCGTCACTGTTTGTAGCCTTCACTTTTAAAATGTAAGTCCCCGGAGCCAGATTGGTATAGGTAACGCGATGCATATCGGACATACTCGTCAGCCAGTTCTCATTAAACCCTTCCAATTTATAGAAATACTGTGTCTTTTCGGGCAGCACGAAATTGTCCGACGCGAACAGCACCGTGAACACATTCTGCTTATAAGCCAAGACAACTTCTTCTGTTTCATTCAAAGCTTCCTTCAAGATGACACGTCCTGCATACTCCTTGCCCACCTTCACGTCTTCATTGAACAACTGGAAACCGGTAAACATAACCTTGGGCAACGTACGGTTATACTTTATGTTGCCCGGCTGGAAGCGATTCAGCCCATACAGTCCTCCCACTACAATCTCGCCCGTATGCAGTCGTTTGAGGGAACGCTGGTTGAAGTCACAACTCTGCAACCCGTCCTTGTCATTATAGGTATAGCAACGGAACACGGGCTGCTCCGTCTTGCTGTCAACGGACAACACCACGTTTATCAGTTCTCCTCCGGTGCTGATCCATATACTTTTGTTTTCATCTTCCGTAATACCTAATATCAATAGTTTGGAGAAACCGGGTTTGATAGGCACTTCGTACAATTCATCCCGTTTGCTGTCATATACATTCAAGCCTTCACGCGTGGCTATCCATAACAAACCGCGACTATCTTCGTAAACTTGATTGATATTTTGGTTGGAAAGTCTGGTCTTACCCGATTTTGTACCTGCAAAATTTGTAATCTCGCCGGTCCTCAGGTCCATGAAAGCCATCCCTGCCGAAGTACCGATAATCAGATTATTGTCACAGCTGATGCAGAGGGATGAGATATAGTCCGACACAAGGTTTGAATTACCTGTAGAATAGGTGGTAAATATCCCCGTCTGAGGATTCAGGCATTGCAATCCTCCCCCCAACGTACCGATCCAGATATTTTTGTCCGCATCTTCTGCCAATGCCCATACATTGTCATAGACCAGCGAGTTACTGTCTCCCTTACGGGACCGGTAATGGATAAAGCGGTTTCCATCATAGCAATTCAGTCCGCCCCAGAAAGTACCAGCCCACACTCTGCCGCTACTGTCCCGAAGAAGGCAGACTATGACATCACTCGAGATAGAGCGGGGATCTGCCGTATGCGAAAAAAACATACGTTCATCCGTCACGCTATTCCAGCGAATCAACCCGCGGTCGTTGGTCCCCACCCATACGATATCACCGCCTCCGTCCTCCACACAATTGATGTCGCCTACATCGGCAATGCCGAATTTGAAGACACTTTCATTATAGAAAGAGACACCCTTCTTGTAGGTTCCCACCCACATCGTACCGGCCTCATCTTCATAAAGAGCCGTTATTGTATTGTTGGACAGAGTACGCCCGTTATTAGGATCGTTCGCCAGACGGATTTTCCGTCCCGCCGGTTCTATCAATTCAATGCCATCCTGATCCCTGCCTACCCATATACATCCGTATTTATCCTGTGCCACTGCACGTACGGTATTGTAGGTGTCCGTTCGGGGAGAACGCTGTTCCCAAACCTTCCGAGAAAGGCTATAAATCCACATCCCCTCCACACTGAATATCCACGCCCGCCCACTATGGTCGACAAACAAATCAAAGGTAGCATTCTTTACTTCCCTGCAATCTTCGGCAATGTCCGGATTGGTCCACTTGATATTTTGCTTTTCCTCATCTATACAAACCAAGATACCGTTACTCAAAACCAACAGGATTCCTTCGCCGCATTCTTTCATGTCGGACACTTCGGCTTTCGCAAGCAGTTCATCCGCCTCCTTTACTGCCACGGCATTTTTCTGTCCTTCTCTATAGCTGTAAACACCTTTACCATTAATATAGATCCAGAAAGTCTTTTCCTTATCAATATAGATAAGCGAAGGATTTCCGGTCAGACCGACGTTCCACATCCAAGCTTCCACATTACGGTCAAAAACATCGGAAGCCGAGTTGTAAATGGCATACCCACTTCCCGTACGTATCCACAAATTACCGGACGCATCTTCTTGTATATCCTCGACATAACTATCGGGAAGAGATTTCTCGTCATCTTTCTGGCTGCGATAAATCTTTATATTGTAACCATCATAGCGGTTCAGCCCCGAAGCTGTACCAAACCACATGAATCCGTTTGAATCTTTATAAATAGCATTAACCTGATTATTGGAAAGTCCGTCTTTCACTTCCAAATGTTTAAACATGTAGTCATGTGAAGCAGCAGAGAAACATACCATCCAAACCCACAAGAGCAGTAGTTGCAGTCTTTTCATACTATCAGAGCTAAGGGAAGTTATTTTTGTTGCAAATGAAGTGAAAAACGAACAGAAAAGCAAGGAAAGACAAGGATTTTTAAAGAAGGAGAAGCATATCCCTCGCGGACATACTTCTCCGTAACCAATCAAAAAAACTATATCAACAATCCTTGTAACCTATAAAACCTATTTGTATGATACTTTTAAAAACTGTCTTTTATTCTATCCACCACTCAATCAATAAGGGTATTGACCGGCTGCGGCTCCCTTCATGATGCCCTCAATGGCATAAGCCTCCTTCGCCGTACCCGTACCACGGTTCATGTCACCGCCGGTTTCCCAATAGAAGGGGACACAACCGTGGTTTTTCGCCTCTCGGGTGACTACCTCATTCCAATAGGCGCGGCTCTTGTTATGCATCTCCTGGTCAATATCAGGATAGGCAAGTTCAGAAGTCCCCTCTATCTTGTCTTCTTTTGTCCGCTTCATGGCGCTATACTCGCCTACAATCACAGGAATTCCCTTATCTGCATAGGCCGTTTTCATCTTCTGGAATTGCTGCTTCACATAATCTTCTTCGTAACCGGTGGCATTATGAATGGAACCGGATACATGATTATCCTTACCCCAATAAAGGAATACATTGCTCCAGGTTTCGTCATGGTTCATCATGGTGAACTGATAGGGATCATAGAAGTGAACTTCCACCATCAGACGGTCGGGTACCTCATCCTTGGGCATCGTGTAATCATTCACCGTCTTGTCAATATTGGTATAAGGGCCTTGCACAATCAGACAACGGCTCGCATTATTTCCTCCGGTGGCACGCACGGCATCAATGAAGGTCTGTTCATATTTCAAGATAACATCTATTGCCGATGTTCCAACGTTCCCCTGGTCTTGCTGTCCGGGTTCGTTACATCCGGCAAAGAGCAGGTGCTCGTCATAAGCATTCAGTTTATTGGCAATCTGTGTCCAGATAGCTTTCTGCTTGGCATCCACTTCGCTGCTGTAACCATGAGTGATACTCTCTTCGAGCCAACCGCCATCCCAATGGATATTGACAATGGCATACATATCATTGGCTACACAGTAACCCACCACTTCGCTCACCCGGTCGAGCCATACAGCATCTATCTCATAGGTCGATGGATTCACAATGTAATAATCCCACGCACAAGGGATGCGTACCGCATTAAATCCCAATGCCTTCAGCCCTTTGACATATGCCTCGCTTACTTTAGGATTTCCCCATAACGTTTCGCCCGCTATCTTGCTCTTGTTATCACAAGCTTCCAGCGTGTTGCCGATATTGATACCTGCATACATCTTGGCGGCAAGTGTCCTGGCATCGCTTTCCATATTCCCGGTTTCGCCCGCACCCTGCTTTACGGTCACAGTCTCCGTCAGGCTACCCAAAGTAAAAGAAATATGGCCTTCGCGCGCTCCCAAAGGATTGGGAGAGACGGTAAACTTGAAAATCTTGTCTTCCATGGCACGGGTATTGACTGCCTTTATCCAAGAAACATCGGAAACGGCTTGTACGTCACCATTGGTTTCCACCACTACAGAAACATCTCCTCCCGCAGCTGGCAGGTCGAAAGAGGTAGAGTTGGATATGATTAATCCGTCCGCAGCCGTTTGTTTCACTGTGAAGCTCCCTACTTCGCTGCCTCCGGCTTTCACCGTTACCTTGGCTTCACGGTCACTCGTGTCCGTATTGGCTTCTGCCATAACGGTATACTTCAAAATACTACTCGAAGCAGAACTTTCGGCAGTAACCTTACACCACTCCGGTGCACTGCTGGTAACTTCCAATGCAACGTTCGACTTGATGTTCAGCGTACTTGTTCCTCCGGTCTTGGAGAAAGTCATTCCATCCGTCAGAATGTTCGCGGGAATCGTTATTTCTGGAGTCACAGTATCATCATTGCCGGAACATGCGGCAACGAAAGAAGAGAAAAGCAGTGCCGACAGCACCAGGCAAATTTGGAATTTTTCAATGATATTCTTCATCATGTCTTTACGTATTAAAAATAATGGTTAAATCAGTGAGAGCAAAAGTAGCGGAAAAGGCGGAAAACACACCGATGCCATGTTATCTGCAACGGTATCATTTGTTTCCGAATAGGGTTCAAAAGTTATCATTGAATGACATCAGACACATCCGGCTTGCTTGAACCGAAAGAATACTTTATTTTTGTGTATAAACACTTCCTTCAACTACCCTGATTCATATATCTGATAAACTATTTAAAATACAATGTATTTATGAGAAAGATGATGTTACTTTTAGGACTGGCGCTCAGCCTGTCCTGCTTTTCACAAAACCGGCAAGGTTATCAAAATCCCGTTATTCCCGGTTTCCATCCCGACCCGAGTATCTGCCGCGCAGGAGATGACTTTTATCTGGTCAACAGTAGTTTCCAATATTTCCCGGGCGTACCGTTGTTCCACAGCAAAGACCTCATCAACTGGGAACAAATCGGACACTGCCTGACGCGCCCCTCACAACTGCCGCTTCACGACGCCGGCCCATGGGGAGGAATCTATGCACCTACCATCCGCTACAACAGCGGTACATTCTACATGATTACCACCAACGTGTCCGACAAAGGCAACTTCCTTGTACACACTACCGACCCGCGTGGCGAATGGTCAGAACCCGTATGGCTCAAGCAAGGCGGTATAGACCCGTCCCTCTATTTTGAAGACGGCAAGTGTTACCTCGTCAGCAATCCGGGCGTAGGTATCTATCTGTGCGAAATCAACCCCAAAACCGGCGAACAACTCAACGAGTCCAAACGCATCTGGAACGGCACGGGCGGACGGCACCCTGAAGGGCCGCACATTTACAAGAAAGACGGCTGGTATTACCTGCTGATTTCCGAAGGCGGCACGGAATACGGGCACAAAGTGACAATAGCCCGTAGCCGCGATATAGACGGCCCGTACGAAGAGAACCCCGCCAATCCCATCCTGACCCACATCAACAAGAATGCACAGAACAGCCCGATACAAGGAACCGGCCATGCCGACCTGATACAAGCTCCTGACGGTTCGTGGTGGATGGTGTGTCTCGCTTTCCGTCCGCAAAGCGGCAGCCATCACCTGCTGGGACGCGAAACGTACCTTGCTCCCGTGCGCTGGGACAAGAATGCCTGGCCGGTAGTAAACGGAGATGGTACAATAGCCCTGCAAATGGATGTACCAACCCTACCGCAACATCCTCTTGCCCCCAAGCCTGCACGCACCGATTTCAAAAACGGCAAATTAGGTCCCGAATGGGTTCATATCAGAAACTATCATCCGGAAAACTATACTTTTGCTTCCGGTAACCTCCGTCTGAAAGCAACCCCCGTAAACCTGAACAACGGGAAAGGCAGTCCTACTTTTGCCGGCCGCCGGCAAGAACATATCGACTTCACAGCCACCACTTCCATGCAACTGAAAAAAGCCGCCAGTGGCGACGAAGCCGGCCTGACGGTCTACATGTTCGAATCGTCCCATTACGATTTATTAGTCAAGCAATTGGCAGACGGGAAACAAGCTGTAGTATTGCGCTACCAATTGAATGAATTGACCCATACGGAAAAGGAAGTTATTCTGCCCCAGGGGAAAGTACAACTCCGTGTAAAAGGCAGCAACGAAATCTATTCGTTCGAGTATGCCACAAACGGAAAGGACTTCAAAGAACTGGGCCGAATGAATACGCGCTATATCAGTACAGAAACTGCCGGTGGCTTTACGGGAATCATGCTGGGATTGTATGCCGTCTCCGGTTCTCAAACCTCAAAAGCATATGCAGACTTTGAATACTTTGATTACGAAGGAAAATAGCAGCCAATCTTAGAGAAAGCCCCTGCTTTTCTCCGCTTCCGCCCTTTTGTCTGTCCGGTTCAGTACAAAGATTCATGAACGGCCCACTTAGGTGAACAAGTTTGTTCACCTAAGTGGGCTGATTTGTTCACTACTATGAACAAGGCGGACCACTTTAGTGGAGATACCATAAAATCACTATGTTTATCGCAATAAGTACCCATCCCGTCCGAACAAAGTACAAGGCAAAGAGCTATCAAAGCGCCGCCTTACGGACCACCTCCTTTATTTTATTCTCTCTATGGTTCTTCAATCTATATCAGAACGATGCACACCGGTGAGGGCAAAACAAAAAATCCGGGATGGCCTGCATCCCGGATTTCCTATCTAACCAGTATATTTCCGTCTATCCCTCTTACCATTCAGGAACAGAGAAAAGAGTGTGGAACGTGAACTTCACTTCCATAGAACTGCTGAAACCAAGTTCCTTGATAACATCACCATCAGGAGTACCGAAAGCGCACCCTTTATCCTTTGTTGCCCCATAGCAATTCCAAAGTTCCAGACGATACTTCGGGGATTCATTGGCATCGAGCACTTTGGATGCATCAAATGTCACTTCCTTGCCATCCAGATAGAGGTTGTCAAGTGTGGCATGTAAACCGGGGAAATACTTGTAAATGTCAGCCACTTCAACGAAGGTCATGATGGAACCTGCCGCATAGTCGGCAGATTCGTACTTAATGTCGAACTGAGAAGCCACAAGGCTGTACTGGAAGTTCTCGTATTTCACCTCGAACGTAGCTCCTGCGTTATATCCCCATGCACTTCCCCAATCCGGATTGACAGTAACCAGATTGGGCGTATAAATACCTGCACCGGTACCGTCGGTAATGACGGTGCAGACAATCTCAAGCTTCTCCTTGAAATGGATGGCAGGCTCGGTACCTTGATTTTCTACATTGCTGAACGGACTGAAGGGTACTTTATTGTCAGCTGAACCGGCTCCATAAGCATTGAACAACTGAACACGGTACTTGCCGTTTCCTTCAATGTCGCCATAGTAGAAGCGATTGGCATCAAACCGGATGGAAGTACCATCCAGCTTGATTTCGTCAATGCGTACAAACGAATTGGGATAACGCTTCACCATATCGACAAAGTCAAGCGTAAACACCATAGCATCGGTACAAGTTCCCTCGAAAACAAACGTGTGCTGTCCAGCCAAGTCTTCGGGTGAAATGGCTGCAAGCGGTGCATCCCAACTTCCTCCCCATGATGAATCGGCGATATTGAGCAATACCGAAATCTGCGCATCGGCATCGGCCTTGGCCTGGCTGTAATAGTTCAACGAATAGCCATAGTCGCCATCAGGCAGGGCAATCTGCAAGCCGTCGGCAGTCAATGACAGAATGTTCAGCTTACCGCTTTTCGTGCCAATCCAAGTATTGGCGCAAAGCACGTTTATGTCAATGTCAATCACCTTGTTCGCCTCGTCAATCGTAAACTTACCTGTCTCATCGGTCACGGTGCCGTCTTCGGCAATGCGATGAATGTTCACCGTACCGTCTTCCTTGAGTTCCATATAACCGTAGTCCTTTCCGTAAGTATAACCTATCCAACCATTACCGGTACCCATCTCCCAATGAATCTGCTGTTCAATGTTGGGTTGTCCGTTGGAAACCGTACTCCAGTTGTCCGTAACCCCCCACTGCGTGAAAGGCCCTTCAAACACGTGCTGCTTACCGTCCTGGCCATTGTCAAGATACCACTTCTGATAGAGCAGAGCCTTGTTGAACGGTACGTTCTTGGCTGTGGAAACAGCGCGTACAGCCATACCTTGATAAACTGCGGCAGTGATACGGTGATTGACAGAAGCTGCAAACTGGTAACCTACCGCAAATTCTGTATTGGAAGAGTTGACAGTACCGGTGAGGTAATATCCTTCAGTACCCAGCGCTGTCACATCGTTTGCCACACGCGTACCGGCTGCAGGCAGGAAGATGGAATTACCATTAGGACCGGTGAACTTGAAACCTGTCACTCCATTCTGCTCAGTCCACTCTTTCTGGCACAACGTGAAGAGTTCCTCGAAATCATCGGCAGTAGGCAGTGTGGCACGCCCTTGAAATGCACGGAAAGCCAAGTCGGAAGCCGTTTTATAAGTATCGGCCGAAGCATAGTCGGCAGGGTCGATGCTATTGTTGCATCCGGTCAGGTCACCGAATCCGAAAAGGCCACCCAGTCCAGTCTCGCTCTTGGCACCCACATTGAAGCGAGCCCACTTCACGGAGAGTCCCAGGTCGACAAGGTCATTGTCGAGGTCGAAGTCATAGGCAGGAGTAGTGAAACTCTTCACCTCACCATACACAATGCCGCTACCCAGATTGAGGTAAGCCGCATAATAGTATTGCGTTTCGGGCACCAACCCTGCATGGACGAATGAATAGCTGTCCTTAAGTTCCTCACTCTTCACTATAAGGCCTGCACGAACCGCTTCTACATCGGATGAAGTAGAGATAACAACACCACAAGTAGCATCGGCCGTAGCATCGGTCAATGTCCCACCCAATACAGCCGAGGCGAAGTCGACAGATGCGGCATCGGCAGTAGCCACCTTGGCA
Source organism: Bacteroides sp. D20 (assembly GCF_003436255.1). Taxonomy (NCBI): domain Bacteria; kingdom Pseudomonadati; phylum Bacteroidota; class Bacteroidia; order Bacteroidales; family Bacteroidaceae; genus Bacteroides; species Bacteroides sp. D20. The sequence goes on along the minus strand of NZ_QSOO01000003.1, from coordinate 361,227 downwards.
TCGGTGGTGAGCAAGCTTTTCACCTCACCTTTGTAATACACCTTACCCTGCAAGCATACATAAGCCTGATAATAGAGCGTAGAGTTATTGTTCAACCCGTTCAACTGAGCACTGAAGGCGCTGCCGTCATAAGCAGCCTGCACGTCCTCGGGCAGGTTGTCTTGCGCAAAACCATAGAAGAAGCCGGTCTTATAGCTTCCGGCATCCATGCCATCCAACCCGGAGAGCGTGGCATGGAGTGTAGCGGTAGTGGCGGTCACATCGGACGACCCCGTCACCACCGACGATTCGTTCAGAATCGGGGTGGTGTGGATAGTATAGTCGTCATCTTCACTGCACGAAGCCAGCGAAAGACCCAGTACAAGTGAAAGTATTCCTAAATATATCTTTGTCTTCATATATACTAAATTCATTTAAGTGGTTATTCAATGGTCATCGAAATTATCTCAACCTTCACATCCGGCTGTCCGTCTTCGGTGGCAGCCACAGTAGCAAGTCCCTTATTCTGGATACCGATACAGATACAACTGCTTCCTTCGTAAGTCACAGTGGCACCGGTGGTATTGGTCACGGACACAGTCTGTACAGCTCCTTCGGCAGTATCAAAGGCCACGGCATGAGCCAGGTTGTAGCAGTCATCTTCCCAAGCATTTCCGATGTTATTGTCCATAATCACGGTCTTAGGAGTCGCGCCCTCGTTCCAAGTGATTCCACTCAGCACTTTGTACTGTATCTTCAGCGTCTGGTTCTTTTTCAACTTCACCTTCGTGATGTCGATCGGCCATCCCGCGTCACCACCGCCCCAAGGATTGTAGAACTGCAAGCGCAAACGATCGGGATTTCCGTCACCGAAAAGAATTTGTACCTTGCTGTTGTCTACCTTGATTTCAGTAGGCCCGGTAGGTCCGGTAGCGATAGGTTTGTAGTTGAGGTTGGCACAAAGATAAGAATCCACGGCTCCCTTGTCATTGGTCGTTGCAGGCACACCCATCTGGAAAGAGCTGGTGACATCGCAAGCCATTACGGTAAACTCGCTTCCCTTCACTTCCACCGTGCGCTTATCACCGGTAGCGGTGAGGACGGTTATCTCAACCGGATTGCCGTCGGCATCCATAAATTTCAATTTGCCGTCTTCAATGGCAAGCTTACCGGCATTGGTACCGTCATCCCATTTGTAGCCATCGGCCGTGCTGCTCAATACCAGCTCATAGTCGGCAATGGAAGCATCGGCCACAGGTGCCCATGAAGAACCGTACTGTCCCTTCACTACGCTTTCCCAAGCAGCAGAGCCACCATTCCACCATGTCCAGTCATAAGGTTCTTCATCATTGATGAGGAAGCGTGCCTCATTGCCCACATAGGTGACACCGTTGATTTCAGTAGTGAACAGTTTGGTTGCCAAATCTTCAATGGCAGGCTGTTGTACTTCGGCAGGCTGAAGCAAACCCGGATCTTCAGTCGGTATGATACTGGGGTCATTATAAGCCTCTTCGGAAATGAAGTTCCACACCAGCCACCACGGACCTTCGCTATTGGTACGCATCGTAGCTACCTGCAGCAGATAAGGAGTACATTCTATAATCTTGATGTCGTTGGTATAGTTGGAACAGACATCATCAAAACCCTCGTTATGCAATGAATAGGTACCGCCATAGAAAGATATGACAGGGCGTTTCGGGTCAGACACATTCAAGTTGAAAGTTCCGGTGGCATCCGTCGTGCCCGAAGCAGCCACCCGATGAAGTTCCACCGTACAGCCTTTCACAGCATCCAGGCCGAAAGTGATGTACGACTGGAAATAGGGGTCGTCTGCCGGAATGAGCCACGATTGGATACCCGGATCCCAGTTGGGAGCCCAATTGGCGCTACCAATCATAAGGTCGGTAATATTGCTTCCATCATTTTTCACATCAGTGTGGCTCATGTACATCACCGGTCCCGAACAACGGCCAATACCAAAGTTCTTGTCAATGGGAACCCACTTACGGCTCTTGCCCACTCCACCAGCAAGGTTAGCCCAGATAGGGTCTTCGAGCATGGCAAAGTTATTGGTCTCTACCTTGAAGGTATATGGTTCGCCATATACCGGACCTGCCGGTGTGGAAGCGCCGAAAGTCACGCTATATTCTCCGGCAAAAGGAAGTGCCAAGTCAAGAGTGGTCCTTTGAGAAGGACCGCTTGGAGTGACCCACAAGGGAGTGGCTCCCTTGATGAGCGAAGTCAGATGAATCGTATTAGGATCATTGGCATCAGGGGTCACCGTATAGGCGATACCTTCCACCAAATCATCGGAAACATAGGTTTTTGCCCCCATCTCGTACTCTTCGGGCGAGCAAGCGGAAAATATCAAAGCCGCTCCTGCCAATATGGAAAAGAATGATTTAAGTCTCATATCTTATTGTTTTTATTTTTTATTTACTCTATTAATGGTACTCACCATCCGGGATTCTGCACAAGTACACTCTGTGAAAGGTTAATTTGATTATAAGGAATCTGGCTCAAGCCTTTGGTGGCTTTCACACGGTCGACCCGTATGGTTATTGCATCATCAGCGCCTCCACTCTTCACCTTGACACCATTCAAGGCGAGCTTCTCGGCTGCCACGTCTATACCTTGACGCAGGAGATCCCAATAATTAATGCTTTCAAAAGCAAATTCAAGACGACGTTCTTCCATAATAGCTTGTTGAGACACACTCTTAGCTTGATAGTTGGCCGATACTGTTCCGTTGTCATCAACCTGATAAGCACGCTTACGCACTTGGTCGAAATAAGTTTGCGCATTGGGGCTACCCAGTTCTGCGGCCATCAACAATACGTCGGCATAACGGATAATAACGTAGTCTTGGCGGTTCTGTGTCTGGAAGTCACCGCTACCATCCTGCTTACCGGCATGGCTTCCATCGGCATAGCAAAGGGGAGCATACTTCTTCACAGCATAGCCGGTATATTCACGCCAGTCATTAAAACTGGTGGTAAAGTCGGCCGAACCGGTGATTCCTTCCCCTACCAAATCAATGATAGAAGCCGAACGGCGGAGGTCACCAGTGGGAAACGCTTCCACAAAATCAGGATTTACCGTCAATGCGCCCCATCCCTTGCAATAGGGAGCAGCATTAAGCTGGCGCATACCCAACATCACCTGCCAACGGTTGGAGTCATTATTCCCGTTATAATCCTGAGTAGCGGTAAATTTCAACGCAAGAATGGTTTCCTTGTTTCCATCACCGGCATATGTACCCTTCAAAGTTTCATAGTCTCCTTTTTCGGCCACTTTTGCAGAAGAAGCCGGCCATAAATTCTTGAATTGCGGTACCAAACCATATTCTCCTGAAGCGATTACGTCTTCTACAGCAGCCAAAGCTTCGGCACGAGTCACCTCTACAGGTTCTTCACCGTAATATCCGGTATAGAAAAGATAGGCACGTGCCAGCAAAGCCTCGGCGGCATATTTTGTAATATGTCCGTCGTTCTTGGTATAGTCGGCCTTGGGATAAGCGTCACCGGGAATATTCTCGATAGCATATTTTAAGTCAGTAAATATGGCACTGAACACCTCTTTGGCAGGTGAAGGAGCGCGATTTTCGTTTACCGGTTCCAGAAAGAGTGGGATATTCCCCCATAAACGAACCATATCCAGATAAAGCAATGCACGCAACGTACGACATTCGCCCATATAGATACCACGTTTGCTATCCGATTCATTCCATACAATCTGCTCTTCATGAGCTATCAGCTCGTTGCAACGATAGACGCCCGCATAATAATTTTTCCAGTCACCTTCGTATAGGTTGAGGTCAGCCGGCGATTGGGAGATGTCAAAACGGTCAATGGCCTGATAGCCACGTCCATCGGCATTTCCGGTAGCGCCAAAACACTCGGCACTCATCACCTCGGAAGCTATATAAAACCCTACCATCATGGCTGATGAAGTCTGGCGCCAACCATCATAACAACCTATCAGAGCACGATAAGCATCTTTTTCAGTCTTATAGAATGTACCGGTTGAAGATTCAGTCTTCGACGTAACATCGAGAAAACTGTCGGTACACGAAGCCAGTCCCAAACTCAGGAGCAGGACACTTGCCATAAATATATTTTTGTTTTTCTTCATATCAGTCTATATTTTAAAATTTCAAGTTAACACCAAACAATACGGTACGGGGACGGGGGTAATAACCTAAATCAACGCCCGACACCCAACCTTGTCCGTTATCTCCTTCGGGACCATAACCTATTTCCGGATCCATGCCGTCATATTTGGTAAATGTGAACGCATTCTGTACCTGAGCATAGATACGACACTGACTGATGACCTTACATCTCAGTAGCTTGGCAAAGTCGTAGCCCAAAGTAATGTTACTGATTCGCAGGTAATCACCATCCTGCACATAGAGGTCTGAGAACTGCCAGTTGAGATTCTGGTCTGTGACACGAGGTATGCGATTGCTGGTTCCCTCTCCTGTCCAACGTCCTAAAATTGCAGTAGTATAATTGGCTTGCTTGGAGGTATGGTTACGATAGCTCTGGACAATCTGCTGTCCGAAAGCACCGTTGGCCACTACAGAGAAATCAAGTCCTTTCCAGTTGAAACCGAGATTGAAGCCCATAGTGAAATCAGGAATACCGTTACCAAGATCGGTCTTGTCAAGCTCGTTCACCCGTCCGTCATGGTTGATGTCCACAAACTTCACGTCACCTGGTTGTACGTCAGCTTGCAGCACACCGTTACCAGCCTTAATCCAATCCTCTATTTCTTGATTGTTTTGGAATATGCCTGCTGTCTTGAAACCATAGAAATAACCGATAGGCTTACCATTCTCGGCACGATAGAATTCAGGAGTATTGTCATACAACTGGTTGGTAGAGCCATGAATGATACCATCGTCGTTAGGAATCTCTCCGACCTTATTCTTATTGTAGGCACCGTTGATACCGATATTGTAACTAAAGTCTTTGCCTATTTGGTCATTCCAAGTAAGATTGAGTTCCACACCGGTGTTTTTCACTCCACCGCCATTAATATAAGGAGCACCTGCTCCGGCAGTAGCAAGAATAGGAGCCACCACGAGCCAGTCTTTAGTATCTTTAATGTAGAAATCGAAATTAACACCCAGGCGACTGTTGAGGAATCGGGCATCAAGACCGATATTGGTCTGCTGTGAAGTCTCCCACTTGATGTCAGCATTAGCCAGACGACTAGGGTAAGCTCCCCAGTTGGTTCCGAGCTGTGCCGCAGCATCCGAGTCGCCGTAACCGCTGCCGAAAAGATAGTGTGTATTGGTACTCTTGATAGGAGCCAGATATTGGAATGCGTCAATGTTGGCATTACCCACTTGTCCCCAGCTGGCACGTATTTTCAGGAAGTCGAGCCAGTTTTGCGTACTTTCCATGAATTTTTCGTTAGTAATGGTCCATCCTGCCGATACCGAAGGGAAGTAACCAAAACGGTTGCCTTTGGCAAAGTTGCTCGAACCGTCTGCACGCAAAGTAGCATTGACCATATAAGTTTCTTTCCAGTTCCAACCCAATCGGCCGAAATAGGACACCTTGCGGCTCTCGGTATGCGGATTGCCACTGACACCCAAGCCGTTGGTCGAATCGGAGGCCGTTCCGTTGCCCACAAAAGCATGCTCCCAATCATCAAAACCTTCTTTCAACATACCATTTTTAGCTTCGATATAAGTGCCCTCGTAACGATAGGCTTCCATACCCAGCAAGGCGTTGAACGAATGTTCTCCCATAGTCCAGTCATAAGAAGCCGTATTGGTCCATGTCATACCCAAAGAGTGATTGGCATTTTGAGATACGGTAGTACGTTCTTCATTATATATATATTGGCTGAACTTGTAGAGAGGCTTGAAACTACGGTATTCGCTGGAACCATAAACCACACCGAATACAGACTTTATCTTCAAATTCTTGACAGGCTGCAATTCAGCATAAACATTACCGGAAAAAGTAGCCGTTTTGTTCTCATTGTTGCTGTCGGTCATCATTAAACCATAAGGGTTTCCATCACCTTTATTCCAGTCACTGGTACTGGTGTCATTGTAAGGCGAATCATAAAGATTATTATCGCTATAGACAGGAGCGATAGGCGATGTTCCGAATGCACCGCGTAAGGTATTATTATATTGGTTGCCTACACTGATACCGTTATTCATCTTATATACAAAACTCACCTGCTCGCCCACTTTCAAAATATCCTTGAAAAGTTTGTGCTCGCTGTTCACACGGAAATTGTAACGCGAATAGTTAGACACATCCGAACCGCCGACAATACCTTCCTGACTCATATATCCTAACGAAAGGGCATAAGTGGAAGTTGCGCTTCCACCAGTGACACCCAGCGTATAGCTCTCCGTTGTGGCATTATCTTTGAACATAGTATCTACCCAATCCGTATCATACACATTGCCATTGGCATCGTAAATAGACTGGTATTGGCTCCAATCGTAAGCCGAAAGTCCGCTATTCAAAGCCTGCTCATCCATAATGGCCATATACTCTTTTGCATTCAGCATATTGGCCTTACGAGCTACATTCTGTATTCCATAATAAGCATCGAAACTAATCTGCGCTTTACCTTCGCGCCCTTGCTTGGTAGTAATAAGCACTACACCATTAGCACCGGCCGAACCGTAGATAGCCGCACTAGCCGCATCTTTCAGTACATCTATACTTTCAATATCGGCAGGATTCAAAGTAGAAATATCACCACCCACACCATCAATCAGATAAAGAGGAGCACTATTTCCCACGGTACCAAGACCACGGATACTCACTTTCATGTCAGCACCCGGTTGACCGGAAGTCGAAGCAATACTTACACCCGGTGTCTGTCCCTGCATAGCCTGCAAGGGATTGGTTGTATTCATCTTGGCTATTTCGTCACCCTTCACCTGAACAGTGGCACCCGTCACCAATTTCTTCTTCTGGACACCATAGCCCACTACAACCACTTCATCCAACATTTCCGTGTCCTCCTTCAGCACCACATTGATGACGGAAGAAGTACCTACCTTGATTTCCTGTGATTGATAACCGATGTAAGAAAACACCAGTGTCTGTCCTTGTTGGGCACTTACCGAATACCGGCCATCAATGTCGGTAATTCCACCCGTAGCGGTTTCTCTCACCTGCACGCTGACACCTATCAACGGCTCACTATCCGTAGCCGATGTCACAACACCCGAAATGGTCTTGTTTTGAGAAGGATTAGCCTGCAGGCTACTGATTGCAGGTACAAGAAACAAAAGTACCAATGCAACACGGCATAAACGCAGATTTATGCACTTTTCCAAGAATGTTTTTCTCATTGTACATTATTTAATGGTTAATATCAAAGATTCATTGTGTTCTTCAATTAATACCAAAGAACTCGGATGCAAATGTATGGAGGAACAAGAAAAGAATGTCGAGAAATTGTTACGAAGAGTATATGATTTCGTTAATCAAGGCTTCTAAAATGTTACTAAAAAAGGTATAATTTGTTTTCCGTCCCTTCTCTAAGCCTTTTGAAGAGGGGCTATTCTTCCCATTCCCCTCAATACCGGAATTGGTTTCACCTCACTTTTCCATCCCCAATATACTTTCTCCGGAGTACAAAGAACCATTTCTTTCTAAAAACGTTCTCAAGGAAGAACAACCTAAAGCTTAACAGATAATGAAAAAATTAGTAGTATTTGCAGTACTTGCCGCAATCGTGGCAAGCTGCGCCGATGACAATCCGCCCCAGATAGAAAAAAGCAGTGAGTTGGTATCACCACGACTTTTGATGGACGTGTCCACAGAAAGCGGACAAAGCCCGCTGACCGGCATACTGACCATCATGCCCTGCAAGGCGGGCACCTCTATTTATTATGGAAACTACATAAACCGGAAGCTGACACCTTTTTACGGTTACTACCAAGTTAAAGACGGAGCTTTCTATAACGATGGCGTCAATCGAGAGTTATCCTTACCCGCAGGTCTCTATAACATGATTTATTGGGGAACCCCTAAATACGAGGAGCCGATTTATGCACATCCTCTCATGAGGGACCCGGTCTACATCTTAGGCGAAGACATGTCCCGGCAACACTTCTCCCTATTCAAAATGGAAGCGGACACAACCTATTATCCGGTATTCGACCTGGTACACGCCGTCCAGCCTGCCAACATTGGAAGTGAGGACCTGAAAGCATCCCTCAAACGGGTAGTGACCGGACTGAAAGTAATCATCAAGGACAAGAACAACGGCATCCTCAGTTCGAGCATCGACAGCATGGTGGTGCGCATCACCAATATTGCTGGAGAACTGAATTTCTACACCGCCGCTCCTCAAGGAAGCCCACGCACAGTAGCCTTCCCTCTGGTCCGTTCCGTCGACGGTACACAAATGAGCAACGCCACCGTCATGCTCTTCCCTTCTTTCGGGAAACCGGAATTCCAGATGAGCATCATACTGAAAAATGGAAACGTGAAAAGTTTCAAGCAAACATTGAACGGACCTTTGGAAGCAAACTCCAAACTGACCCTGACCCTCACTCTGGGAGACATCTTTTCCGAAGAATCATCCGGAGAATTCACCCTTGACAACTGGAACGAGGAAAGCCAGACAATCGATGTCCCTTCATTGGATTGAGCTTGCAGCATCAAGGAAAGATAGAACGGTGCGCGTCCATCTTATAAAAAGGCAACGTGAACCAGAAAGTGGAGCCCTTGCTCAACTGTGACTCCACCCCTATCTCTCCTTTCAGTTCCTTCACAATGTTTTGCGAAATGGCCAGTCCCAGTCCGGTACCTTGCTTAAAGGAATCCAGCTTCACAAAGCGGTTAAAAATCCCCTGCGCATTCTCAGATGATATCCCCGTCCCGGTATCGGTGACATAAAAACGGATATAGCTATTTTCGGGCATTCCGTAACCAATGGTAATGCTACCGGCAGCAGTAAACTTCAGCGCATTACTGATGAAGTTATTGAATACCTGAGTAATTCTGCGCTGATCGGTATACAGCAGCAAACCGGGCAATGGCGTAACCGTGACCAGACGCACGTCTTTATTGGTCAGCCTGATACTTGTAGCCTGCTCTATCTCGGACACCATTTTATTGATATCCACGTTAGCATAGACATACTCCAATGTACCGGCTTCTATCTTCGACAAATCCAGAATGTCATTGATGAGCTGCAACAGCAGTTCATTATTCCGCTCTATAATATCGAGATACTCCACCCGTTCTTCCTCAGACACTTCCGTGGTCAAAATACTCGAAAAACCAACTATTGCATTGAGCGGAGTACGTATCTCATGACTCATATTGGCCAGGAAAGCCGATTTTATCCGGTTGGACTCCTCAGCCTCCTCTTTGGCCAGACGTAGCTTGCGCTCCATGATTTTCAAATCAGTAATGTCCCAAGCAGTATAAACAATCCACTTGCGACCATCAGAAAGCTTTATAAAATTATTGTTCTGGAAGATAAACCGCTCCTCGTTCTTCTTGGTAAAAAAACGTCGTATACCTTCTTGTGGAATCCCCGTCTTGACCAACTCTTCATCCTCCTTCCTAATTAAAGCCGCAGCCTCTGGCATTGTTTCAAAATCCGTCTTGCCTATAGCCTCTCTGGCCGAACATTCAAAGAGTTCCTCTGCCTTTTTATTCCAAAAAGTATAGCGCATCCCATCATTCACATCCTTCACTTTTGCCGCAATGGGAAGATTATCAAGAATGCCTTCCAACAGTTGCAGATACCTCTCCCGGTCCCTTTCCCTCAATTTCTTCATCCGCCTCTGCATGAAGAAAAAGAAGAGGCACAGCACCAATGTACCTAAAAGAATGGAAATATAGACCATCTCTCTTTGAACAAACCCGTCGGGAATATCAAGCCTTTCCTGCAAGGTGAAAGCAGTATCGAAAAGTTCGGGGCTTTCAGCCATTTTGTCAGCCAATGCCGGATGAACAAAGATTATACAAAAAGAGAAGAATATCGTCAGTAACCGAATACTTCCGAGAGGTAAAAAAAGAGGAACATGTTTTGTCATAATTGGCAAACATTTAATAATTAAATAGTTAGATAAGATTCCAGCTACTGCAAATTTAGAAAAAAATAAATGCGAAAACAGTATCTACGAAATAAATTTGCATTTTACACCCATTATTTTGTATTTAATGCCGAGAAGAGAATATTTTGAGAATAACCCAATACAAAAGGATGATACAGCACAATCAGCTAATGCCTATATGAGCTTATCAGGAAGGAATCGTCGCTTTTCAAAACATGAGATTAAAACCTTTTTTACGTCCAGTATTGTATTTCTCAATCTCTGACGCAAATGATTTTTTCAGCTGCGCTGCCATAAAGTCCAAGAAAGGCTGACTGTTCTCATCTTCTTGCGACTGCCGCAAAGAAAGAATATAGTCGCCCCTATCTTCTTTAAAGATTTTCGTCGGAAAAAGATGATGGCAGAACTGGATATAGTTCATCAACAAACGAGCCGTTCTCCCATTGCCATCTACCCACGGATGAACGGTTACCAAATTGAGATGAGCATTGAAACTCAATTCATATCGTTCCCGAAATGTTTCCATATTCTTTTGCTTTTCTCTCAATATAGAACAAAGTTCTTCTACTTTAGCGGGAACTTTAGGATAGCTCATATAAGAACACCCGCCCACCCCAGCAGTAACGCCGCACAAACGAAATTCACCTTTAGAAGAATCAAAAGAACCGCCCATTACATTATATACACTCCCAGTAGTACGCATTAGAGCAGCATTCAATTTTTGTAAGAAAACAGGCGTAATTTCCGCATTTTGTGCACTTTCTTCTTTGGCGAGTTCGTATGCCTTCTTCAAATCCTCATTCATCAGATGATAGACCAACGGCTTTCCTTTAGCTGTTACCCCCTCATCAAAAAGCAACTGGGTATCCAATTCGGTAAGTGTAGAGCCCTCAATAGCAGTAGAATGGGTAATAAGCGAATAGAGGTAGTACTTTTCATAGTCTACCGACTGACTGATACCAAGCCTCACAAATTCTTGATTCAGTACTTCTATCTCTTGCCAGATATCTGTTCCCATGAGCAAAGGGCATAAAAGATAAGTATAAAAAGAAAGCGGGAAAAGCATTAAAACTTTCCCCGCTTCTTTATTTCGTACCCAGACCCGGGGTCGAACCGGGATGGAAGTGAATCCACTGGTGTTTGAGACCAGCGCGTCTACCGATTCCGCCATCTGGGCATGTTTGACTTCTCAAATGCGGTGCAAAGATACAGCTTTTTTCTAAACCTGCAATACTTTTCCTAAAAAAAGGCGAAAAAAACGATAAAACCTGCTTGAATCATTCCTTGTTTGTAAAATATGCAGTACATTAGCAGAAACTTTTAAAATCAATAGCATGGTAACCAATAAGGATAATTTCTGTGTAATTATGGGCGGAGGAATCGGCAGCCGTTTCTGGCCATTCAGCCGCAAGACACTTCCAAAACAGTTTCTGGATTTCTTCGGTACAGGACGTTCCTTGCTGCAGCAAACCTTCGACCGCTTCAAGCAGGTAATCCCCATGGAAAATATACTTATCGTAACAAATGACTTGTATGCCGACCTTGTAAAAGAACAGCTTCCCGAACTTAAACCCGAACAGATTCTACTGGAGCCGACACGCAGGAATACAGCCCCCTGCATTGCGTGGGCTTCCTATCATATCTGCGCCTTGAATCCGAACGCCAATATAGTGGTAGCTCCTTCGGACCACTTAATCCTGAAGGAAGGCGAATTTCTGGCAGCTATCGAAAAAGGGCTGGACTTCGTTTCCCAATCGGACAATCTGCTGACACTCGGCATCAAGCCCAACCGTCCGGAAACCGGATATGGCTATATACAAATAGCCGAAGCCGCCGGTGATAATTTCTACAAGGTAAAAACCTTCACTGAAAAGCCCGAACTGGAACTGGCAAAAGTATTCGTGGAAAGTGGAGAATTCTATTGGAACTCTGGTCTGTTCATGTGGAACGTAAATACCATCATCAAGGCAAACGAAGCCCTGCTGCCCGAGCTGACTTCCAAACTGGCCCCCGGCAAAGATGTGTATGGAACAGTCCAAGAGAAACAATTCATTGATGAGAACTTCCCTGCTTGCCCCAATGTCTCCATAGACTTCGGCATCATGGAAAAGGCAGACAATGTATATGTGTCATTAGGCGATTTCGGCTGGTCTGATTTAGGAACCTGGGGGTCTTTGTATGATTTGTCTCCCAAAGATGAAGCAGGCAATGTAGCCTTAAAATGTAAATCCCTCATCTATAATAGCAAAGACAATATCGTGGTGCTGCCCGACAACAAACTTGCAGTTATCGACGGTTTGGAAGGTTATCTCATAGCCGAGTCGGACAATGTATTACTGATTTGCAAGAAAGATGAAGAACATACCATCCGCAAATATGTGAATGATGCCCAGATAAAACTGGGAGAGGAATACATTTAAATTAAAAATTAAAGGATAGGTGCCGAAGGCAAAAAAATAGCGGGAGCTGGATGAAGTCCAACTCCCGCTTCCGTTTATTTAGGGGAGGAAAATAAACCGATTAAAGCACTGCACGGATAGCTTCTGCCACAGCCTTGAATTCTTCGTCCGTCAGTTTCAGTTTGGGATTGGAGAAAAGCATATCTTTTTCGTTCTGCATAGGAATCAAATGTATGTGCGCATGAGGCACTTCCAGCCCCAATACCGCTTCTCCTACCTTTCTACACGGAAAGGCCTTGCCGATGGCAAGTGCCACTCTCTTGGCGAAAACATGCATCGCCGCCAAATCCTCATCGTTCAAATCGAAGATATAATCCACTTCCTGCTTGGGAATGACTAATGTATGACCTTTTACCAACGGATTGATGTCAAGGAACGCAAAGAATCTGTCATCCTCCGCCACCTTGTAGCAAGGTATTTCACCTGCGATAATTCTACTGAATATTGTTGCCATAGCTATAAATTATAAAATAAGGCAAGCCCGTATGCGGACCTGCCTTCCTTTAAAAGGATATGTTCACTACTTCCAGGTTAATCATGCCCTGCGGAACTTTAATTTCTGCGATGTCACCTACTTTCTTGCCAAGCAGACCTTGTGCAATCGGAGTATTGACGGAAATCTTTCCTTCCTTCAGATTGGCTTCACTTTCGGAAACGATAGTATAAACCATCTTCATGCCATTCTTCACGTTCTTAAGCTCTACCTTATTGAGAATCTGTACAGAATCGGTTTTCAACTTCGACTCATCAATAATCTTAGCGTCGGCAATGGTCAGCTTCAAGTTGTTAATTTTCATCTCAAGCATACCTTGAGCTTCCTTAGCAGCGTCATACTCTGCATTTTCCGACAAATCACCTTTGTCACGCGCTTCGGCAATGGCAGCCGATATTTTGGGACGTTCCACCGTCTCCAGGTGTTTCAATTCGGCCATCAATTTCTTGTAGCCGTCTTCTGACATATAAGCCATACTTTTTCCTCCTTAAATGTTATGTTAGTTTTTAATGGTACTATAAACAAAAAAGAATTCCAACATGGTCAGCATGCTGGAACCCTCTTTCCGATTTTCCTTTGCAAAGATAGCCTTTTATACAATGCGTGTCAAGCATAAAAGGCTGCTTTGTAACATATTTAAACGAAAACTTCTTATTTATAACATGTTACAGCAATGCTTTCACTGCCGCCTCCAGGTCTTTAATGCTCTCTCCACGGGCACTCAACTCATTGTTCTTGTTGACCAGGAACACAGAAGGCACATTCTTCACATTATAAGAAGCCGCTATAGACGAATAAATTCCATTGCCGTCGCGCACACAAATCCAAGGTAGATTGTCGGCAGTTGTTTTCCAATAGTGCTCGTCTGCATCCAGAGAAACCTGATAGATTTCCAATCCCTGGGCGGCATACTTGTCGTACAAGTCGCGCAACATATAATTATGTGTAGCAGAAACGGCACTCTGATAAACAGTGAAGTCCACAATAACAGCCTTGCCCTTCAGTTCGCTCAACTTACGTGTATTGCCCTTCATGTCACGCAGGTTAATGTCGATAATGCCGGTTTCGGAAATTGCCTCTTCGGGGATTTCCACCACCTTCTGCTGCGGAGTACGGGTATTCTTCATTCCCTTTATCACAATATTGTAGAGGTTCTTGGAGCGGTCGGCATCCGGATAATAATTGTTTAGGCTGGTTGCCACGGCTGCAAAACACTTAATGTCTTCCTTATTGTTCAGAGGGTCGAAAATCAAATAATTATTCAACTTCTGGAACAAGGCGAAATAGGCAGCAGCCGTATTGGGAGCGGCAAAAATATAGCTGATTTTCACTTCATCCTTATAGTTCTTCAATAAAGAGGCAAGGCTGTCCTCAAAAACATCGGCACCTATCTTATGTGCCTGCACCGACTGCAGCAATGCATTCACATTATCCTGAAGCTTCATCTGCTTCAGCGTCAAGTCCTTTATCTTCGAGCTATTCGGAGAACCTTCCACTGTATAGGCAGTGGCGAAATCGGTATAAGGTGCCTTTACCAAAACCGTTTCCGTCGAATCTACCGAGAAATTAATAACCTTGTCGTCTACCCGCAGACGGTAAAATTCCGGAGACACCGGACGTACCTGCTTGAAGTGGAAAGAGCCATCCCCTTCCAGCTTTACAGAATCCAAAGGAACAATACCTTCCAATGCCGAGGCTTCCAAATAAAGCATCTTGCCGTCGGCACCAGACACTTCACCCTCTACTTTGAATTTCGGTTCGGAATTACATGCACCCAATGCTATTGCAGCAAGTGCCATAAAAAAGATTTTCTTCATATCGTATCTTCAGTTTTGTTTTGCAAACGTGCCTGCAAATATACTTCTTTTCAAGTTCAGTCAAAGCATTTTCCCTCGTTCTTCCATATAGAAAACTGCAAAAAACAACTAAATACAAACTTTTTATCTCATTCCCACCATTTTACATGAATAAATTATGTATCTTTGCACGAATTTTGAAAGAAAATTAGATATAAAACATTTTTTATGATTAACCCAATTGTTAAGACGATCGAGCTTCCTGATGGCAGAACCATCACGCTCGAAACGGGAAAGCTGGCAAAACAGGCAGACGGTTCTGTAATGCTTCGTATGGGCAACACCATGCTTTTAGCTACTGTTTGTGCCGCCAAGGACGCAGTTCCCGGAACAGATTTCATGCCATTACAGGTAGAGTACAAAGAAAAATTCTCCGCATTCGGACGTTTCCCCGGCGGTTTCACAAAGCGCGAAGGACGCGCTTCTGACTACGAAATCCTCACTTGCCGCCTCGTTGACCGTGCTCTCCGCCCCTTATTCCCTGATAATTTCCATGCAGAGGTATACGTAAACATCATTCTTTTCTCAGCAGACGGCGTAGATATGCCCGACGCTCTGGCCGGACTCGCAGCTTCTGCCGCACTTGCAGTTTCAGATATCCCCTTCAACGGACCTATTTCCGAAGTACGCGTAGCACGCATCAACGGACAATTCGTCATCAACCCTACCTTCGAACAACTAGAACAAGCCGATATGGACTTGATGGTGGGCGCCACTTATGAAAACATCATGATGGTGGAAGGCGAAATGGACGAGGTTTCCGAGCAGGACTTGCTGGAAGCGATGAAGGCCGCACACGAAGCCATTAAGATTCAGTGCAAGGCACAGATGGAACTGGCAGAAGAAGTAGGCTCTACCGTGAAACGCGAATATTGCCACGAAGTGAACGACGAAGAACTCCGTAAGGCCGTTCACAACGCTTGCTACGACAAGGCTTATGCCATTGCCGCTTCCGGAAACAAGAACAAGCACGAACGCATGGATGCTTTCGATGCCATCCGCGAAGAATTCAAGGCACAGTTCTCCGAAGAAGAACTGGAAGAAAAGGCAGCCCTCATCGACCGTTACTATCACGATGTGGAAAAAGAGGCGATGCGCCGTTCCATTCTGGACGAAGGCAAGCGCCTTGACGGACGTAAGACGACCGAAATCCGTCCTATCTGGTGTGAGACCAGCTACCTGCCCGGCCCTCACGGTTCCGCTATCTTTACACGTGGCGAAACACAGTCTTTGTCTACTGTGACTTTAGGCACCAAGTTGGACGAGAAGATTATCGACGACGTATTGGAACACGGAAAAGAACGTTTCCTTCTGCACTACAACTTCCCTCCGTTCTCTACGGGCGAAGCCAAGGCACAGCGCGGTGTAGGCCGTCGTGAAATCGGCCACGGCCATCTGGCATGGCGTGCATTGAAGGGTCAGATTCCTGTAAACTATCCGTATGTAGTACGCGTGGTATCCGATATCCTCGAATCAAACGGTTCTTCTTCCATGGCTACCGTATGTGCCGGAACTCTGGCATTGATGGATGCAGGTGTGAAAATCAAGAAACCGGTATCAGGTATCGCCATGGGATTGATTAAGAATGCAGGCGAAGACAAATATGCCGTATTGTCCGACATCCTCGGTGATGAGGACCACTTGGGCGACATGGACTTCAAAGTGACCGGAACAAAAGACGGTATCACCGCCACTCAGATGGACATCAAAGTGGACGGTCTGTCATACGAAATCCTCGAAAAGGCATTGCTGCAGGCTAAAGAAGGCCGCGAATATATCTTGGGCAAAATCACCGAGTGCATTGCCGAGCCTCGCGAAGACCTGAAACCTCACGCTCCGCGTATCGAGACAATGACCATTCCCAAGGAATTCATCGGTGCTGTCATCGGCCCTGGTGGAAAGATTATCCAAGGTATGCAGGAAGAAACCGGTGCTACCATTACTATTGAAGAAGTGGACAACATCGGTAGAATCGAAATCGCCGGTACCAACAAGAAGAGCATCGATGATGCTATGCGTATCATCAAAGGGATTGTAGCTGTCCCCGAAGTAGGCGAAGTCTACAAAGGCAAGGTACGCTCCATTATGCCTTACGGTGCATTCGTTGAATTCCTGCCGGGTAAGGACGGCTTGCTCCATATCTCCGAAATCGACTGGAAACGTCTGGAAACAGTAGAAGAAGCCGGTATCAAGGAAGGTGATGAAATTGACGTAAAACTTCTCGACATCGACCCGAAGACCGGAAAATTTAAGCTGTCACGCAAAGTATTGCTTCCGAGGCCGGAAAGACAAGAAAGACCGGAAAAGAAATAAGAAATCTCTTATTCTTTAAGTATATAAAGCCTGGTGGAACCCCATCAGGCTTTCTTTTTGTCAATACTGCCAGAAATGGCTCTGAAAAAACAAGGCATAATGCTTGCATATTCCAAAAAGATTATGTTTTTTTGCTATGTAAAGCCTTATATTCCATAAAGAACCTCAATTAATGTCCGGTTTAAGGAGCCTACATACTATGAATCTTTTCTCACGCTTTTTCCAGGAAAACCAAGAAAAGTTTCTGGCTTTTGCTTATTCTTATCTCAGGGATAAAGCAGAAGCGGAAGACGTTGTGATGGAATCCATGATTGCCTTATGGGAAAACCGAGACCGCTGGGAAGAAAACAGTAACCTGCATGCCCTGCTGCTGACCATCATAAAGAACAAAGCCCTGCACGTACTCGAGCACAAGCAGGTGCGTCTGCGAGCGGAAGAAACCATCAGCAGCCACAACCTGCGCGAACTGGACTTACGCATCTCCACCTTGAAAGCCTGCGAACCGGACCAGATATTCAACACGGAAATACAGCATATCGTAAATAAGACCTTACAGGAAATGCCCGAGCAAAGCCGGAAGATATTCATGTTGAGCCGATACCAGAACCTGGCAAACAAGCAGATTGCCGATAGTCTGGACATATCACTTAAAACCGTAGAGGCACACATCACCAAAGTACTGCGGATTCTCCGGCTGAGACTGAAAGATTATCTTGTTACCATACTCATAATATTAATATCCTAAAAAATGCTTCTACGGAATAGGGTTACCGCCCACTTTCCGGTTATATATACAAAAGGTAAAAAGAGCACGTTTTAGAAAAGAAATAAATTATTGACAATGAACCAAGAGCTATTATATAAATATTTCAAAGGTATTACTTCCGTTGAAGAAGAAAAGATGATACTCGACTGGATAGACGCCTCGGATGAAAACCGGAACATCTTCCTGAAAGAGCGCATGATATACGACATTTCTTTGTTCTCGGACAAGCAGGGAAACAATGAAAAGAAAACGGTGCGCATCATGCCGATGCTCCGCTGGGCGGCCCGTATAGCCGCCGTCACCATTGTCGCCATTGCCGGTTATTTCATCACCTCCGACTTTTTATATAACAAGGAGGTGCAGTTGCAAACAGTCACTGTGCCTGCCGGACAACGGGCCCAAATTACCCTCGCCGATGGAACACGCGTATGGCTGAACTCCAAGTCCACCATGAAATATGCCGCCAACTTCGGACGCAACGAACGAAATGTGGAATTGGACGGAGAGGCCTACTTTGAAGTAGCCAAAAACAAGAATATCCCATTCTATGTACATACAGAAACGAACAAGGTAAAAGTTGTAGGAACGAGTTTCAACGTCTGTGCCTACAGTGGGAGCCATGAGTTCGGAACCACATTGGTGGAAGGTATCGTCGATATCTATCCGGCCAACAGCAGCCAGATAATCACCAGGTTGCAGAAAGACGAGGTATTTCTCAATGAAAACGGAAAATGTAGAAAGGCCGTCCTTCCTTCCTATGAATATCTACGCTGGAAAGAGGGACTATACTGTTTTGACGACGCTCCATTCAGCGGTATCCTCGGTAGACTGGAGAAATACTATAATGTAAAGATAACCGTTGCCAGTCCTCAACTGCTGAACTACGGCAGCTTTACCGGCAAGTTCAGAGAGCAGGACGGCATCGAACATATACTGCGGACCATCTCGAAAGACCATCCTTTCAAGTTCCGCATCAACGAAGAAAAGGATTCAATTGTTATATATGAGTAAGAAAAAAAGATCGGAAAGTACCCCCATACTTTCCGATCCGAAACAGTCAAAAATCGACCTTAATCAATTTATTAACTTAACACAGTGACAAAGATATGAGAAAAATTTTGTTGATGAGGCTTTTTTATCTAAAAAAATTAGATTTTAAGCAATTATTGCAAACCTATGAAAATCACATTATTCCTTCTCCTGCTTGTTATATTTCAGGTGTACAGCGGGAACTGCTACTCTCAGAATGCCAGGGTCAGCATTCAAAATGCCCGGCTGAGAGTAGGGCAAGTTCTCGAGCAAATTGAATCGCAAACAGAATACTTATTTGTATATAACAAACAGAACGTCGATGTACGCCGTACCGTCGACATCAATGCAAGCAACCAAACTGTTTCCGAAGTACTTGACCAAATGTTCAAAGGGACAGACATCAAGTATGTGATGGAAGGCAAAAACATCGTTTTAACCAAAAACAGCAGGAGTGCTGAGGATAAGACAGACACTCTGCAGGAAATGGCTACTGTAAGAGGAAAGGTGACGGACTCCAAAGGCGAACCGATTATCGGTGCCAACATTCTTGAAAAAGGGACCGCCAATGGTGTTATCACCAATACCGAAGGAGAATTTAGTATGAATATCCCTCCTTATGCCACTATTGTCGTATCCTACATCAGTTATGAACCGCAAACCATTGCCCTGAACGGTAGAAATAATCTCCACATCCGGATGGAAGAAAAGAGCCTCGCCCTGGAGCAAGTAGTGGTAACCGCCATGGGTATCCAGAAGAAAATGTCCTCATTGACCTATTCTACCCAACAAATAAGCAGCAGTGAGCTGACCCGTGCCAAAGAGCCGAACATGATTAATACACTGGCAGGAAAGACGGCCGGAGTACAAATCAATAAAACCGCCAATTTAGGAGGTTCTGCCAAAGTCGTCATTCGCGGTGCACGCTCTGCATTTGCCAGCGGCAACAACCAGCCCTTGTACGTAATTGACGGTGTTCCTATGCTGAACAGCTCAACAGAATCCACCTCCACCGTAATCGGCGGTAACTACGATGGATTGAACCGTGATGCCGGTGACGGGATTTCCAACCTGAATCCGGACGACATAGAAAGCATCAACATCCTGAAAGGTTCTTCTGCCGCCGCGCTTTATGGTTCGCAGGCAGCTAATGGCGTCATTCTGATCACCACTAAAAAGGGAAAGGCCGGACTGCAGCGCGTTACATTCTCCTCCAACCTGACCGTAAGTCACGCCATCAGTACCCCCGAATTCCAAAATACATACGGCCGGAACGAAGATGGCGGTACGGCAAGCTGGGGTACAAAAGGCAATGTAACGGACTATGACAACATAGGCGAATTCTTCAGCAATGGCATCACCACTTTCAATTCGCTGGCCATCACTACCGGAAATGAAAAGGTACAAACTTATTTCTCATACGCCAACACCACGGCTAAAGGAATTGTGGACAATAACAAACTACAGAAGAATAACCTGAACCTACACGAAACGGCCAGCCTCTTCAACAACAAGCTGAAACTGGACGGCATTGCAACACTAATGACCCAAACCGTCAAGAACTCCCCTGCTACCGGCGGCTATTATCTGAATCCGCTGGTCAGCTTGTACAGTTTCCCACGTGGCGTAGACATGAGCACTTACAGAGAAAACTTTGAAACGTGGAATGCCGACCGCAATATGATGACACAAAACTGGATTGAAAAGAATGGAGATGGTACCGTCAGTGAATGGGGACAGAATCCCTACTGGCTGAAAAACCGCGTGCTCAGTGGCTACAAGCGTTATCGCGCTGTGGCATCGGCCAGAGCCAATCTGCACATTACGGACTACTTCAACCTGCAGGTACGGGGTAATGTGGATTATATCAGTGATAAATTCGACAATAAGATGTATGCCACTACAGCTCCCAACATCGCCGGCAAATACGAGGACAAGGAAAACGGACGTTACATCTGGTCGGACAGCCAGGAAATCCAAGTCTACGGTGACGCAATGGTCTTGTTCAACAAGGAATTTGATGACTTTTCCCTCAATACGGCACTGGGAGCCAGCATCAACATGAGTAAAGTCAATTCACTGACAATAGACTCAAGGCTTGCTTCCCTCTACAAACCGAATGTATTTACCGTCCCCAATGTAGTGATGGACTCCAAAGCAGCCGTAAATCAGAGCATCGACAGCAAACGCACGCTCCAATCAGTATTTGCCACCATGCAGTGGGGCTGGAAAGGACTACTATACTTGGACATTACCGCACGTAACGACTGGTCATCCACATTAGCCCACACAGACAGCAAGAATACCGGATTCTTCTATCCCTCCATAGGAGCTACCTGGATTCTTAACAAAACCTGCTCCCTGCCCAAATGGATAAGTTTTGCAAAAGTGCGCGCTTCATGGGCGGAAGTCGGTAATGACCTCCCGATAGGAATCACCAATCCGGTAGACATCATCATGGTAGGCGGCAGTATCAATGTAAATACCGTAGAACAGCGCGGTGACCTAAAACCGGAAATCAGCAGCTCCATCGAATTCGGTACAGAATGGCGCTTCTTCCATCACCGCTTCGGGATAGACTTCACTTGGTATCAGACCAATACCAAGAACCAGTTGTTGAGAATGGACAATCCTACGGGCTCCACCTATAAATACCGGTATGTCAATGCCGGAAAAATACGTAACCAGGGTTTTGAGCTGACGGTAGACGCCACTCCGCTACTATACAGAAACTTTTCGTGGAAGAGTCTCATCAACATGTCCGCCAACAAGAACAAAGTAGTGACCCTGCATCCTGACTATCCGGAATTTTCCTACTACGAAGAAGGTTTCAACGCAGGCTATCAGATGCGCGTCAAAGAAGGAGGCAGCCTGGGGGATATTTATGGAAATGCTTTCCGCCGTAACGAGGATGGCAGCATCATGGTTGATGAAACCAGCAAAAGACCTTTAGGAAATACCGGAAACAAGGATTTGCTTGGGAATGCCAATCCTGACTTCACCATGGGATGGAGCAACACACTTACCTACAAGAACCTGGAGCTCTATTTCCTGATAGATTTCCGCTTTGGCGGCGAAGTCATGTCACTGACACAGTCTGAGTTGGATGCCAACGGCGTGACCAAAGTCACCGAAGATGCCCGCGCCCGAGGATATGTAGAATACCAGGGACAGAAGTTCAACGACCCGAGAGCATTCTACAGCGCAGTAGGCGGCAGAAATGCCATCTCCGAATATTATATGTACGACGCAACCTGCATCAGACTCCGTGAAGTATCACTGAGCTATTCTTTCCCGAAAACGATACTGGAAAACAGTAGATTCATAAAGGGAATCGACGTATCATTGGCAGCGCGCAACTTGTGTTTCTTAAAGAAGGAAGCACCGTTCGACCCCGATGCAGTAATGTCCGTAGGCAACAACAATCAAGGAGTAGACGTGTTTGGCATGCCTACTACCCGGAATATCGGCTTTAACCTAAGATTAACCTTTTAAAATGAATACCTTATGAAAAACAAGTGCATCATATTCCTTTTCTGCCATAGCATATTGCTGCTTGCAGCTTGCACCGGCGGTTTTGAGAACGACAACGAAATCAAGGGAGGTTTCTCGGACGACAAAAAGGAAATAGATTTCCAGAACCTGACTGCTCCATTCGAACCCATACAGTCGGGTATCTACTTCAATATAGGTTCTGTTGGCTTAAATTGGGTATGGCAGATGACACAATCCCTGAACCATGACATGTTCTCCGGCTACTTCATGGACCCTATTCCTAAATTCATGAAATCCAACGCCTGCTACAACCTGAACTCAGGCTGGACCAATGCCGCATGGCAATGTACTTACGGATATGTCTACACGGAGGTGCAGAAGGCAGAAAAGAACTTTTATGGCAATGACAACTTGAAAGGCTACCTCGGCATTACCGAAATTTTGAAAGTGGAACTGATGCACCGCATTGCCGATACATACGGTCCGCTGGTCTACCATCAACTGGGTGAGACACCCCGGGTTTACGGACTGCAAGAAGCCTATACACGCTTCTTTGCAGACCTGGACGAAGGGCAGCAATTGATAAGGGAATACCTGGACGAGGGCGGTGACAACAACAAATTCAAAGAGTATGATATGCTGACCAACGGCAAGACCTTGAAGGAGTGGTTAAAGTTTGCCAACTCACTACGTTTGCGCCTTGCCATGCGCATCTCCAATGTGGATGCAACACTTGCCAAAGACCAAGCAACCAAAGCACTGAATGACAATCAAGGTGTACTGGAAGGTGCAAGGGAAACCATCGCTGTAATGGGCAAGAACTATATCAATCCTTTGTGTGCCGTTGCCGGTTGGGGTGAAGTCTACATGAATGCCTCGATGGAATCCATTATCAACGGTTATGAGGACCCGCGTGGCAAGAAATGGTATAACACCGCCCTTCTCGAAGGTTATCAAAAACAGTTGTTAGGCATTCCCATCGGGTTACCCATGAAAGACGGTGACGCCAACATTTACAGTTTTTGCTCTTCCCTCAACACAAGTACCATCGGCGAAAAGACCGGAGCCGTATTGATGAGTGCGGCAGAAGTCTGGCTGCTCAGGGCCGAAGCAGCCCTCCGTGGCTATACCAAAGAGAATCCCCGCACATGCTATGAATACGGGGTAAGTACTTCATTTACACAGTGGGACTGTGCCGGTGCCTCCGAATATCTGGAAAGCGACAAAACCCCTGCCGATTATAAAGATGTAGTCTCAGGCGGCAAGGTAGGCAAGGACATGAAAGCCTTGATTACCATATCCCCCAAATGGGAAGAAGATGCAGACATAGAGACGAAACTCGAAAAGATTATTACCCAGAAGTGGCTGGCATGCTGGCCCGAAAGTTATGAGGCATGGGCTGAGCAACGCCGTACCGGATACCCCAAACTTTTCAAGGTCCAAAACAACACCGGAAAAGTGATTGATACGGATATCATGATCCGCCGCCTTCCGTTCTCAACGGACGCCGCCACTGCCGACCCGGCACAATACGCCACCCTCACGGAAAAACTGGGTGGCGCAGATAACGGCGCCACCCGCCTTTGGTGGGATACGGGGAAAAACTCTTTCTAGAACAGACTCCACGCAACCGTAAGCCCTGCCATCACAATGGCTACCATGCTCATCAGCTTGATTAGGATATTCAAGCTCGGACCGGATGTGTCCTTGAACGGGTCTCCTACGGTGTCACCCACGACTGTAGCCTTGTGGACTTCACTGCCTTTGCCGCCAAAGTTGCCTTCTTCCACATACTTTTTGGCATTATCCCATGCACCACCGGCATTTGCCATGAAGATGGCAAGCACGAAACCACTGCTCAATCCGCCAATCAGCAGGCCGAGCACACCGGGAACACCGAAAATAAGTCCCGTCGCAATCGGAGCAATGATAGCTATCAGTGACGGAATCACCATCTCGCGTTGCGCCCCTTTCGTCGAGATTGCCACACAACGCTCATAATCAGGCTCCGTTTCTCCCGTAAGGATTCCCTTGATTTCGCGGAACTGGCGGCGCACTTCGTCTACCATATGGGCCGCTGCACGCCCTACCGCATTCATCGTCAATCCACAGAAAAGAAATGCCATCATCGAGCCCAGAAACATACCGGAAAGAACTTTCGGATTCATCAGCGTCACATCGTAGTGATGCATAAAGTCGAAGAAAGTGGCATCTTGAAGAGCCACGGCATCGCCATGAGGAAGCGACAGTTCGGTAGTCCCGAGGCGGGTCAGCCCGATACGGATTTCCTCGACATAAGAGGCCAGCAAAGCCAATCCCGTCAAAGCGGCGGAACCGATGGCAAAGCCTTTGCCCGTAGCGGCTGTAGTATTGCCCAAGGAGTCAAGCGCATCGGTACGCTTACGCACCTCTTCACCCAGACCGGACATTTCCGCATTGCCACCCGCGTTGTCAGCTATCGGTCCGTAAGCATCTGTAGCAAGCGTGATGCCCAATGTAGAAAGCATACCTACTGCGGCAATGCCAATACCATAGAGCCCCAGACCCACATTAGAGAAGTCGAAGCCCGAAGCAAAGAGATAAGAAGCAATGATACCTATCACCACGGCAATCACCGGAATAGCCGTAGAAAGCATTCCCAAGCCTATACCGGAAATTATGACTGTCGCCGGACCGGTCTTTCCGCTTTCACTCAGCTTTTGGGTAGGACGGTAGGATTGGGAAGTATAGTACTCCGTAGACCGCCCGATGATGATACCTACTATCAAACCCACTATCACGGAGCAGGAAATCCACAGCCAGTTGTCCAACTTCAGCAACCACAGGATAAAGAAAGTGGCGACAACTATCAAAATAGAGCTGAGATTAGTACCGAAAGCCAGTGAGTTCAGCAAGTCCTTCATCTTCGCATTCTCTTTGGTACGCACGGAGAAGATACCGATAATGGAAAGCAATATTCCGACGGCTGCAATCAGCATCGGAGCGATTACGGCCTTGAACTGCATCAGCGTATCACCCGAGTGGATAAAAGCCGCAGCACCGAGGGCAGCCGTAGCAAGGATAGAACCGCAATAACTTTCGTACAAATCAGCCCCCATACCTGCCACGTCGCCTACATTGTCGCCTACATTATCCGCAATCGTGGCAGGATTACGCGGGTCGTCTTCGGGAATACCGGCTTCCACCTTTCCCACAAGGTCGGCACCTACATCGGCAGCCTTTGTATAGATACCGCCACCTACGCGTGCAAACAATGCCTGCGTGGAAGCGCCCATACCGAAAGTCAGCATGGTAGTGGTAATGATGCAGAGTTTATGGGTGGGAGTCATTACATCTTCCGGAATTACAGCATTCAGCAACAGATACCAGAAAGATATATCAAGCAAGCCAAGGCCAACCACTACCAGTCCCATCACCGCACCGCTACGGAA
This sequence comes from Bacteroides sp. D20, assembly GCF_003436255.1. NCBI lineage: Bacteria > Pseudomonadati > Bacteroidota > Bacteroidia > Bacteroidales > Bacteroidaceae > Bacteroides > Bacteroides sp. D20. Next base: position 335,337 of record NZ_QSOO01000003.1, on the reverse strand, counting down.
AGCCACGCGTAGTCCGGCATTCAGCGATGTGCGTGCCGCATTGGCAGTGCGAGCCGATGCGTAGGTGGCCGTCTTCATACCCAAAAAGCCGGAAAGTCCGGAAAAGAATCCTCCGGTAAGGAAAGCAATCGGCACCCAGGAGTTCTGCACTCCGAAACCGTATGCCATAATGGAGAAAAGGATAACCAGCCCCAGAAATACCCAGCCCACAATCTTGTATTGTTGGCGAAGGTAAGACATAGCACCTTTGCGCACAGCAGCGGCAATCTTAATCATCTGAGGCGTACCCTCACTCTCTTTCATCATCTGACGATGGAAATACCAGGCAAAACAAAGTGCCATAATAGAAGCGGCTGGAACCAGCCAGAATAGGATTTGGTCCATAGCATTTATTCGTATTAAAAGGTTGAACGAAAGCCTAAAAATATTGATTTGAAACGAAATAAGCAAATGAAAAAGAAAAGAAATCCAAGCAAGCATGTATTTATACTGGCGAATAAAACAACAAGCAGTACCCTTTTTTACCTATTTTTTGTATTTAATGAGAAGAACAGAGCACATATAGATATATATTACAACTTTTATAGTACCTTTGCAACAAGTAAACAAGCTAAAAACAAAGGCATTATGAAACCAATCTATTCTAACCTGACATGCAAGATGCTGGCTTTGACATTATGCAGCATTATGCTGGCATTCCTATCCATAGGATGCGAACATGACGTCTACAATCCCGATAATGGAAAAGACGATGAGAAGACTCCCAACTCTTTTGATTTTTCTACGACATCTTCCATCCAAGTAAATGTAAAGTATGATGTCCCCGAAGGCTATAAAGTACTTTTTGAAATCTATCTTGAAGACCCGTTCACGATTGACAAAGATGGCCAGATTATAAAACGCACAGACCTGGAACCGGTCATCAGACGCATGACAGACGGTAACGGTGCATATAGCGGCAAGGAAATCATCAATTCGGACCATGGGGACGAAGCATATATCTATACTTCTTATATAGGGGTCCCCACCCTCTTCAAAACAGTTATTGCAGGAGATGCCATTACTGCCGACATCAAATGGGATTCCACCGATGATAATCCGCAAACACGGGCGGAGGGATGGCAGGCACCCAAAGGATACCATGTATTAGGAACATGGAGCTCCAAAGGATATCCTCATTATTTAGACACAGACAACAAAATCACAATTCCCGGTGATGTATTGACAATCATCAATACGACCTTGAAGGAAGGAGGCACATGCCCTAAGCAATACCGACAAGCCATAGATTTTGAAATCAATGATCCGGAAGGGCGCAATGCGGAAGTATCCATCCGGATAATTGGAGGAACCAGCGGTGCAGCGAGCGCCTTTGGCTATTATTGCTATAGGGCAGACGCATCTTTAAGTGAAATTAAAAAAGCCCCCAAATGCATTGTTTTTCCAAACACTCTGATGGATAATTATTATAATAAAAAGGCTTCCGGACTACAAGGCGGTGAAAGTGTAAAGCTTCATTACATAGACCCCGACGGAGTGGACCAAGGCACCGTATTTCCCAATGGAGTAAAAATCGGATGGTTCCTATTGAATGACAGCTTCTATGGCGGAAACAATAAGCCTTTCTACTCTACTACAAAGCTGAATGGGGACGGCCGTACACATACAGCCGCATTCCGCATCGATGATTTTGTCGTATTGTCCTTTGAAGATTGGACAGACCAAGACTATAATGATATACAATTCAACGTATGGTCCAACCCCATCGAAGCCATCATCAATCCGGATATTCCTGATATCAAACCTGACGGTGGCAACGAGGATAAGAAATACAGTCTGGAATACAAAGGAATCATCGCTTTCGAAGATAATTGGCCCAGAAAGGGTGACTATGACTTGAATGATGTTATTGTAAAATACCAGTCCGTATTGAACTTCAATGATGCCAATCAGGCCCTTTCTACAGAAGACACCTATGAGTTGCTTTGGTCCGGTGCCACTTTCAAAAATGGTTTCGCTTACCAACTGAATACAGAACGCAGCAATATGTCAACTGAAATATTGGAAGCCCCCACAAGTTTCAACGGACAAGGACTGGATACAGACCTTTCCAAAGCTACCGTCAATGTATTTCTAAGTGCGCTCGATGTAACAGAGAGAAATACAAAAACCGCTACATATAAGATAAAGAACACCTTCAAGACTCCACTATCACACGAAACGCTTGGAATTCCCCCTTATAATCCATTCATCATGGTACATGACGAATTGAAAGAATCACGCATCGAAGTGCATTTGGTCAACTATCCTCCTACTGAAAAGGCAGACATGGCTCTATTCCATACCGAAGAGGATTTGTCCTCTGTACCGACAAGCTATTATGTAGCCAATGGCAACTATCCTTTTGCCATTCATCTAAGTGGAGCCACAAACTTCAATACTCCTGAAACCCAGCCGATAGACAAGAGCTTTGAACATTTTATGGATTGGGTCAATTCCAATGGAACAGATTATAAGGATTGGTACAAATAACCGATAAAAGATACTCCTTATAAAGAAAATGGCAACCATTCACAGGGTTGCCATTTCTTATATCTTCCTATGTTGTAATATAGTAGAGCGAACTTATTCCACCGTTACAGCCGTACCGCATGCCGTAACCATCAACATGCTGCCACTGCCTCCTACCGTTTCATAGTCCAAGTCTACACCAATCACGGCATTGGCACCCATAGCACGGGCATGTTCTTGCATCTCGCGCAAGGCTATATCTTTAGCTTCGCGCAGCACTTCTTCATAAGAGCCACTTCGCCCACCCACCACGTCGCGGATGCTGGCAAAGAAATCGCGGAATACATTGGCACCGATAATCGTTTCACCGGAAACGATGCCATAATAGCGGGTGATACGTCCACCCTCAATAGTCGGGGTTGTTGTTACTAACATAATTCATTTTTTTAGTTGTTGACATATTAGACGCAAGGAATGAAAGAAAGGTTGCAAAGCTTTGCTTTGGTCAGAACATCCGGCTGACACGAACTATACCTGCCACCAGCACATCTATCTCCTCCCGGGTATTGTAAAGCCCGAAAGATGCACGCACTGTTCCTTCGATGCCAAGACGCTGCATCAATGGTTGGGCACAGTGATGTCCCGTGCGTACGGCAATGCCAAGACGGTCGAGCAATGTACCCATATCAAAATGATGGATATCACCTACCAGAAACGATATGACACTACCCTTGTCTTCTGCCTCGCCGAAGATACGCATACCGGGAATCTCTTTCAGCCGTTGCATGGCATACTGGGTCAATTCGTGTTCATAGGCGGCAATCTTGTCCATCCCAACCAGCGAAACGTAGTCCAAAGCTTTGGCAAGTCCGGTAGTACCGATATAATCCGGCGTACCGGCTTCAAACTTGAAGGGCAATTCATTGAAGGTAGTCTTTTCAAAAGATACATGCTGAATCATCTCTCCACCGCCCTGATAGGGAGGTATTCTATCCAGCCACTCCTCTTTACCATAAAGCACCCCTACCCCCGTAGGACCATACACCTTGTGCGCAGAGAAAACGAAGAAATCGGCATCCAGATCCTGCACATCTACCGGCATGTGGGGAATGGACTGGGCACCGTCCACAAGCACCGGAACACCCTGCTCATGGGCAAAAGCAATCATCTCCTTGACGGGATTGACCGTACCCAGCACATTGGAAACATGCGCCACACTGACAATCCTGGTACGTTCGGAGAACAACTGCCTATATTCGTCCAATAAGAGTTCGCCCTTGTCATTCATCGGAATCACCTTGATGGTAATTCCACGCTTGGCGGCAAGCAGCTGCCAGGGAACAATGTTGCTATGGTGTTCCATCACAGAAAGAATCACCTCATCCCCCTCCTGCATAAATTCCTCACCAAAGCTGGAGACAAGCAGGTTGATACTCTCCGTCGTACCACGGGTGAAGACAATCTCATTCGTGCTGCGAGCATTGATGAAACGTCTCACCGTCTCACGCGAGGCCTCGTGCAGCTCTGTAGCCTGCTGCGACAGGAAGTGCACTCCGCGATGCACATTGGCATTCACCGAATAATATTCGTCCGTAATGGCATTTACTACCTGGCGAGGTTTCTGCGTAGTCGCGCCGTTGTCCAGATAGACCAACGGCTTGCCATATACCTCACGGGAAAGGATAGGGAAATCAGCTCGAAGCCTCTCCCCCAGCCCCTCTCCCATAGGGAGGGGAGCCAAGATACTACTCTTATTTATATCGTTGTTCATAATGAATCGAAATTATAAGCTATCACTTGCAGATGGCGCACCCCTGGCATTTGTTCAGTTCCCCCCGGAAACGCTTCTCTACCAGCAGATGCAGACGGTCTTTCAAAGCATCCAAACGGATGGTGTCGATAACTTCGTTGACAAAAGCGAACATCAGCAACAGGCGCGCCTCGCGCACCGGGATACCACGCTGCCGCATATAGAAGAGAGCGCTTTCATCGAGCTGCCCCACCGTAGCGCCGTGACTGCACTTCACGTCATCTGCATAAATCTCCAGCTGAGGCTGGGTGTACATATGTGCATCTCGGGTGGCACAAAGATTGCGGTTGGTCTGTTGCGAACTGGTGTGCTGTGCGTCAGGGCGCACTAAAACCAGACCGGCAAAGGCACCTACAGCCTGCTCGTCAAGGACATACTTATAAAGCTCATTGCTGGTACAGTTGGGCACGGCATGGTCGATTGTCGTATGATTGTCCACATGCTGATTCTTGTCTGCAATGGCCATACCGCACAGATTCAGCTCCGCATGTTCACCGACAAGCGTCACACGGGTTGTATTCCGTGTAGTTCCGTTGTGCAAGGTCATACCATTCAGCAATACATTACTATTGGCTTCCTGCTTTACATACATATTGCTGATACGTACCGTACTGGTGTGTGTCTCTTCGAGTTCATAAAAATCGAAAATGGCATTCTCACCGGCAAAGATTTCTATCACCTGCGTTGCCAGGAAGTTCACGCCGTCCATCGCATGATCACACACCAACAAGCGGGCTTGTGCACCCTCCTCCAGAATAATCAGCACACGGCGGTTCACCATAAAATTGACGTCACCACGCAGGATATTCACCAGCTGAATAGGTTTCTCTACCACCACGTTCTTAGGAACATAAAACAGAACGCCGTCTTGTGCAAAAGCGGTGTTGAACGCCGTCACCCCATCCTCTGCCGTATCAGCCAACTTGCCATAATATTTCTTTACCAAATCGGGATGTTTCCCGGCCACCTCCTTCAGGCTGCCGAAGATAACCCCTTCAGGCAGATGGGACTTGGGCAAAGCCCTGCCATAAAAAGCATCGTTCACCACAAAATAAAGAGCAGTGCTCATATTGGGAACATCGCACTTGAACACTTCATAAGGGTTCACCGGAATTTCCAACCGGTTCAAGTTCAAGCCATAATCCGGCTCAAAGAACTTGCTGATATCCGTATATTTGTATTTCTCCTCCTTACGGGTGGGAAAGCCCAAGCGCTCAAAGTCAGCAAAAGCAACGGCACGCGGCGCATTCAGCACCTCGGCACTATGCCGGCATATCATCGCCTCCGTTTGGGAGAAAAGGTCTATGTATTGTTGCTCTACACTCATGTTTTCAGATTATGAGTTTATAATTCACCTGCTTCTTTCCTTATCCAATCGAAGCCACGTGTTTCAATCTCCTTCGCCAATTCCGGTCCACCGGTCTTTACGATACGTCCACCCAGCAGTACATGTACCGTATCGGGTTTGATATAGTCCAACAACCGCTGGTAGTGGGTAATGACCATAGCACTGGTTTCCGCAGTCTTGAGTTTGTTGAAACCGTCGGCCACAATACGCAAAGCATCCACATCCAATCCGGAATCCGTCTCGTCCAAAATAGCAAAAGTCGGTTCCAACATCGCCATCTGGAATATCTCGTTACGCTTCTTTTCACCGCCGCTGAAACCTTCGTTCACGCTACGGTTGGCCAGCTTGTTGTCCAACTCCACAATGGCACGCTTCTCGCGCATCAGCTTCAGGAACTCACTGGCCGACAAAGCAGGCAGATGGCGGTACTTGCGTTGCTCATTCACAGCCGCACGCATGAAGTTCACCATCGACACGCCCGGAATCTCTACCGGAGCCTGGAAAGAAAGAAAGATTCCTTCATGTGCACGGTCCTCAGGACTCATGGCAAGCAAGTCCTTGCCATTAAAGGTAATTGAGCCGCGCGTCACTTCGTAAGCAGGATGGCCAACCAACACATTACTCAACGTACTTTTACCAGCACCGTTCTGTCCCATCAGTGCATGTACTTCTCCATCACGTATGGTCAAGTTGATGCCTTTCAATATTTCTTTGCCATTGATGCTGGCATGCAGGTCTTTTATCTCTAACATCTTTATATTTACTATTTGACTATTTACAATTTACTATTTATAAATCACCCCACGCTTCCTTCTAGCGAAATGGCAAGCAATTTCTGCGCTTCTACGGCAAACTCCATCGGAAGTTTATTCAAAACTTCTTTGGCATAACCGTTCACAATCAGCCCCACGGCATCTTCCGTAGAAATACCGCGCTGATTGCAGTAGAATATCTGGTCCTCACTGATTTTGCTGGTAGTGGCCTCATGCTCCACGATGGCCGTTTCATTGTGAATATCCATGTAGGGGAAAGTATGCGCGCCGCATTTGTCACCAAGTAGCAAGGAGTCGCACTGGCTGTAATTACGAGCATTGTCCGCTTTCTGTGCCACGCGCACCAAGCCGCGGTAAGAGTTTTCGCTCTTTCCGGCAGAAATGCCTTTGCTCACAATGGTGCTCCGGGTATTCTTGCCCAGATGAATCATCTTTGTTCCCGTGTCTGCCTGCTGATGGTTATTGGTTACTGCCACACTATAGAACTCCGCTGTCGAATTGTCGCCGGAAAGGATGCAAGACGGATACTTCCAGGTAATGGCCGAACCTGTTTCCACTTGTGTCCAAGACAGTTTACTGTCCACCCCTTTACAATGGCCACGCTTCGTCACAAAGTTATAGACACCACCCCGGCCCTCGGCATCACCGGGATACCAGTTCTGCACGGTGCTGTATTTCACTTCTGCACGGTCGTGCACCACAATTTCCACAATGGCCGCGTGCAACTGGTTCTCGTCACGCATCGGAGCCGTACACCCTTCCAGATAAGAAACGTACGAATCATCATCCGCCACAATCAAGGTTCTTTCGAACTGCCCCGTATTGCGGGCATTGATGCGGAAATAGGTGGACAACTCCATCGGACAGCGTACCCCCTTCGGGATATAGACAAAAGAACCGTCGGAGAACACCGCCGAGTTCAGTGCCGCAAAGAAGTTGTCACGATAAGGCACCACCGAACCGAGATATTTCTGTACCAAGTCGGGATGCTCGCGTACAGCCTCGCTGAATGAGCAGAAGATGATTCCTTTCTCCATCAGTGTCTCCTTGAAGGTAGTCTTTACAGACACCGAGTCCATAACGGCATCCACAGCCATACCGCTTAACGCCATCTGTTCTTCCAGCGGAATGCCCAGCTTATTGAAAGTCTTTATCAACTCAGGGTCTACCTCATCCATGCTTTTCGGTCCTTCCTTCTTCTTCGTAGGGTCGGCATAGTAGGATATGGCCTGATAATCTATTTCGGGAATGCGGAGATGTGCCCATGTAGGCATCTCCAATGTCAGCCAGTGGCGATATGCCTTCAGGCGGAACTCCAGCAACCATTCCGGTTCTCCCTTCTTCTCAGAGATAAGCCGCACTACATCTTCATTCAGCCCGCGCTCAATGATGTCTGTATGCACGTCGGTCGTGAAACCGTACTTATACTTCTCCTGAGTGAGTTCCTTTACATATTTATTGGGTTCTTCTTGTTGCATCACTTCTATAATTACAAATTATGAATTACAAAATCACGGTTCACGGTATCAGTCAAAGTCTCCGTTTACAATCTGCTCCGTAACCGCCTTTGCTGCGGGAAAGAATATCCCGGCAAACTCTTCCATAGGATAATATAACACTGATTCTTTCTTTTTTGTTTTGCTAATCAGCGTATTGTCTCCGTCTATAAATTCGATGACACCAATCAGCAGGCTCGTCAGCAGGAGGTACTTCAAAGCCCCTAGACCAGCCCCCAACCAATGATTGAGCCAGCCCAGCGAGACGGTCTCCATTGCCCGGGTCAGCAGAGAAGCCACCAGGGAGAAGAGCAAAGGAACAGCCAGCCAGATGAAGACAAATGCCAGTACTTGCGCCACTGTCATAGAGTCTGTCAACATGGGGCACAGCTTCACTGCCAACGAGGCATACAAAGCCTTTGCCGCCAGCAGACCGACAATCAGCCCCAGCAGAGAGGCCAATTGCTTCACAAAACCTTTCATGAAGCCGATGATTGCGCCCAAGCCGAAAGCAGCCAATATGATGATATCTATAATTGCCATAAAATTAATGTACCAATGTGACAATATGCTAATGTGCCAATATGCTAATGGGTCAATGAGCAAATAACTAATATGCAAAATGTGCCAATTGCCCTGCGGCATTTTCTGTACGCGCAGCCAATTGGCACATTAGCATATTTGCACATTATTCAATTATAATGTTTGCTTCACTTCTATTTCTTCGTAAGATTCGATAATATCGCCCACCTTGATGTCGTTGCAGTTTGTCAGGCTGATACCGCACTCGAAATTGGTACCTACCTCCTTCACGTCGTCCTTGAAGCGCTTCAGGGCATTGATGGCACCCGTAAAGATTACGATACCGTCGCGTATCAAACGGGCCTTGTCGCTGCGTTTCACCTTTCCGGTCTTGACCATGGCACCTGCCACCAGTCCCACCTTCGTGATGTTGAACACTTCGCGCACCTCGATGGTTGCCGTTATCTGCTCCTTCAATGTCGGTGCCAGCATACCTTCCATGGCAGCCTTCACCTCTTCGATGGCATCGTAGATGACGGAGTACTTGCGGATATCCACACCCTCCTGCTCTGCCATCTTGGCGGCAGCACCCGAAGGACGTACCTGGAAACCGACGATAATCGCATCCGAAGCGGCAGCCAGCGAGACATCCGATTCGGAAATCTGACCGACACCCTTGTGGATTACGTTTACCTGCACCTGCTCCGTAGACAGCTTGATTAAAGAGTCGCTCAACGCTTCCACAGAACCGTCCACGTCACCCTTCACAATCACGTTCAGCTCATGGAAGTCACCCAGCGCCAGACGGCGGCCCACTTCGTCGAGCGTCAGCATCTTCTGCGTACGCAAACCTTGTTCACGCTGCAACTGTTCGCGTTTGTTGGCAATCTCGCGTGCTTCCTGCTCCGTTTCGATTACGTGGAACGTGTCGCCAGCAGCAGGTGCACCGTTCAAGCCCAATATCAGGGCAGGTGTAGAAGGACCAGCCTCCTGCATGCGTTGGTTACGCTCATTGAACATAGCCTTCACCTTACCGTAGCTGGTACCCGCCAGCACGATGTCGCCCATTTTCAAGGTACCGTTGGAAACGAGTACCGTAGCCACATAGCCACGACCCTTATCCAATGAGGACTCGATAATGGAACCGGTAGCACGGCGGTTCGGGTTTGCTTTCAACTCCAGCATTTCTGCTTCGAGCAGCACTTTCTCCATCAACTCGGGTACACCGATACCCTTTTTGGCAGAGATATCTTGCGACTGATACTTACCGCCCCACTCTTCCACCAAGAAGTTCATGGCAGCCAGCTCTTCCTTAATCTTGTCGGGGTTGGCAGTCGGTTTATCAATCTTATTGATTGCAAATACAATAGGAACACCCGCAGCCATGGCATGGTTGATGGCTTCCTTTGTCTGCGGCATCACGTTGTCGTCAGCAGCCACAATGATGATGGCAATATCCGTAGCTTTGGCACCACGGGCACGCATGGCGGTAAACGCCTCGTGGCCCGGAGTATCGAGGAATGTAATCTTACGTCCGTCGTCCAGCGACACGTGGTAGGCACCGATGTGCTGTGTGATACCACCCGCTTCACCGGCAATCACATTCGCCTTACGGATATAGTCGAGCAATGAAGTCTTACCGTGGTCTACGTGACCCATCACCGTTACAATCGGAGCGCGAGGTTCCAAATCTTCCTCATCATCCTCTTCCTCTACGATGGCCTGCGCCACTTCTGCGCTTACATATTCTGTCTTGAAGCCGAATTCCTCAGCCACCAAGTTGATGGTCTCGGCATCCAGACGCTGGTTGATGGATACCATCATACCAATGCTCATACAAGTGGCGATGACCTGAGTAACAGAAACATCCATCATGCTTGCCAACTCGTTGGCCGTCACGAATTCCGTAATCTTCAGTACCTTGCTTTCTGCCATTTCCATGTCTTCCAATTCCTGCATACGGCTGGAAGCCATGTCACGTTTTTCCTTACGATACTTGGCACCTTTGTTCTTTCCTTTGGAAGTGAGGCGTGCCAAAGTTTCCTTTACCTGCTTTGCTACATCTTCCTCGCTAACCTCCTGCTTGATGACCGGCTTCTTGAAGCGGTCCTTATTGCGGTTGCGGTTATTATTGGCATTGTTTCCACCAGGCTGGTTTCCACCTTGCGGGCGGGCACCCTGACCTTGCTGGGCACCTGCGTGTCCACGGTCGTTGCCACCACGCTGGAAGTTGGAAGCATTGTTGATGTCCACTTTCTCCTTATTGATACGGACACGTTTCTTCTTGCCGTTGGCATCGCCGGCAGCGGTATCCTTCAACTTGCTGTCATCACGGCGGATTTCCTTGATGATAGCTTCCTTCATCTGCTTCTTCTGATCCTGGCGAATCTTTTCCTTCTCTTCACGCTCCTTGCGTTTCTCCTCTTTCGATTTCTTCTTCGGGCGTGTGGATTGGTTCAGGGCCGCCAAGTCTATCTGTCCGATGACATTAATCTTCGAAACAAACTCAGGCTGATGTATCTTGAAGATTTCTTCTCCTTCTTCTTTCCCCTCTTTTTCAACCGGTGCTTCTTCAGCTGCCGGTGCGGGAGCAGGCGCTTCTATCATTTCTTCCTTTTTAGATTCTTGTTGAGCCTCTACAACCGGAGCAGGCTCTTCCTTGACAACGGGTTGTGGCTGCGGTTCCGAAACGGGCTGCGGCTCGGACTCAGATGCCGGCTGTACCTCCGGTTGCGGCTGTGGTTCCGGTTGGGGAGCAGGAGCAGGTTCCGGTTTCGGCGTTTCTACAACTGCCGGTTCCTCCACCTTCTTCTCCTCTACCGCTTTTTCCGCTTCTTTCTCTTTTTCCTGAGCAGGAGCAGGTCTACGGTTCAGTTTGTCCAAATCAATCTTGCCTACCGGCTTGAACTTCGGACGTGCGTCTTCCGGAACAACCGTCTTAATCTCCTCGGGCTTCGCTTTCTCCTGCGTTTCCCTATAGCCGTCAATAGACACGGACGCCTTGTTGCGGTCCTTGCTCTGACGTTCCTGGCTGAAACGCTCCGACTTTATCTTAAGGTCCTTATCTGTACTAAACTCCTTTTTGAGCAGTTCGAACTGTTCATCCGTAATTTTTGTGTTCGGATTTGCCTCAACGGTAAATCCCTTCTTTTGCAGGAACTCGACAGCCGTCGTAATCCCTACATTTAAATCTCTTGTTACTTTGTTTAACCTTATCGTCATCAATTTTTTCTATTTACGATTTAACCATTTACGATTTACGATTGATAATACTCGGAGCGGAACGACTTACATTTACAATCAAACTCTAATCGTAAATCGTAAATCGTAAAATCGTAAATCATTCATTCTCCTCTTCAAACTCCTGTTTCAAAATGCGCAATACCTCGTCCACCGTCTCTTCTTCGAGGTCCGTCTTCTCAATCAACATCTCACGGGGAGCGTTCAACACAGCCTTAGCCGTATCGATACCGATAGCCTTGATGGCATCGATAACCCAACCGTCTATTTCATCACGGAATTCGTCCAAGTAGATGTCTTCATCCTCTATGGCCTCATCCAACTCACGGAACACGTCGATGGTGTACTCAGTCAACATACTGGCAAGCTTGATATTCAAACCGCCTTTACCGATAGCCAGCGACACCTCTTCGGGTTTCAAGAACACTTCAGCCTTGCGTTCTTCCTCGTTCAAGCGGATGGAAGAAATTTTGGCAGGGCTCAAGGCACGCTGTATAAACAACTGGATATTGGACGTATAGTTGATAACGTCGATATTCTCGTTGCGAAGCTCGCGGACAATACCATGAATACGGCTACCCTTCACACCCACGCAGGCACCTACCGGGTCGATACGGTCATCGTAGCTCTCAACGGCAATCTTGGCACGCTCGCCGGGGATGCGGGCAATCTTCTTGATGGTAATCAGTCCGTCATTGATTTCGGGTACTTCCATTTCGAACAGACGTTGCAGGAAGACGGGCGACGTACGGCTCAGGATAATCTTCGGATTATTATTCTTGTTGTCCACACGTGCAACTACGGCGCGGGCGGTCTCGCCCTTGCGGTAGAAGTCACTCGGTATCTGTTCGGTCTTGGGCAGCAACAATTCGTTGCCTTCATCATCGAGCAGCAGCATCTCTTTCTTCCAAATCTGGTAGACTTCCGCATTGATGATGGTACCCACTTTATCAATGTATTTGTTGTAAATACTATCTTTCTCCAGTTCCAATATCTTGGAGGCCAGCGTCTGGCGCAAGTTCAAGATGGCACGGCGACCGAAGTTCGCGAAGATAACTTCATCCGTCACTTCCTCGCCCACTTCATAAGAAGCATCAATCTTTTGTGCTTCGGACAATGCGATCTGCAGGTTCGGGTTTTCCAAATCCTCGTCTGCCACTACCTCACGGTTACGCCATATTTCGAAGTCACCCTTGTCCGGGTTTACAATTACGTCGTAATTCTCATCGGTACCGAACATTTTCGCAATCACACTACGGAACGACTCCTCGAGTACGCTTACCATCGTGGTTCTGTCGATATTCTTCAGTTCCTTAAATTCCGAAAATGTATCTATCAAGCTGACAGTTTCTACTTTTTTGGCCATAGTCTTATTTAAAACTGATTAAGTATTTAGTGTATTTTATCTCTTCATACGTAAAGGTCAAGTCCTCATCCACCAGCTTGGGACGCTTGGCACCTTCCTCTTTCACTTTCTTCTGAATGGTCACGACGAAATGCTGTTCGTCGGCTTCCTTCAACACGCCGCTGAGCTTGCGGCCGTCCTTTGCCAGCACTTCCACTTCCTTGCCGATGTGGTTAATGTACTGCTGCAGTACCTTGAAGGGCTGTCCGATGCCGGCCGAACCGACTTCCAACTCATAATCCTCATCCTCACGGTTCAACTTGGACTCGATGTAGCGGCTCAGCTCTACACAGTCCTCAATCCAAACACCTTCTTTGTGGTCTATTTCCACCAAAATCTTGTCATCCGGGCTGATTGTCACCTCCACAAGGAAGTAGTCCTTTCCTGCCAGCCACTCGTCAACAATCTGACAAACAGTTTTCTTTTCTATCATAGATTAACCATTAGGAACAAAAAAGAGGAGCTTAATCGCCCCTCCACCTTTCATCCGTTTTCGCTTGCAAAGATATAAATAATCTGTTCGACTACAAAATATTAGAGAAAAAAAGATTGATTTAACGGTTCAAACGAGAATTATATTACAGACACGCCCTTTCAACACTTCAAGATAAAGTGTAAAACATATAATCTTATGAGACAGAAGCTTATACTTTATGAAATGAATTATCACGTTCCATACTGCATGAGATGCACATGTCAAGCACAACGAGATGCACATCTCGAACAACATGAGATATACATCTCATGCGTACAATCTCTATTGTTTCAGGAAAAGAAGTAAGGAGGTACAAGCGGAAAAAAGATACTGTTGAAAGACAACGCGGAAAAATAAAAGGCCGATAGCTTGTTTCATGCTATCGGCCCTTTTACTATGGTTCTAAAGGTCTAAAAGACCTTATCGTATCACTTATTCGGAGTCTCCCACTTCTTGGTATCCGTACAAACCACGTTCACAGTCTGGTCACCCGTCTGGATGCGGAAGTCACCTTTCTCCAGAATCCACTTGCCATCATAGCCTACGAAAGCAAGGTCGGAGCCTTTCAGTTTCAGAGTCACGGTCTTTGTCTCGCCCGGTTTCAGTTCCACTTTCTCGAAAGCGCGAAGACGGCGGGTATCGGGAGTAAGGGAGGCAACGAGGTCACTGCTGAAGAGCAACACGCTCTCCTTGCCGACACGGTCACCGGTATTCTTCACATCAACGGTGAAAGTAAGCACATCATCAGCGGTAAAGTCCGACTTATCCACCTTGAGGTTGCTGTACGCAAAGGTGGTATAGCTCAAACCGTAGCCGAACGCCCACTGTACGGACACCTGCGCGTCGTAGTTATAAGCGCCTTCCATCTGCTTGCCGATGTGTTCGCACGGTTTGTAGTCGTACGTAATCAGCGAGTTGATTTCCTTCGGATAAGTGAAAGGCATCTTTCCGCTGAAGTTGGCGTCGCCGGCAATGAGGTTTGCCAACGCATCGCCGCCGTAGTTGCCCGGAAGCATGGTGTTGACCACAGCCTTTGCCAAAGGCTCGATGTCGGCTATCAGGCGTGGACGGCCCTCGTTCAGCACCAGAATGACGGGCTTGCCGGTCTTGGCAAGAGCCTTCACCAGGTCGAGCTGGTTCTGTGAGAGGAAGAGGTTCGTCAGGTTACCCGGAGTCTCGCAGTAAGAGTTCTCACCGATGCAGGCAACGATGTAGTCGGCACCGGCAGCGGCAGCTACGGCTTTCTCTATCTCAGGAGCATTCTCTTCCCACCAGTTGCCACCTTGCTTATAAGTGACACCGGCTTCGTAGATGATGTTGTCCGCACCGAATTTATTGGTGAAAGCCTCGAGGATGGTATTATATTGGCCTGCATGCTCGTCTGCCTTGTCACCCTGCCAAGAGTAGGACCAGCCGCCGTTGAGGCAACGCATGGAGTTGGCATTCGGACCGGTAACCAGCAGTTTCTTGCCTTTTGCCAGCGGCAGTATGCCGTCTGTGTTCTTCAGGAGTACCAAAGACTCTTCGGCAGCCTGGAGTGCGGCGGCGGCATGTTCCGCACTGCCGAACAGCGGGAAGTCTTTCAAATCATAATAGGGTTTCTCAAACAGATTGAGGCGGTACTTCAGGCGCAATACGCGGCGCACCGCATCGTCAATGCGGCTCATGGGGACTTCGCCTTCTTCCACCAGCTCCTTCAGGAGTGTGCAGAACTTCCAGTCGTACGGGTCCATCGACATGTCGATGCCGGCATTGATGGCGAGCTTGATGGCTTCCTTCTTATCCTTGGCTATGTGGTCGCGGCTATAAAGGTTGTTGATGTCCGCCCAGTCAGTCACAATCATACCGTCCCAGTTGAGGTCTTCTTTCAGCCACTTGGTCAGCAGCTCATAGTTGGCATGGAAAGGCAGACCGTTGTTCATGGCGGAGTTCACCATCACGGAGAGGGCACCTGCTTTCACCATTTCCAGATAAGGAGCGAAATGCTTCTCACGCATATCCTGCTCGGTGATGGAAGACGGCGTACGGTCCTTACCGGAAACGGGAACACCATAACCCATATAGTGCTTCATACAAGCGGCAACGTTGTTCTCGCCAATCAGGTTGGGGTTCTCGCCCTGGAAACCGATAACTGCTTCACGTCCCATTTCGGCATTGACGTAGGCGTCTTCACCATAATTTTCCCACATACGAGGCCAGCGCGGGTCACGTCCGAGGTCGGTCACCGGGGCATACGTCCAGGGAATGCTTCCCGCCTTTGTTTCATAAGCGGAGATGCGTGCACCTTCACGTGTCAGTTCACGGTTGAAGGTAGCTCCCATATTGACGCCTTGCGGGAAGAAAGTACCACCCAGCGTATAGGTAGTTCCGTGTATCTGGTCTACACCGTACACACAAGGAATACCCATCACCTCCATGGATTTCTCCTGAATGCGTTTGATGATTTCCTGCCACTTCTCCACGCTTTGTGCCACACCGTTAGGCACGTTCAAGATGGAGCCTACTTTGTATTTTCCGATGACAGAGTCGAGCATCGCCTCGTCCAACTGGAAGCCCTTGGCATTCTCAATACCCTGGATACGCATATAGAGCTGCATCATCACTTCTTGCGAAGGCATCTCCTTACCCAGCTTGAACTCTTTCTCTAACTTATACCTCTTGACGATTTTCTTCAAATCATCTACAGTTATATCTTTCGGATTGAGACCGGCAAAAGGATTGGCGCGTTTCTGCAGGAGGTCGATAGTGAGTTCGCACATCTGACCGACTTTCTCGTCAAGCGTCATCTTCTTCAGCAAAGTCTCAATCTGCTGTTCTATTTTCTCGTCTCTTGGAATGGCAGGCGCAACAGTGGTCTGCGCCGTAGAAGCAAGTACTAACCCTGATAGGGCTAAAGATAAGATTAACTTTTTACTCATGGTTGTGATATTGGTTTATAATAGTTGCACTATCTGTTTATACGAGGCACAAAGATAAGAACATCCTGCCATACCAAAGGGTACAACAGGATGTTTTTTAGGGTATGATTTGTTATTTTTTCAGACAATCCTACTCTCATCTCTTCAAGAGGCTCATCGGTTCCTGAAGTTTCAGGATGTTGTTCGTCTTCTGCGTTGCGGCAGCTACTTCAGCCTCCAGCGTAGCCTTGATGTCGCGTGAGGAAGCCCCGACGAGGAACTTGTAGTTTCCGGGAGTTACCACCCATGCCGATGCAGCCTCATCGTAGGAAGCCAGGTCATCAGCATTCACTTTCAGCGTCACCACAACCGCTTCGCCCGGTTTCAGCTCCTTGGTCTTGGCAAAAGCCTTCAGTTCCTTTTCGGGCTTGTTGGCAGCAACATCGGGAGCGGATACATAAAGCTGAACCACTTCCTTGCCTGCTACCTTACCGGTGTTCTTCACTTCTACAGACACGGTATAGACACCGTTGTCTGCCTTGACAGCAGCCTTGTCGTAAGCAAAAGTGGTATAGGAAAGACCGTAACCGAAAGGATAGGAAACCTGCTTGCCAAAGGTGTCGAAGTAACGGTAACCCACGTAAATGTCCTCTTCGTAATTGGTATAGTCCACGTTCTTCACGTCGTTCTTCTTCCCGCCTTTGTTCATGAGGTCGGTGCTCACACGCATGTCTATCGGGAAGTTGTCGGAAGAAGCGGCATCTTCAAACTTCACCGGGAAAGTCATTGTCAGCTTGCCCGAAGGAGAAGCCTTGCCACTCAGCACGTCAGCCACACTGTTTCCTCCCTCCTGGCCTGCCTGCCATGCACAAAGAATGGCATCGGGAGCAGATTTCCAAGAAGCAGTTTCAATCACACCACCGATATTGAGCACTACCACTACCTTCTTTCCGGCAGCGTGGAAAGCATCGGACACAGCTTTCAACATGTTCTGTTCCTCTTTGGTGAGGTTGAAGTCGGCTACCATACGGTCAAGGAACTCACCGGAGGTACGTCCCAGCGTCACCAGTGCCACATCGGCCTTGGCAGCCTGCTCGCGGATGACTTGTGCGGAAACAGCCATCTCAGCCGGACGGGTATCGGGCATGAACCACTCTTTCTTATCTTTGGACAGACGTTCTTTCTCGGTTTTCAGGTAAGCTTCATAGCTATTCTTCAGCGCTTCATCCACCACATAGCCGGCATTCTTCAAGCCGTCCAATAGCGAAACGGTATAAGCGCGGTTCACGTTGCCCGAACCTGTACCGCCTGCAATGAAATCGTAGGAAGTGCAACCGAAGAGTGCCACGTTCTTCACGTCGGCAGCCAGCGGCAGAGCACCGTTATCGTTCTTCAGCAATACCATACCTTCCGTTGCCGACTGGCGAGTAACGGCAGCATGCGCCTTCAAATCAGGCTTGTTGGAGTATTTATATCCCTTGAAGTGGGGAGTCTGGAGAATCATCTCCAGAATACGCTTCACATTCTGATTGAGGATGGCTTCATCTAACGCTCCGTCCTGCACACCCTTCACGATGGCTTCGTACTGCTTGGGCAGACCGGGCTGCAACATGTCGTTGCCTGCCACCATCTGTGCCACGGCATCCTTGCCGCCAAACCAGTCGGTCATCACTATGCCTTTGAAGCCCCATTCGTCGCGCAACATGGTTGTCTGCAACTCCTTGTTTTCCGAAGTGTAGACACCGTTCAGGTAGTTGTATGAGGACATCACAGTCCAAGGAGCGGATTCCTTCACGGCAATCTCGAACCCTTTCAAGTAGATTTCGCGCAAGGCGCGTGGAGATACATGCGCATCCGTAGCCATACGGTTGGTTTCCTGGTTGTTCACAGCAAAGTGCTTGATACTGGTACCCACACCGTTGCTCTGCACACCACGTACGTAGGCGGCGGCAATCTTACCCGACACCAACGGGTCTTCAGAATAATACTCGAAGTTACGTCCGCAAAGCGGGTTACGGTGAATGTTCAGCGCCGGAGCCAACAGCACGTCCGCACCGTATTCCAGCACTTCGTTACCGATGGACTGACCTACACTTTCCACCAGTTCCTGGTCCCAGGTAGAGGCGAGCAAAGTTCCGATAGGGAAATGAGTACAATAGTACGTAGCCGAATCCCCCTCACGCTTGGGGTCGATACGCAGTCCGGCGGGACCATCAGCCAGCACCACAGCGGGAATGCCGAGGCGTTCAATCGGGTATGTGGTTCCTGCCGCACCCGGCACTAGCTTTCTCGTTGCACCGATTACGGCACTGTCACCCGAGAAACCTGCCATACCGGTACCCACTACCAGATGCGCCTTTTCTTCCAAGGTCATGGCGCCAATCACCTCATCCAGAGAGGACTTTCCAAGCTGCGGCACACCCGGTCCGCAAGCTGACAAAACAGCCATTGCTGCTGCCATGGATATGATATTCTTCTTCATAATCTTATTTAAATATCTTCGGTGCGAATTCTGTCAGGTAAATACGCCAGTTCTTCCAGATATGACCTTCTCCGGTTTCATAATATTCATATTTGTAACCCTTCTCGTCCAACATCTTGCGGTAGTCGCTGTTGGCTTGGAACAAGAAGTCTTTATTACCGATAGCAATGTAATAGAGTGCCGGTTTCTTGGCAAACTGGGTTTTCAGTTTGGCTTCAAGGTTGTCATAAATCGGAGACTTCACATCTTTGTTGGGCATGATGGCTGCCGAGAACAGACCTACATAGTCGAACATATCCGGATATTGCTTGGAGATGTGCATGGAGTGGTAACCGCCCATAGACAATCCGGCAATGGCACGACCCTGCTTGTTGGCCTGCGTACGGTAAGTCTTATCAATGAACTTCACCACGTCGGGGAAAGCAGTCTCGAAAGAGCCTTCCATCGTCTTGGGCAGATTCATGCTGGGAGCGGCAAAACCCAGTGACGATTCACCCGGAGCAGCCTCCAACGCAGCGTTACCGTTGGTCATTACTACAATCATCGGCTTGGCCTTGCCTTGGGCGATGAGGTTATCCAGAATCTGTGCCGTACGTCCCAGTTCGCTCCATGCGTTCTCGTCGCCACCCATGCCGTGCAGCAGGTAGAAGACAGGATAGCGCTTGCCGCTTGTCTCATATCCGGCAGGCGTATAGACAGTCAGACGGCGGTCCATACCCAGCGTAGGGCTGTTGTACCATACCTTAGATACCGTTCCATGAGGAACTTTATTCACTTTGTAAAGGTCGATGCGCTCGTCACCACCGATGATGAATACATTCGTCACGCTTGCCACGTCTCGAATCATATAGACGTTGGCAGGGTCGTTAATCTTCAGTCCGTCTACCAGGAAAGTGTAGCTGTAGAGTTCCGGTTTCAGCGGTTCGGGAGTAGTGAATTCCCACACACCGTCCTTGTTCTCTTTCAAATCTGCCACACCCGGACCATCAAACTCACCAAAAGGAGTCTTGATTTTCTGCGTAGGCAGGAAGTCGCCGGTTACTTGCACCTTTACGGCTTTCGGCGCCTTCAAGCGGAAAGTTACTGTATTGTTGTCGTGTATCTCAGGTGAGACCACGGGAGCGCCTCCCCAGAGAGCTTGTTGCGCGAAAGTCATCGCACACATCAGCAACAGAGCTGACAAAATAGAAATTCTTTTCATGATACGTATGTTATTTTGTTATTAAATTAGTTATACCAAATCCTCTTATTTGAACAACTTCGGCGCGAACTCCGTCAGATAGATTCGCCAGTTCCTCCAGATATGTCCCTCGCCCGTTTCAAGATACTCGTACTTATAACCATTGTCGTCAAGCAACTTGCGAAAATCGGCCACACCTTTATAAACAAAGTCCGTCTTGCCGCATGCGATGAAGTAAAGAGCCGGTTTCTTGGCAAACTGAGTCTTCAGCTTACCTTCGAAGTCGGTATAGACCGGACAAGTCGATTTATCGTTTCCGGTACTTGCACCGGAGAAAAGACCTACATAGTCGAACATGTCCGGGTAATACTTGGAAATATTGCAAGAGTGGAAACTACCCATAGAAAGCCCGGCAATGGCACGGTTCTTCTTATTGGCAAGAGTGCGGAAATTCTTCTCCACGAACTTCACGATTTCGGGGAACGAGAGTTCAAAAGCACCTTCCGCCACCTTCGCTCTTTCGTCGGGACGCATGGAGGGGGCAACAAAACCCTTGGGAGATTCACCTGCAGCAGCATCTTGCCAAGCATTGCCGTTAGTCATCACCACAATCATAGGTTTAGCCTTGCCTTGTGCAATGAGATTATCCAATATCTGCGAAGTACGGCCAAGAGCAATCCAAGCTTCCTCATCACCACCTGCACCATGAAGCAGATAAAATACCGGATAACGCTTGCCGCTGGTTTCATAACCAGCCGGAGTGTAAATCGTCAGACGGCGGTCCATTCCCAGCGAAGGACTATTGTACCACATGCGACTTACCGTTCCATGGGGTACCTTATTCACTTTATACAAATCGGCACGGTCACCACCGATGATAAATACATTGGTCACGGTAGCCACATCCCGAATCATGTAAACATTGCTCGGGTCCATCATTCTCAATCCGTCCACAATAAAGGAGTATCCATAAAGTTCCGGCTTCAATGGTTCGGGAGTAGTAAATTCCCAAACGCCATCCTTCCCCTCTGTCAAATCGGCAATGCCCGGTGCATCATAATCGCCACGAGGAGTCTTAATAGTTTGTGGAGGCAGAAAATCACCGGTAATCTGCACCCTTACAGCCTTAGGAGCTTTCAAGCGAAAAGTAACCGTGTTGTCGTCATGAATATCAGGAGAGACAACTGCCGCACCTCCCCAAAGAGCTTGCTGTGCAAAAAGGGTGACACAGCAGACCAGCAGCATCGCTGCCAAACTTAATAATCTTTTCATAATTTCTTATATTAAATGAATTAGCTTCTTGTTATTTAGCAAAGCAGCGACTTACAAAAGGCAGGCACATATAAAGTGCCGAATGCCAATATTCGCTGGTATGTCCGCCATCCCGCACACGGAACTGGCAAGGGATACCGGCATTACGCATCGCTTGGAAAAACTCTATATTACGGTCCAGCAGAAAGTCATCATCTCCGCAATCCACAAACCACTGTACTGTACGAAGCTGTGCCTTACGCGCATCATCTGCCTCAACCAC
Source organism: Bacteroides sp. D20 (assembly GCF_003436255.1). NCBI lineage: Bacteria > Pseudomonadati > Bacteroidota > Bacteroidia > Bacteroidales > Bacteroidaceae > Bacteroides > Bacteroides sp. D20. The sequence continues at coordinate 313,664 of NZ_QSOO01000003.1, read as the reverse complement.
ATACCTGATGCAACTATGTTCCTGCACAGAACGCGTCAGCACAGCCATCTTGTTTGTGGGGTCGGGATCTTTTCCCACCTCCTCACCACTGACGGGGATGTTCATCAAAGCACTCATGGCATAGGCAGCACAATACATATCCGGATAGCGTTGTGCATAGCTCGTCGTTCCACCTCCGCCCATAGAAAGTCCGGCAATGGCACGATGCTGCTTATCACCTTTCACCCGGTAGGTCTTCTCTATATAAGGAAGGAACTCCTTATAGAAGAAATCTTCGTAAGCCCATCCCGGCATGTTGAAGTAGCCGTTCCAGCAAGTGGCCGGATTTCCTCCGGCATTGGGGCTGACGATAATCATCTCGCAAGCCTCGCCCGATGCCACCAACTGGTCCATCACGTCCTTCACACGTTGGTCTGTAAACCAACTGGTATTCACCCCCGACATGCCGTGCAGCAAATAGAGGATAGGATATTTCCTATCCGTTTCATTGCTATAGCTTTGCGGCAGATAGATGGTGTAGGCACGGTGTGCTTTCAATACCTGGCTGTAAATGCTGTCGGTCACTACCTTGCTTTGCGGTCCCCATGCAGGATTTTGTGCATTTGCCATCCACAGCAAGCAGACGGCTAAAAGAGAGAGTATCAATCTTTTCATGGTATCGATTTAAAAATGTACTACAAAATAAGTGTTTTCCATTCTAAAACTAATTGATATATATCAGTTTTTCACGCATATACCCCTCATCTCTTCACCATCGGATGCACAGCCACAGGCACTTGCGCCCGCATGGCATCATGCACTTTCTGCTTGCGTGCCTTTGTCACCCTCTGTACCGCTGTACAACGCACATCGGCCGAAGATGCGGCAACCATCCACTGATATTCACCCTTAGCCAACTCCCAAGAGCTGTTTTTCTCATTAAAGGAAGCCATGTCCATCACGTTCCAAGTCAGAATCAGTGTCTGGCTCTCGCCCGGCTGGAGCAAGGCAGTTTTGCCGAAGGCCTTCAACTCCTTGGCAGGCTTGTCAAGTCCCCCATTCGGAGCTTTCACATAGAGTTGTACGGCTTCACGCCCTGCCACCTTGCCGATGTTCTTCACGTTCATCTTCAACTCGCAGCGGTCGGCATCCATTTTGGCGCTCTCTACCGCATATTCAAAAGCAGTATAGCTCAAACCATGACCGAACGGATAGGAAACCTCTTTACCGAAAGTGTCGAAATAGCGATAACCCACATAGATTCCCTCTTCATAGTTAGTGAAATCCACATTTTTTTCCGGTTCCTTCGGTTTCTCCTCTTTCTTGTTCGACTTGAAATTCATACCGGTACCCATAGCAAACGACGGCATCTTGAACTCGTAATCAAAAGGGAAGTTAGCATCCGACTGCGCATCGCCATATTTCACGGCAAACGTCATGGGTAACTTGCCCGAAGGATTCACCTCTCCGGTCAGGATATCCGTGATACAATTGCCCACCTCTTGTCCCGGCTGGAAGGCACAAACCACTGCATCTGCCAGTCCCTTCCAAGAAGCAGTTTCCACCGGGCTGCAGATGTTGAGAACCACCACCAGTTTCTTGCCTGCAGCATGATAAGCGGCAGACACCTGCTTAATCAGAGCCAATTCGTTCTCCTTCAGAAGGAAATCTTCCACACGGCGGTCACAGCCCTCGCCACTGACACGCCCCAGCGTAAGCACGGCAATGTCGTTGGCTTTCACTTGTGCAGCCAGTTCCTCGGCAGTGGGCAGGAACTCCTCGGCACGGGGCAGCGGAGTAAAGGCGAAAGGCGGTTTTCCGTGAGGAAAAAGCCGTTTCTGCTCGTCGGCCATATGCTTCTTGTAGCGGTTCAGCAATTCTTTGTCCACGATGTAGCCCGCATTACGCAAACCTTCTACCATAGAAACCGTGTAATAACCGATGCCCGTACTGCCAAAGCCCATGCCGGCAGGAACCATGTCATAGGAAGTAGTTCCATAAAGGGCAACTTTTTTGATGCCGGCAGCCATGGGTAGCGCCTGCTTGTTATCCAGCAGCACGATACCTTCCGCACCTATCTCACGGTCTACTTGCGCATGAGCCTCCAAGTCGGTTTTATTGGGATACTCGTAGCCGGCAAAGGTATGGCTCTTGACCACAAACTCCAGCACACGCTTCACGCTGCGGTCGAGGAGTGCCAAATCCAGTGTACCACTCTCTACGGCTTTCAAAATAGCTTTATACTGGCGGTCCTGCCCCGGTTGAAGCATATCGTTTCCTGCTACGATGGAGGTCACGGCATCTTTTCCGGCATTCCAGTCGGACATCACCAGTCCCTTGAATCCCCATTCGTCGCGGAGGATGTCTTCTGTCAGTTCACGGTCCTCGCAGGTATATTTGCCGTTCACCTTATTGTAGGCGGTCATCACGCTCCAGGGCTGAGACTCTTTGACAGCAATCTCAAAGCACTTCAAATACAGCTCGCGCAAGGGGCGTTGTGTCAGGCGAGAGTCGTTGTTATTGCGGTTGGTCTCCTGGTTGTTTACGGCAAAGTGTTTCAGGCAGGTACCTGTCCCCCGGCTCTGGATTCCGTTGATATAAGCAGCAGCCATTTTGCCGGTCAGCACCGGATCTTCCGAATAATATTCATGGTTACGTCCGCAGAGCACATTTCGCATCAGGTTGACACCCGGTGCCAGCAACACATCCAAACCATAATCCTTCACCTCCGTACCCAAAGTACGTCCCACCTTGTGGGCTGCATCCGGATTGAAAGTTGCTGCCACCGTGGTGCTGGAAGGAAATTCCGTAGCATGATAAGTACGGCTGTCGAATTCCCGCTTGGCAGCCATCGCCAACCGGTGCGGTCCGTCGGCAAGATAGGCGGAAGGGATACCCAGTCGGGGAATGTCGTAAGTACGTCCCGCTGTTCCGGGAAACTTGGTATCACTTCCCATCGACATCCCACAACCGATGACGAGGTGTACCTTCTCTTCGAGGGTCATGGCACTGACTACTTCGTCGATATTATCGGCACGCAGTCTGACTGACTGATTCGAACCGGTCGTCTGTGCAGTCAAGGCAGATGCCAGACAGAGTGAAAATAAAGTAATTGACAATCTTCTCATATATATTATATTTAAAAAGCCACAAAAGAAGCCCCCGTACAATTAGATGATTTCCACGGGGGACTTCTTCTACAAACAATTAATCAGTTAGAAAAATCTAATTTTGTCTATCTGCATCAGATGACGAAGTTAGATTTTGATTCTTTATGCGCTTTACCAACCTGCATTTTGTTCCATATTCGGATTCAAGCGGATTTCCTTTGCCGGAATAGGCAACAAATAATGTCTTTCCTTGAAACCATAACGCGTTTTATCCTTGTTATACTGAATGTATTCTACCGCTACATTATCCGGCTCATCTTTTCCTGCCTTATTTGACAAGATAGGTGTTCTTTCACCCTGATCCTTAAGCAAAGCCTCCGCATCTTTCCAACGGATAATATCCTGATAACGGGTATATTCAGAACAGAGTTCCAGTCTCTTTTCCAATTTAATGGCATCCAAGGTAGCCGTCTTTGCATCCAATCTTGCACGCTGACGCACCTCATTCAAGCAAGCATCAGCTTCGGATTGATTGCCATCCTTCAGGTTTGCTTCAGCTGCCAGTAACAAGACTTCAGCATAACGCATCCAACGATAGTTATTATATGAACACCAAAAACCAGCAGGAGATTCTACATTCGAGAAGCGACGCTTCCACATGAAATAACCTTCATTAATCAAACTCTGCCCTTTGGCAACCTTGACACCTAATTGAGAAATTTGGTCATAGGTTTTCATTGTCTGATTCAACCGATAACCATCTACACCCTCTTCCTGAACAAATGCATCATACAACTTTTTCTGAGGAACCATAAATCCCCATCCGGTACCATTAAACTGATTGTTAGAGCCAGACATATCCAACTTATCAGTGCGCCAATGATTCATCACCTCAAAGAAACTGAACTCATCCATGGAATTACTTGCATCAAAAATACGGTTACTTTCGAGCATACTTTCACAATTATACTCAGCCTTGTAGGTCAAGATATCCTCATAATTTCCATCATAAAGTTTATACTTACCGCTAGCTCTAACCTCATTCAAGACAACAGCAGCTTCATGGAATTTTTCTTGCCATAAATAAGCTTTACCCAATATAGCTTGTGCCAACTGCTTGGTAACACGCCATGTCGTTTTATCATCTACACTCTTCTTTTCCTCCAAGAGTCCTGAATTGATAGCTTCAGTCAGGTCCCGCTCTATCAACGCCCAAATATCAGCCTTAGGCGAACGAGCCAACTGATATTCGGATTTATCAAGTTCATGGTCTACCAATGGTACATCACCCCACATAGAAACTAAATCAAAATAAGCAAAAGCACGGAAGAACTTGGCTTCAGCACAAGCCTTCTTCTTCAAATCAGTATCAGGCTCAACACGTCCCAGAATCACATTCGCCTTATAAATAAGCTGATAGTAGCTTTCCCATACGCCTCCGATAAAACTTTGGTCTGAGCCAAATGAATATTCATTACAGCCTTCCAGCTCTGCATTGTCATTACGACCACCACCACCTGCCCAAACATCGTCCGAAAGGGCATTCTTCATCATCGTATAGTTATAGTATGTACCCTTGAGTTGTATATAAAGCGCATCAGCCGCTGCTTGAGCTTGTTCGTCAGTTTTATAATAAGTGGAAAAGTCCAATACACCTTTTTGAGGTATATCCAATTTGTCTTCACACGAAGTGCCAGCCAATATAAGGAGCGCTCCGAGCATTAAAGAATATCTTAATTTCATATGTTTTTCATTTTAATAAGTTCATAAAAATCAGAATGTCACACTCAAACCAAGAACAACCTTCTTTGAATTAGGATAACTACCTTTATCCACACCTAATGAATTTCCGACACCGGTAACTTCAGGGTCAAAACCAGGATAGTCTGTAAAAGTAAAGAAGTCCTCAAGTGAGCCATATATACGTAGATTTTCAATTGCTACCTTCTTAATCAGTTGCTTCGGGAAAGAATAACCTAACTGAATCTGTTTAATTTTAAAATAAGAACCGTCAAATACACAACCGGAAGAAGTCAGATACTTGGTATAATCTGTAGCGCCTGATGCAGGAGTCTTCCCATTGCGATTGCTTTCTGTCCAACGGTTTTTTGTAAAATAAGTCAGCTGATTCAAATTGTAATCCACACGGTTCAAGCCACAGAACACATCGTTACCTTGAGAACCCGTACCAAACAAGATAAAATCAAATCCCTTCCAAGCTGCATTCAAGGTAATACCATAAGTATAGTCGGCAATTCCCTTACCAATTTCTGTCTTATCATTATCCGTAATACCTTCTACACCATCAATATCTCTAAAGATTGGCTCACCGGTTTTTGAATCCACACCCATGAAATCATAACCATAAAAATACCACGCGGGCTTACCTACCTCAAAACGGGTAATGGCTCCATAAGTCACATAAGTAGCCCCATCAATACTTGATAAAGACTCATGCATCTTGGTCACTTTATTCTTCAATGTAGCAACGTTGGCACGGACACCATAAGCAAAGTCACCAATACGATCTTGCCATCCCAGTTCCAATTCAAACCCCTTGTTCGTAATATTACCGGCATTAACTGGCGAGAAACTGTTACCTACTACAGTTGAAGCCTTAATGCCCGAAACAATCAGGTCTTTTGTCTTTTTATGGAAATAATCGGCTGTAACAGTCAAACGGCTATTCAAGAAACGGGCATCAATACCTATATTGGTTTGTTCAGAAGTTTCCCATTTAAGTCCGTCATTACCGGTAGCAGAGGGAGCATAACCATTGATGTAAGAGAAATTATTATTATCACCTACAGCCAAATGCCCGGTAGCACCAATTGATACATTCCATTTATAACCGCCCAATGATGCAGTAGAACCATTCTGTCCCCAACTGGCACGGAGCTTTAATTGTGACAGCCAGTCTTCAGTTCCTTTCATAAAATTTTCCTCCGAAAGAACCCAACCCAAAGAAACTGCCGGGAAATAGCCCCAACGTTTGTTCTTTGGCAACACAGAGAGGTCAGCAGCATCGGCACGCAGTGAGAACTGAGCCATGTACTTTCCGGCATAGTCATAATTCAAACGTCCGAAGTAAGATAATTTACGAGTATAGGTAGGCTCACCACCACTTACATCCTTTACAGCATCAGATGTAGCATAGGCAAAGTAGAAGAAATTAGGATCATTCTGCAAGAAACCCAAATGCGAAACTCTGTTAATCACATTTCCCCACATATCTGTAGTATCTTCATTATATCCCTTCTTACTTCCGCTAACGCCATAAGAACGGCTCTGACTATAAGAAGTTCCCAACATCAATGTTGCGTTGTGTTTGCCAAAAGAACGGGTGTAGTTCAAAAAGTTCTCCCACTGATAATAGGTTGGGCTATAATCCGAAGCCGAAACCTCCACCCAATCACGTTTAGCCTTGTCAGTATAGTAATAAGATTGCCCCACGCCATAAGAGGAAGTTGAAGCCAAACGATAAGAAAGACGAGAAGTAACGGTAAGCCCCTTGATAGGCATAAAATTCAAATAAGTAGAACCATTGATATTAAAGCCTCTGTTCTTGGTATAAGAGTTGTCACGCATGGCAAAAGGATTGATAGCTTCGGCATTGCCAGTGAAAGCTGATACACCATAAAGGTTGCCGTTTCCATCGCCCAACATATTCTTATGATCCTTATAGATGGTAGCCATATTCAACGGCAAGTCATCAATAGGATAAAGAGGCTTGGTCAGAGGGTCTAATTGTAATACAGAAAGCATCATGCTACCATACTCATTGCCCTCGGCTACGGACTGAGTTTTGTAGTGCTCAATCTGATTATTGGTACCTACCTCCAGCCAAGGTTTGATTTTCCAGCTGGCATTTACCATTCCCGTGAGTCGTTCATAAGTATCGGCATTGCCGACAATCATACCGTCGTTATCAAGGTGGGACAATGACAGATAGAAAGAACCTCTGTCGCTACCACCTTGGAAAGTCACATTATGACGTACCATCGAACTGTTTTCAAAAGCCTCATCGACCCAATCCGTATCGGTTTTTCCATCCCAATAGGTATCAAAAGCACTCTGGGTAAGCTTCTTGTTTTCCAAGAAGAATTCCTTGTACTGCGCAGCATTCATTACTTCGGGTACTTTACCCAAACTCTGTGAAGTATATTGAAAATCGTATGTGATTTTACCGTTTCCTTTTCCTTTCTTCGTAGTAATCAATACTACACCGTTACCGGCAGCAGCGCCATAGATAGCTGCAGAAGCACCATCCTTCAAAACTTCCATAGACTCAATGTCATTAGGGTCGATACCACCAATATCGCTGGCAATACGTCCATCCACTACATACAACGGGTCACAAGAACCGTTAGAGCTTATTCCACGGATACGTACCTGCGGAGAAGCACCCGGTTTGGCCGATGCACTGAGCACCTGCACACCGGCAGTCTTACCCTGCAATGCCTGCTCAGCACGGGTAATGGTACGTGCTTCCATATCTTCTGATTTTACCGAAGATACGGCACCGGTCAGTGAACTTTTCTTCTGCACGCCGTAACCTACCACCACCACTTCATCCAGCGTTTTAGTGTCTTCTTTCAATATCACATTCATTACTCCTGCCACTGCTTTCTTTTCTTGTGTCAGGTAGCCGATGTAAGAATAGACAATCGTCGCTCCTTTTTTCACAGACAAAGAGTAGTTGCCGTCCATATCCGTAATGACACCGTTGGTAGTGCCTTTCTCAAAGATACTCACGCCAATCATCGGTTCATTCAGGTCGTCAGTAACCCTACCGTTCACCTTTATAGTCTGGGCTTGTGCCAGACTGAAAGGAAGACAGATCAATAGGAAGAGTGCCATAGCTGCAAGTCTCTTCCGAGCTGTTTGCTTCAGATTTTGTTTCATTTGATTAAATTAGATTTATGTTAATAATAAAAGGTTTCTTAAGAAAGTGTCAGAACCCACGTGTAGGAAATGCCATCACTACCTCCAGCAGTTCCTTGTCATGGTTATACTTCACTTGGCAATCGTTATTGAAAATCATCGTTGCTCCCTTTTCTGCGGTATAAGGTTCCCACTCGGGTAACCCTTCGGCATTGGGATTGCCCGTACGGGCAAAGTTCAACCACGCGCTGCTCATCTTTTCGCCCAAAGCTTGTGCTTCAGTGCCACCCCCGGTCATGGAAGCGTGGCGCACTACATTGTTGAAGGCAAAGGGAATGTCCATGCAGTGCGTGCTGCGAAACATGCCGTCAAGTACGGGCGATTCCCACGCGAACATGTACATATAGACCGGAGCACCCTGCTGCGCAGCTTTCAGTTTAGCCTGCTCCACAGCACCGGGACGGAACACGAAGTCCACATCCACCAAATCTTTAGGCTGATAGCCGGGGTAGACTTTCTCGAAAGCGGTAAGGAACTCGTCCGTACGTTCGCCGTATTTCTTTTGCAGGAATTCCACCGCTTTTTCTTTGGTAATGGTACGGAAAGCGGGGACATAAGTACTCATGGTAAATTCGTGCAGAGTAGTGCCAATCATTACCGGAATGCCCTTGCTTTGTGCTGGAGCTTGAGGGTCGAAAGGCTGTACGGGCAGTACATCGCCGTCCACCGTAGGCGCCCAGCCAAAAATGAAGGAAGACACCCCCTCCTTCTCTGCCTCTGCACGCACTTTGGCTATCGCCTTGTCACCGGCGGCAAGCACCTTGTCATACGGCATCTTGCAAAGTTCGTCTATCTGCGAAGCCTTCAGACCAAGTTCTTCCATCACGGCACTGCCAATGCGACGAGAATACTTTTGCTCCATCGTGCGAAGCATAGATCCGCTTTGTACAATGGCTTTATGGAACAAGCCTCTCGCCGATGGCGTGGCAAGTAGCGTAGAGACCTTGCCTCCTCCACCGGATTGACCGAAAATGGTAACATTCCGAGCATCTCCACCGAAGGATTCTATATTCTTATTCACCCATTGCAGTGCCGCCACCAGATCAAGCAGTCCGGCATTGCCCGATTTTGCATATTTATCGCCATAGGCGGAAAGGTCGAGAAAACCCAGGACGTTGAGACGATGATTCAGCGTCACAACCACTGCATCCCCTTTCTTTGCCAGATTTGTTCCGTCATACGAGGGAAGCTCCTGACCACTGCCAGCGGAATAACCTCCACCATGCAGCCACACCATGACGGGGCGTTTCTTCCCGTCTTTCAGTCCCGGTGTCCAGATATTCACCCGCAGACAATTCTCGTCAGGATAACCGTCATCCCAGTTGAAGGCAAACGCCTGCTCGTCGCTGTACCATCCCATGCGCTTGCCTTGCGGACAAGTAGGGCCATAGGCACGGCTGCTGCGGACGCCTTCCCATTTATCAGCGGCCACGGGCGGCATAAAACGTTCGGCTTTGGCATATGGGATACCTTTATATATATAGATACCATTTTCCACATATCCGGCTACTTTTCCTGATTCGGTCTCGGCAATGGCGGTTGCCGAAGAAGCCGTAATCTCCCCCTCCTGCCCACAAGCAGATGCTTTCTCTATTTTAGCTGTCCCTCCGCACGAGGAAAGTAGGATGGCGGTGAATGCTAACACTGACAAGAATTGCTTTTTCATATTATGTATTAGTTTTATGTTTTTATGATTGCAATATTAGCACATTCTCCCCAGAAGGATTTTCTACGTTATCCAAACGGCTTTCCCCGATGTTCAAAACAGCTTTCTCCAATGTTCAAATGTTTGCAGATTTGTTCAAAACATGCTCTCCGGCAGTCTCTCTCTCAATTTTTATGAGTATTTTCGCATCGTAATGCAGAGATTCGTTGAACAAAACAAATGGATGACATGCCAATGCTTTTAGTCTACACTATATATTATGAAATACATTAAATACTTACTTCTATTGTGTTTAATCACCGCGTGCAATCCGTCGGACACAAAGCCCACACCGGAAGGCAGCATCGAAAGCCCCGTCATCACCAATGACCTCTCCAATCAGAAGGTCACCGCCTTTGCCGAAGATGCACAAGGACACATTTGGATAGGAACTTCACGAGGGGTAAACAAATATAATGTACACGAATATCATCAGTATTACTGTACGGATGACTCGCTGGATATACCCGATAATCAAATCAACGACCTCTTCCGTGATTCACAAGGCCGGTTGTGGGTAGTCACCGTAAATGGAACCAGCCTATACACAGACAAAGATAATTTCCAAAATATCCCACTGGACTTCCCCAATAAAAACGGCATCCAAATACTCGAGAACAAAGACGGAAAGATTTTTCTGAACATGATGCACAACCTTGCCGTATATAATCCACAAACACACAAATTTGACGTACCCATCAAGATATTTGACCCAAACTATACCTTCAACAACCGCTGCTTCATAGACCAGAGCAACAAACTGTGGGCAGTGACCCCACTGTCTCTGCGCCGCTACAACTCCTCCACACTGGCACTGGAAGACTCCATCCCAATGCAGGGCATTTTTCCCACCCACTTCTTCATGCACACCAACGGAATCCTATGGCTGGCGGGAAACCGCCAGATAACATTGTTCGACACACATACGCACAAATTCAAGGAAACACCCCAAGCCCTTCGGAGCCATCCGTTGCTGCTGCATGCCAACGTCAACTACATCCACCCTTACGGCAGCAACAGCCTGCTGCTGAATACCGACCAACAAGGAATGTTTCTCTACAACTACGTGGAAGGATACGTGATACATCAGAGCGAAAACGGTTTTCCCTTCGAAGTGCCTCACTTCAAGATAAGCACCATGTTTACCGACTCACAGAAAAACCTGTGGATAGGCTCTGTAGACCAAGGCTATGTCGTGCGTTACAACTATAAAGAACGTTTCAACACCAATAATCATCTCAGCTCATACCTGAACCGAAAGTCAGTGCTGTCCGTGGCAGTGGACAAGGAGCGAAATCTCTGGATGGCCACCATGATAGACGGGCTGTACGTTTACAACATGGACAGCCACGAAGTGAAAGAAGTGGACTCGGCTGGACTTCCGGGAAAAAGCGCTACCGACAAACCGGACATCACACGCGTATTCGTAGATGATGAGGGCTACATCTGGCTGGCGGCCCTCTATGCGAGCAGGGTGATGAAATGCAGCTATAAAAACGGCATACTGAAGACAGAGTCTATTCATGACATCTTCCTACCACTGTCGTTTGCACAAGATCGTTGTGGAACAATTTGGGTGGGTACATACAGCCCTAAACTTTATGCCAAAAAGCGTAAAGAAAAAGAATTTGTCCAAACAAAAGTATTTTCCTGGACGGGAACCTTCATACCCGGACTCCTTCCACGCAACAACGGAAAGATGTGGACCACTGCCTTCATGAACCCAGTCATGCAAATCAATCCCGACAATTGGGAAAGCGCTGAAGTACCATTCGAGAACACCGACTGGCAAGCTTGTATCCAACGTTCAGTATTCATCCCTACCGACATCTTCGAAGACAGTCGTGGAGATGTATGGATTGGGACCGTCAGCAACGGACTGCTGCACTATTCTGCCGCCACCGGAAAAATCGAGACCATAGAGGGTACACCCTGCCGGGACATCTCTTGCATTGAGGAAGATGCACAAGGCAATATATGGGCAGGCACACAATACGGGCTGGGCAAATATGACCGCACCGTAGGGAAATTTACCAACTACTATGCCGCCGACGGCATAGGCGGCAATCAGTTTTACGACCGTTCTTCATGCCGCCTGCCCGACGGGACACTTGTTTTTGGCGGTACGCACGGGCTGACTTTCTTCAACCCTATGGACGTAAGTACCAAACGGGAAATTCCACTGCTCTTCGAGGATTTGAAGATACACAACCGGTTGGCACGCCCACAAGACAGCGAAAGTATAGACAAGCACCTCTCCTACCGACCGGACATCTGCCTGGACCACAATCAGAATGGTTTCAGCATCTCCTTTGCCGCACTGGACTACTGCGAATATGAACGCGTACATTATTATTACAAGATGGACGGTTTCGACAAATATTGGATTGATGCCCGCAACAACCGCGAGGCCTACTATGCCAATCTGCCTGCCGGTACCTACACCTTCAAAGTTAAAATAACCAATAACGACAAGAGCATTGTAGAAAGGGAGAATTCCATACGCGTCATCGTAAAGCCCGCCCCTTGGCAAACGTGGTGGGCATGGTGTATCTATCTGCTTATTGCCGCCGCCATCATCGGTATCTTCATCCGTGCCTGGCTACGTATCAAGCAGGAAAAAGAAACCACCCGGCGTGCCAAACTTGAGAAGGAGCAGGAACAACGGGTGAACCGCATGAACATGAGTTTCTTTGCCAACATCTCGCACGAGTTCCGCACCCCGCTCACCATGATTTCGGGCCCGGTGACACAACTTTGCGAAAGTCCCAAGATAGAGGGAGAAAACAAACAACTGCTTTACATCGTACAACGCAGTGTGGGGCGCATGCTCCGTCTGGTGAACCAGCTGATGGACTTCAACAAACTGGAGAATGACACCCTGAAGCTGCGAGTGAAACGGACTGACATCATCTCGCAACTGCAACGCTTTGTAGATATTTTCCGCATCAACGCCAACGAGAAAGGCATCGCACTGAACACTTATGGCCTGGAGGATACTTTCCTCATGTGGCTGGACGTGGACAAGCTGGACAAGATTGTAGGAAACCTGCTTTCAAACGCCTTGAAGTTCACTCCGAACGGTGGGAAAGTGGAACTGTGCTTCGACGTCATTACCCGCGAAGAGGCTGCGCGTCTCTTTACGCTGACCGACAAAGACATCGACACGCAATACGTCAAAGTTGCCGTGGCCGACAGCGGGAACGGAATCCCCGAGGAACAGTTGGAGAAGGTATTCGAACGCTACTACCAACTGGACAATCAATCCAAAGGCACCTATAACTGGGGAACCGGCATCGGCTTGTACTACGCCCGCAGCCTGGCGCTGCTGCATCACGGCTACCTGAAAGCCGGTAACCGTACCGAAGGAAGCGGAGCCGTCTTCACCCTGCTGCTGCCGGTGAATGACCTCTCCTATACCCCCGAAGAATGTACCCTCCCCGAAGAAGAACAGAACAAGGCGTTTCCGATACAAACGGAAGAACAGTATCAACTGGAAAACACAGAGAGCATCCGGCAACAAAAGCAAACCCTGCTGGTGGTAGACGATGATACGGAAGTGGCCCACTACCTGAAGGCCCTGCTTTCTCCCGTCTACAACGTTGTCTGCCGCTTCGATGCCGACAGCGCCTTCAAAGCCATGAGCGAAGAAGCTCCCGACCTCGTACTGAGCGATGTAGTGATGCCCGGAAGAAACGGTTACGACCTCTGCCGACAGATAAAGGAAGACTTGCAACTATGCCACATCCCCGTGATACTGGTAACAGCCAAAGCTACTGTAGAGAACCAGGTGGAAGGTCTGAATACCGGTGCAGATGCCTACGTAACGAAACCTTTCGAGCCCAACTACCTGCTGGCGCTTATCAAATCCCAGCTGAAGAACCGTGAGAAAGTGCGCAGTCTCCTGAGCCGTTCCACCCAAACGGATGAGATTGAGGAGAACGTGCTCTCCCCGCAAGACAACACCTTCATGACCGAACTTTACCACCTGATGGAAAACGAACTCTCCAATCCGGAACTGGACGTGGCGCGCATGACCGAGCTGCTGAAAATCTCCCGCACCAAATTCTATTACAAGGTAAAGGGGCTGACGGGTGAGAACCCCAGCGTATTCTTCAAGACCTACAAGCTGAACCGTGCCGCCAAATTGATAAAGGAAGGGAAATATACCATCTCAGAGATAGCGGACATGACGGGATTCAGTACACTGTCCCATTTCTCGACCAGCTTCAAGAAACAATTCGGGGCGACGCCGAGCGAATACAGCAAGTAAAAAACCAGTCGGTTCAAATTTATTCATTACATTTGTACCATTCTTAAAAAAACTTTTTATCCATGGCACACCGACTGAATACCAACAAGCAGTTTATGATAGGCAACGGCATCCTTGCTTTCGCCGTGATTTTTGTAGTTGTCATCTTTGTCTACATGAGCATGAGGCTGCAACAACGGAAAGAAGGAGAACGCAACTTCATCGAGACATACACCATCACACTGACGAAAGGATTTGCCGGAGATTCCACTTCCATATTCATCAACGACAGCCTGCTGGTGAACCGCACCATTGCAGAAGAACCTTTCACCATCGAAGTGAAACGCTTTGCCGAGCAAAACGCACTCATGATTGTAAACAATGCAACTGAAAAGCTTTCCTTATTTGAGCTAAGCGAAAAAGGGGGCGAATACCGGTTCGAGAAGGAAGGGGAAGAGGTGAAGCAGCTGGCAAAAAATTAGGGATAAAAAGTTGTGAAGCATTTTGCTCTCATATTTCGGAGTCAACAAGCTTTTTCCTGGCTTACCAACAGCCACTACAAAGACATCACATAACTTTTGCAGTGCTACTGCAAAGACATTACACAACTCCTGCAGTGACACTGCAGCGATACTGCATACCTTTTGCAGCGTTACTGCAAAACAGTTGCAGTGTCACTGCAAAGGTATTGCAGCAGCACTGCAAAAGGAGTGCAGTGACAGTGCAAGAGGTATGCAGTAGTTTTGCAGTATCACTGTCTGTAAAACAAGGAACTACTTACCGTCCATACTAATCTCTAACCATTTATTTTCGTTTGATATTTCCGAAGCTCCGCTCTCAATGCTTGTGCCTTTCCATCAGTCATCCGGTCGAGCAAATCCCAGAAACGCTCCCCGTGATTCATCTCGCGGGTATGTGCCAGTTCGTGCAGTAGCACGTAGTCTATCAGATGCTTGGGAAGAAGTACCAGATAATAGGAAAGGTTGATATTGCCTTGTGCCGAACAGCTTCCCCAACGCCCGCTGCTGGAATTTATCTTCACACTCTTGTAAGGAAGGTTGTGCTGCATGGAAAGCATATACAGACGGGGCGGAAGAATAATCTTCGCATTTCGCCGTAAAGCTTCCTCAATTACCTTGCGCAGCCAAGCCTGCAACTTCTCATCCGAGAAATCGGCATCAGGAGGACAGATTATCTGCATTTCCCCCAATTCCGAACGGGACAAGAACCGTTCCCGTTGTCCGCTGACCAACGTCAGTTTAAAGAACTCCGTATCAATGCGGTAATCCAAATCAATCAGCTTTCTGACCAGCTTCTGTCTGGCAGCTTTCAGACGCGGACGAAGCTGCTCGATGGCACTCTCTACCTCGGCAAGAGAAGTCCGGGGAGGCACAGTCACGTAAATTCCATCTTCCTTTGTACGGAAAGTAAGACGCCGTGCCCGGGCATTGACCCGGACAAACAAAGGACCAAGCTCTTTATCTTCTATAATGCGGTTTACTGTCATAAATCAAAGCCTCTCCCATAGGAAAGGGGCGGGAAGAGGCTTTGCAAATGAACAAAGAATCGTCCAAAAACGCAAGCAAATACCTGACAAAAGCGGACGGAGTGTCCGATAATGAACACTACACAAAAGCGACTATCCTTTAATAATCAACATTTTACACTTATGGCACAATAATTGATTAAAGTATGATGACCGAGCGTCCTTTGAAAAAAGCATTTTTATATGCAACTTTTTCAAGGTAGATCACGTCTAACTAATAAATACTGAATCACAAAAAACAAAAGAATATGAAAGCTCTAACAACATTTATCGCAATCGCCTTATTGGCATTCAGTACAACCGCTTGTTCACAACAACACACATACCGTTCCGGAGGCTTCGGCAGCAAGACGGTCAAGGCAAGCAAGAATTATGTAACCAAAGACATAAAAGTGGACAACTTCACCAAGCTGAGTGTAGCCGGCAGCCCCGACGTGACCTACACGCAGAAGTCCGGCAAACCGACAGTGGAAGTATACACCTCGGACAACATTGTAGACTTACTGGATATCCGTGTCAAGGACAATACCCTCTACATCGGCTTCAAGAAGAACGTCAGCGTATCCTATAATAAACTGGAAGTACGTGTGTCCGCAGAAAAGCTGAACGGCATTGCCGTGGCAGGTTCGGGAGACGTGGAACTGAAAAACGGACTGAAGACGGATGACATCAAAATCTCTGTGGCTGGTTCGGGTGACATCAGTGGAAACAACATCTCCTGCACAGACCTCGATATTTCCATCGCAGGCTCGGGAGACATCAATAGCAGCAACATCACTTGCAATGACCTCCAAGTATCCGTTGCAGGTTCAGGTGACATGAAGCTGAATAACGTAACCGCCAACTTCACCAGAGCATCCGTTGCCGGTTCGGGTACCGCCATCCTGAGCGGCAGTACCCAAGAAGCTGAATACAGCGTGGCAGGTTCGGGTGATTTGCTTGCTTCCGATTTCGTTGCCAAGAAAGCATCTGCCAGTGTTGCCGGTTCAGGCGACATCAAGTGCCATGCCACAGATTTCCTGAAAGTACGCACCAGCGGAAGCGGCAGTGTAGGCTACAAGGGTAATCCGGAACTGGACTATCCCAAGAAAGGACTGTATAAACTCTAACATAGAAAACATAGATTCTCAGATTGATGACTATAAACCTAAACTAAATTCTCTCTCAAATAATTACCTGCAAAAAGAACGAAGGACTCCCGCGAGGAAGCCCTTCGTTCTTTTATCACCCCACACCTCCGAAGCACGGGAACAGTTGTCATTTATCTATATTCAGAATGCCCGATTCATTGTCGCTGTTATTGATGCGTCTGCCGGATGATTTGTAACGCTTACCAAACTCGAAGTTATAACTCAGCTTGATAACCGCCATCTGTCCTATTTCTTTCGCATGACTCCACGAGGTATAGGGCGCCACTTTGCTCACCCGTTCCTTGCCCGTCTTGTAGTTGTTGGTGAACGGGAACATCATCCCTGCTCCTAATTGCAGCCGCTTGTGGGTATAAGTGGCTAAAACAGCAGCCTGGTTTTCACCCTTATAAATCGTTTCGCCCATCAGCTCGTTCGCCCTTTTACTGAATTGTCCCAACAGAGAGAACTGCTTATAATTGAACACGGCACCCAGGTTGTAATAGAAATCATTATACGTATGGGTATAGGTATTGCCGTTAGACCAGTAACGTGTAAATCCACCATCTATACTCAGCGTCAGGAAATTCTTCAGACTACCAATGTTCAGTCCGCGGAATGTGAAAGAAGGGCCAAAGCGCAGAAACTGTGCAGAACGCTGGTTCTCGTTCATCGAAACCAACTTGTCTCCCTCGGCAAACACACTCTCCATGATGATATTCTTGTGATAGCCATGTGTCACATTCAGCATGAAGACGAACTTCTTCTTCATATAGGAATAGTTCAACGTATTGTTGAAAACGCTGTAAGTCTCCAATGCCGGGTTACCGCGTACTATCTGGATGGTATCTATCGCCTGCTCCACATTGGTCAATGCACTGAGCGAAGGAATCTTGGGTTCGACATTGAACCGATAGTTGATGTTGCCGTTCTTGTGCGGAGAGAAGTTCAGACGGACAGTGGGAGTAAAGGTATAGTAGGTATGTTCCTCCCCTCCTTCCTTGAAATAAGAGCGGGTCAGTCCGGCACTCACACCATAGCTCACTTTCCTGATATTACCCTGCACCTCGGCAAACGCCGCTGTCTTTGCCTGGTTCATTTCCGATACGACGGGTGAAGAGCCTGCATACTCGTTCCTGGCATACATCTGGTAGTGGCGCAATCCGGCGCTGAATACGAGGAACTTGAAACGCTTGTCGTAGATGGCTTCACCGATAATGGAACGCTTATTCCCCGTCACATCTGTTTCAATCATCGCCAGGTCTTCGGCTTGAGGCGTATATTCGTGGTAGAGCCTATTATTGTCGGTGTGCATCAGCGTACCGGTCACGCTCATCGTAAGCATCTGATTCTTCGGTAATGTACGCTGGTAATAAAGGTCGAGCGAAGGAGTGTAGCTGGACTGCTTGTTCTTCAGTCTGGAGAAGATATAGTTATCGGCATCCGCAGCATCATACAACTTGTTCGACTGGTTCAGGCAAGGGGCATCATAGACACTGTTGCGGAACACGACGTTGAATACGTACTTATCCTGCTCCGTCAGATTGTAAGAGAGGTCGATATTGTGGGTAAAGTGCTTGTTTTGGTCGTGAAGCCCCTCCTGCACACGATGTATCGTCTTATTTTCCAACACATATGTCTCGTCTATATCCGTATATGTTTTTTTGAAGTTACGGGCAGACAAGTTATAGAACAATCCCCATTGTGACTTGTTATGATTGAACTTTGCCACCACATTGTCCTCGCTAAACAACATGTGGGGAGCATTAGTGGCTTGTATATTGACCAGTCCACCCGTTTCGCGGCGGCGGACAATGATGTCCACCACAGCGCCCAGGCTGCTGTCGCCATAGCGCTCTCCCGGATTTTCGATGAATTCTATTCTTACAATCTCCTTGGGCAGGAGGGCTGCCACTTCGGTGGAGGTAGCCACAATACCGTTGATACGTGTCTGTACGCTGCCGCCATTGGCTTCCAGGCCTTTACCAAGAGCATCCACCTTCAAGTGCGGAATGGCAAGGTTCAGCATCAGGTCGTAGGGATTATAGGAATTCTTCATGGCAGTAGCGGTGGGTACTACAACCATGCGGTCTACCTTCTGCGTGATATTGCTGCCCGATATTACCACCTCGTCCAGTGCTACCGACTGTTCTTTCAAGATAATGTCTCCCATCTGCACAGTGCCTTGGGGAGTCCTGATGACAATCTGTTCGCCGACGTAACCGATATAAGAGAGTCTTAACAGGAAATCCGAACCGGCAGTGGCTCTCAAAGCAAATTTACCTTTGCCATCAGTGGTGCTTTCCGTAACGAATGAAGAGTCGGGCAAGGAAATCAGGGCTACATTGACAAATTCCACCGGACGGTTCTGTTCATCTACAATTGTACCGTTTACTTTCACTGTTTGTGCCGCTGCGGCAAAGCTACCCAACAGGCATACGATAGCTATAACAAGAATCTTTTTCATAAATGCCGGTGTTTAGAGTTTGTCTTTTAAAGCTGACTCGATGATTGCCTTTATCTCTTCTGACGAAAGAGTTTCTTTATTGGTCCACTCCTTGTCTCTCTCCTCCGAGATATCCAATACGGAATCGCAATGTTCCGACATCAGCAGAAAGAGCATTTTCTCTGAAGTTTCGCCCGACGCGCTTATTACCTCATAGTGCACTTCGGCATACTTGCAAAATTTGCCGTCTACGTTACGACCACATTTACGCTCCAGGTATCCGTAACGGAATTTCTCACCTTCGCCTAACTGCGACTTAACATATTCCTTAGTTGCCGACTTTATTTTATACTGGTCGCTTCCGGGGAAGTAACATGAAGTAAGAGATACAAGTGCGAAACACGCTGCGATTGCCATTGTTCTGAATGTACTTTTCATAAGACTTTCTGTTTTTTGATTTGATGCAAAGTTAAGGCAAGAAGTCTCTTAACTCCTACTAAATCGCACTATTAAAAGTCTTAATACTTAGCACATAAAGCACTGATTATCAACAATGACATATTATAAAAGTCTTAATCCGGCCTCTTCCGGTCTAAATGCCTCTTATGCACTCCACAATATCCTGTTTTTCGCCTGCATTTATCTTCTTTCGGATGGAAGTCTTACGCACGTAGATGGTTGCACTTGTCTGTTGGGTGACCACACCGATTTCTTTCGTGGAGAAACCGGCACAGAGCAGACAGCATATCTGCACTTCCTTATCAGACAATACCTGTCCGAACTTTTCCATCATGCGGGAATAAAAGCCATCGTATAGTTTATCAATTACCGGATAAAGGTCTGCCCAGGCAAGAAGTCCTTCCACCGGAATCTCCTTATTGCCGATGCCCGAAATAAGTTTCAGCAACGCCTGGTTCTGTGAGGTAGGCGTATTGGCAACAAGCCGTATGATACCCAGCTGCTGAAGAAGCAGCTTCTTGAAGAAAGCACCGCTATTCTCTTCCTGATTGTCCGATACCTTCTGGGCATCTTCCAGCAGGCGGGTCAGTGCATCAATACGTTCCTCGGCTTCGGCAAGGCGCTTCCGTCTGTTACGGATATAAAAGGTAAGGGAAACAAGTACCCCGACAAACACAACAACAACCAGCATCGAATACATCCGTGTCTTCTGCCGTTTGATTATCAACTCATAGTTCAACTGTTGAAGCTTGTTCCTGGTCACCAGCTGTTGCTCTATCACGCTATTCTGGTCCCTCATCTCATTCCTGACAGAATCAGCAAACCTACCGAAAGTGACAATGTCCAAAGGTGCCCCGGAAGTATAGTCCAGAATTGTTTTCAACTGTGCCAGCGCACTGCGTACAGAAAAGCCCTCGGCTCTCTTTTCTTCCTGCTTCAATTCATTGTTCCACGCCTGCTCCCAATAGTAACGGGCAGAATCCAACTGATGAAGGTTCAGGAAGTTTTCAGCAAAGATTACCTGCAGAATGGGATAGTTGTCGGTCATAGGCATCAGCCGTCTAACCCGGTGAAGCAGTTCATTGGACTTGGTATATTCATGGCTGTTGGCAAGAAAAGCGGCATAATTCCTCAGATAGTGACAGGCCGAAGCTGTATCGGCTGCCGCCAATGCCATGTCAATACTCTGTTCCAGGTAATCCGAAGAAGAAGGGTGGTTGGCAAGCGCCATATTGAGTCCCAGGTCATAGAGTATGGAGCAATGTTCCCGGACAGATAGCTTATCAGCATATTGCAATATCTTTTCCATCAACTCTATCGCCTGGGAGTGGTCATTTCTCAGATAAGCTATCTCTGCCTTTCCCCGATAAAAAAGAAGAAGCCAGAAGGTGTCTTTCCGGGCTATGGCATAGTCCAAGCCATTCTCAATCGCTTCATCCATGCGTTCCTCCTGCTTCATCCATTTATAATAGGAGGCTTCAAGCAGGTAGCCATCAAGCATACGGGAAGAGTCTTTCCGCTCACGATAGTAGTGTATCGCTTCAGGAAGCAGCGAATCTTCCGCCAATGACATACCCATACGGTAGCGGGCCTGCGCACAGTTCCAAACGAACTGCATCCACTCCGCTTCTGAAAACCCGACATCCTTTTCTATGGAATTAAGCAACTTCAGCGCACTGTCCGGACGGCTCTGCAACAAAGAGTCGGTCTGCGCCAAAAGTTTTTTGTTGCCATGACAGTCATTACAGCCTACAAAGCACATAATGCCTAAAAGCATAATACAGATGTATAGTATGTTTCTCATCTTCTCCATTGTATATATTTGCAGTGAGTAAAGTTGAGAAAAAAAACGGCAGACTCCAAACTATATATACTGTAAATAATAACTCCCTTAAATAAAAAGCCTTGTAACCCACAGGCAAGAACAACAAAGGGACGCTGCATCACGCGGCGTCCCTTCTATTTTAGTTAGTTTTTATAAGATTTTGAGAGAATTGAAACTTCACAGCCTCAAGTTGTTTTAATAAAGCACACTAACTATTATTATGTTTAAAGCAAATGAAAATGTTATTTTAAAAGCAAATGAAAATATCTATTCCTTGATTTCCAGCTCCTTGTTCACCCGGCGCAGGCTGTCCATCACCTGCTTCTCATGAGACACGGGCACATCTCCCGAAAGAGCTACCGACGGTGCGGAAATCTGTTTACCGATAGTATCGGTTGCGGCTACTTCCTCTACATCCGAAAAGAATGAATGCTGCATCACATTTCCCAGCGAAAGAACCACTGCCACTACTGCGGCGGCTTTGAACAGCGGCATGAAGCGTGCGGCCAGTGTCAGGCGCTTTGCCTTGACCACCGGAACTTCCACTTCGGCAAGCACCCGGGCATCAAAATCCTCACCCAGATGCACTTCCTGCTGAAGCTGCTGATATACGAACAAATCCTTGTAGCGAAGCAAGTGCTTGGGCACATCGCTTCCGCTAAAGAAAGCACGCAATTCAGCCTCATCTTCCAAAGAAGTTTCGCACTGCCAGTAGCGCTCCAAGAGTTGTTCTATATATTTAGAGTCCATAACCTTCTATATCAATAAACGTTTGTTTCACTTTTTGCCGCGCCCTGAAGAGGTTCACTTTTACCTGCTCCTCGGTCAAGTTCAGGACTGCTGCTATTTCTTTATAGCTTTTACCTTCCACATCCCTAAGCTGCATAATCAGCCGCTGCTTTTCGGGAAGTCTGTTCATCAGCCGGTGTATCAACGCCATCCGTTCCTTGTTCACCAGCTTCTCGTAAGGGCCCGATGCATCGGAGGCCTGCTCCATTTCGGGGGTCAGCTCCACGGTACGGGAGTCTTTTCGCTCGCTACGGTCTATCGCCAGATTTCTTGCCACTGTCAGGCAATAGGCCTCAATAGAACCAAACTGCGACCACTCGTCACGCTTGTTCCAAACCCTTATCAGCGTTTCCTGCACGACATCCTCTGCCTCTGCCCTATCAAACGTAATTCTCAAGGCTAACCGAAAAAGCTTATCCTTCAGCGGGAGAATGTCATTGCGAAAGCTGAGTTCTTGCATCTCTAATAAATTGACGGTTAAGTATTCAGAAAGTTACAGCCTATTGCCGTTTTTTTTGAATTATTTTCGGATACGGGTTCCACTGTTCCCGTTGATGGCTGATGCTAAAGTGATTACGACTTCGGACACACCCGCATTCAACGCCTCGAAAGAGTTCTCCAATTTTGGAATCATGCCACCTTGAATCACACCATCTGCCACATATTGCTTGAATTCCTCCGGCGTTATCTGTGGAATCACGCTATCATCGTCGTTCTCGTCACGCAGCACCCCTTTCTTCTCAAAGCAGAATACCAAAGTAACATCGAACAAGCCCGCCAAAGCCTTGGCGGTCTCTCCGGCAATGGTGTCGGCATTCGTATTCAGCATGTGCCCGTCTCCATCGTGTGTCAACGGAGCCATCACGGGAACCACACCCTTATGAATGAGGTCTGCCAAGAAAGCATCATTCACCTGCTTCACATCGCCCACAAACCCATAATCCACCTCCTTCACGGGACGCTTTACCGAACGGATTACATCCATATCGGCTCCCGTCAAGCCCAGTGCATTGACACCACGCGCCTGCAAGCCGGCAACGATATTCTTATTCACCAGTCCGCCATACACCATGGTCACCACCTTCAGCGTTTCGGTATCAGTGATGCGGCGGCCATTCACCATTTTACTTTCAATACCCAGTTGGGCAGCGAGCTTCGTGGCCGAGCGTCCGCCTCCGTGTACCAAGACCTTGTAGCCTTCGATGGCTGCAAAGTCATCCAATAACTTATAGAGGGTGGCTTCCTCTTCTACAATCTTGCCACCCACCTTTATTACAGTCAGTTTCTCCATTTTATTCCAAATAAGTATATCCGTACAGTCCGGAACGGTAATTAGACAAGAATTCCTTCCCTTCTTCCACAGAGATACGCCCTTCCTTGACGGACTGCGTCACCCAAGTTTCCAGCGTACGTACCAGTTTTTTAGGATTATATTGCACGTAGTCCAACACCTCAGCCACCGTCTCGCCGTCAATCAGTTGGTCGATGGTGTAGCCTTTGGAATTGACAGACACATGCACGGCATTCGTATCACCAAACAGATTGTGCATATCTCCCAGAATCTCTTGATAAGCTCCGACCAGAAAAACCGCCAGATAGTAGTGTTCCTTGTCGCGCAACGAGTGCAGCGGCAGGGTGGTCGTATCGGCACGCGAGCTGACGAAATTGGCAATTTTGCCGTCCGAGTCGCAAGTCATATCCTGCAAGGTAGCCTCGCGGTCGGGTCTTTCATCCAGCCGTTGTATGGGCATGATGGGGAACATCTGGTCGATAGCCCAGGAATCGGGCAATGACTGGAACAGCGAGAAGTTACAGAAATACTTGTCGGCAAGCAGCTTGCTCAACTTGCGGAATTCCTCGGGGCAGTGCTTCATGCCGCTGGCAATGGAGTTGATTTCGCGGCAGATACTCCAGTAGAGTTTCTCTATTTGTGCACGCGTATTCAGGTCGACGATGCCATGGCTGAAAAGGTCGAGTGCCTCTTCGCGTATCTGCTGCGCATCGTGCCAAGGTTCCAGCATACTGCGCTGGCTCAGATTATCCCAGATGTCATACAGTTCCTTCACCAGTTCGTGAGCATCCTCTCCCGGTTCCCAGTCGTCGTCCATTTCGGGCAGGGAAGCCGTTTCCAGCACTTCGAAGATAAGCACGGAGTGATGGGCAGTCAGGCTGCGTCCCGTCTCGGTAATGATATTGGGATGAGGGAACCCGTGTTTGTCGGCAACATCAACGAAAGTCGACACCACATCGTTGACATATTCCTGGATGGAATAGTTGACGGAGCTTTCGCTACTTGAAGAGCGTGTACCGTCATAATCAACTCCCATACCGCCACCAGTATCCACGAATTCGATGTTGAAGCCCATCTTGTTCAGCTGCACAAAGAATTGCGAAGCTTCACGCAAAGCATTCTTGATGCGGCGTATCTTGGTTATCTGACTGCCGATATGGAAATGTATCAGCTTCAGACAGTCCTTCATATCTTTTTTCTCCAAGAAGTCCAGCGCTTCGAGCAGTTCACTGGATGTCAGTCCGAACTTGCTGGCATCTCCTCCGCTTTCTTCCCATTTGCCACTTCCACTGGAAGCCAATTTAATGCGAATACCGATATTAGGTTTCACCTTCAATTGCTTCGCCATCTTGGCAATAAGATTCAACTCATTAAGTTTCTCTACAACAAGAAAAATGCGTTTGCCCATTTTCTGTGCCAACAGTGCCAGTTCAATGAAGCTCTCGTCCTTATATCCGTTACAAACCACGAGGGAACCCGGGTCTGTATTGACCCCTATCACAGCATGCAACTCCGGCTTTGAACCCGCTTCCAGCCCCAGATTGAACTTCTTCCCATGGTTAATCATCTCTTCTACCACGGGACGCATCTGATTCACTTTAATGGGATAGATAATAAAGTTCTCTCCTTTATACCCGTACTCGTCGGCTGCCTGTCTGAAGCAGCAGGACACCTTCTCGATGCGGTTGTCCAGAATATCGGGAAAACGCACCAATACCGGAGCCGCTACATCGCGCAACTGCAACTCGTCCACCAACTCTTTTAAATCGACGGCAACCCCATCCTTACGCGGTGTCACCACAACATGACCTTTGTCATTGATACCAAAGTACGAAGTGCCCCAACCAGTTACGTTGTACAGCTCTTCTGAATCTTCAATACGCCATTTTCTCATCAGTACATTTACTATTAGACTATTTACAATTTACTATTTTCCCACTATAGTGTGTCTTATAAAGGGGGCGACAAAAATACACATAAATCTAATATATCCAGCTCCTCGGACTGAAAAATACACATTTACAAGGGATTAAAGTCCTAAAAGTTGGCGTAACCGTTGCACGGATTCGCTAATCTGGCTGCGGCTTTCCAGATAACCGGCATCAAAGCGATAACGGGCCTGCGAGTAGAAAGGCTCACGCTTATCCAGCGCCTCCACAATGAAGGTGCGCAAATCTTCGTCCGTCTTGCCTTGCAGGATGGGGCGTTGCTGCTTCGCCACCCGGAGCCGGCGGAACAGAATATCGGGGTGTACATCCAGAAACACCGTCTGCCCGCAACCGTTCATATACTCCATATTGTCAAAAAAACAAGGAGTACCGCCACCGGTAGAGACCACGACATCCTCAAATTCCCCTACTTCATGCAGCATGTTTCGCTCCAATTCACGAAAAGAGGCTTCTCCCCGCTCGGTGAACAATTCACGGATTGATTTGTGAAAACGTTCTTCGATGTACCAGTCCAAATCAATGAACGGCACATTCATTTCGCGGGCAAAAGCCTTTCCTAAAGTAGTTTTACCGGCTCCCATGTAGCCGGTCAAGAAAATACGTATCATATCTGCTACGAGTTACAGGTTTCCTGCAAAGGTAGCAATTCCAAGCTGAAAACGCCTCTGTATCAGAGAAAAATTTTGATACGCTTGCTTAAATCTTCGAATTCCTTTTCTCCCGGTTCACCGGTGGGTGTACCGAAGGGCATCTGTGCAATCATCATCCAGTCGTCGGGCAGGTTCCAGGTGCGACGTACCTCGTCGTCAATCAAGGGGTTATAATGTTGCAGGGAGGCGCCCAACCCCATATCTTCCAGCATAGTCCAGATGGCAAACTGGTGCATAGCGGAGGTATGCTGTGACCAAGTGGGGAAATTATCCTTATAGGAAGGGAATGCTTCCTGCAGCTTCTTGACTACAGAAGTGTCTTCAAAATAGAGCACAGTACCGTGTCCGCTAGCAAAACAGCCGTCAATCTTGGCTTCCGTCTTGGCAAAAGCCTCGGCAGAGATGCGTGCTTTCAGGGTTTCCTTCACAATGTTCCACAATTTCTTATGTTCGTCGCCCAGCAGCAATACAATTCTTGTAGACTGTGAATTGAAAGCTGACGGCACATTCTTTACGGCTTCACGAATAATGTGTACTATTTCTTCATCCAGCACCGACGAATCGCTGCCGATAGAGTAATAACTACGGCGATGCGCCATGGCTTCTGCAAATGTTCTCTTCATTTTTTGTCCTTTCTTTTTTTATTGAGTTTTCTCTTATTTATTTTATATCCGCCATACAAAGAAACAAATAAAAGAGTTAAGTTGTTCGGATTTTCTTTTTTACCTTTGTCCGCAGTTATGAAGAAAGAAAAATATTACGTCGTATGGGCGGGAGTCAGCCCGGGTATCTACACTTCCTGGACAGACTGCCAACTACAGACCAAAGGCTACGAAGGAGCAAAATACAAGTCGTTCGAATCACGCGAGGAAGCGGAAAAAGCCTTTGCCTCTTCGCCGTACGTGTACATCAAGCGGTCGGCCCCTTCTCCTGCCAAGACTATTCCCGGCGCCGACGCTCCCCTTCCTGCCGCCGTCGCAGAAAACAGCCTTGCCGTAGACGCCGCCTGCAGCGGAAATCCCGGTGCCATGGAGTACCGGGGAGTACACGTCGCCAGCCGTCAGGAAATCTTTCACTTCGGGCCGATGTATGGAACCAACAATATCGGCGAATTCCTCGCCATTGTCCACGGACTTGCCTTGTTGAAACAGAAAGGTTTCGACATGCCCATCTACAGTGACAGCGTGAACGCCATCAACTGGATAAAACAGAAAAAATGCAAGACCAAACTGCCGCGCGACGCCAAGACCGAAGAGCTTTTCCACCTAATAGAACGTGCGGAGAAGTGGTTGCGCGAAAACACCTACACCACCCGCATCCTAAAATGGGAGACAAAGCAATGGGGGGAAATTCCGGCCGACTTCGGAAGGAAGTAAAAAAACGCGGGCACCCCGGATTCTTCATCCGATTGTGCCCGCGTCAAGAAAATGATGCGGCCGAGCTTATGAATGAATAGCCGCCATCATGTTTTATTTGCTATACGATGCCTTCACGAAAGGAGCATCAAGCAAGTAGTCAAGACTCTGCTTCACACTCTCTTCTACGGGGCAGCTGTATTTCTCAATCTCAGCTACGATGTGGCGCACGCCAGCAGTATCCGTATTCTTGAAGATAGCATCATAACCTACCATACCACTCTGCCCAATCTCGCGGTGATCCTTGATATGGAGCATGGTGAAGCGTCCGGGATACTTGTTGAAGTAATCCACCGGGCTGTTCTGGCCGCGCACTACCCAGTAAACGTCCATCTGGAAGAATACATATTCGGGATTGGTGTGTTGCAGCATGTAGTCCAGCATCAGCTCCTTGTCTTCCACTTTCTGGAATTCATGGGCATGATTGTGGTAACCGTATTTCAAACCAGCAGCCTGGCAGCGCTTGCCCACTTCATTGTAATAGTCGCAGTAGGTCTGCAAGTCTTTCAATGTCTTGGGAACGGAGAGATACGGAGTCACGATATACTCCATACCGGCCTCCTTATGGGCAGCAATGCACTGATCCCACCATTTCAAGGCTTCCGTAAAGTCGCCCGAAGCCAGTTCCTCGTCCGACAACCCGTGGGTAGTGTGCGAAGAAAGCACGGTCATACCGCTCTTTTCCACCATCTGTTTGAACTCCTGGGGAGTCTTGCCGTAGAACTTACCGTCATTGTAGTTGGCGGCCTCCACACTGGTATAGCCCATATCAGCCAAATCCTTCAGAATCTGGTCGAGGTTACTGCCGTCCTTCACCAAGTCTCTTACAGAATAGAGCTGGATGGCTACTTCCTTTTTCGTCGTTTCCGGCGCCGTTTCCGTGCTGTGGCTGCTGCAGCTTGTGGCCATCATGGATAAGCACAGTGCTGACAAAATCATCATATGTTTGATTCTCATAGTACTATCTTTTTAGAAGGAATTAGTCGAGAACCTTTACACGGATGTTGCGGTACCAAACATCGTCGCCATGATCCTGCACACCGATAAAGCCTTCGTGGTTTTCGCCGCCACAGTTGTTCAACAGTTCGAAAGCCAAGGGCCACTTCTCTTCGCTGAACTTGCTTGCCTGCAACATTTCAGTCCATTGCTTAGTCCACAAGTGATATTCCAGTACATTTTCATCGTTCTGTCCGTGAACTACAGTACCTTTGTATACCATAATCTTTGCCTTGTTCCATTCGCCGAAAGGTTTGGCGTTCTGCGGAACAGCAGGTATCATGTCGTACAAGGAAGCAGCCTGACGGTTGTTGTCCTTACCCAGTTTGGCATCCGGATGATTGGCGTTATCCAGCACCTGGAACTCGGGAGCAGAGATATAGATGGGTTCCAGCACTTCGTTGCCGTCCTTGTCCTTTGAAGTAACTTCCTGAGCCAGATAGAAGATACCGGAGTTACCACCTTTGGAAATCTTCCATTCCAGTTCCAGCTCAAAGTTCTTGAACTTATGGGCGAAAATCAAGTCACCGCCTTCACCGGTCTGTCCTTCGCCGGTACCGGTTCCACAGAATTTGAGGCAACCATCCTCAATAATCCATCTGGAAGGCACTTTGTCCTTACCGTATCCACGCCATCCGTCCAGGCTCTTTCCATCAAAGATAGTGATATAACCGTCCGCATCAATCGGCAGGTTCAAGCTGTCCGTTTCAGGCGCTTTCAGAGACTTGGAATAAGACACCGCAGTAGTAGTAGGAGCTGCAGCTTCCTCCGTAGCGTTCGATTTCTTTGCACCGCCACCGCAAGAGGCGAGCATACCTCCGATAAGGCAACAAGCCAAAGAATAATATATTTTCTTCATAATCTGAAAAATTAAATGATTAGTATTCGTTTATGAGCATCGGAACCTGGTTCCGATACTCTTTTTAATGTTTATCTGGGCATATCGGGCAACTTCCAGCCTTCACGGTAGTTATGCTTGATGAGCTCTTCTGCAAAAGCCTTGGCATTTACCGGATCTGTCCATGTCTTGTCGAAGCTCGGATGGCCGTTGTGTATCTTGAAGCCGTCCTTGATGACTGTACGCAATGTCTCGTCGTCGCCGATATTGGTGAAGCGCATGTTGGCTCCGTCCCATTCCAGTGTCTTGTTCAGGCCCTGCAGACGGATGGCCAATACACCCATTGCCACCATTTCGTTCATCGGTCCCGCTTCGGAGAAATCAGACTTAGGCATCACGCGGCTGGAAGGACTTTCCTTACAAGCACGTACCCAATCCATCTCATGACCGCCATTCATAGCCTTCGGCACACGGCGGCAAACCTTCGGTGCATTGGGCACGCGGCCAGAAAGTAACCACGGGTTCTGTCCGTAGCAACCGCAAATCAGCGTATCCTTCGTTCCGTGGAAGATAGTCAGACCGCCACCGCTCTGCATCAGTTGCTTTCCTTCGGGGAAGCCTTTCGGACGGTCGGGCATCATGCCACCATCATACCAGTGAACTTCCACTTCGGGCATAGCCACCTTCGGCATATTCTCACGTGCGGGGAAAGTCAGCTTCACATGCTGTGCTTGCGGAGCGCAGGCATTGAGCAACAATGTAGATGAACCTTCTACCTTGGTAGGATACAGCAACTTCAAAGCTCTGAACGGCTGGTGCAGGATGTGGCAAGCCATATCGCCCAAAGCACCCGTACCATAATCCCACCATCCGCGCCAGTTCCAGGGATGATAGATTTCGTTATATGGATTCATCTTGGCAGGACCGGTAAACAAATCCCAGTTCAGGGTTTTGGGAATGCGGTCTTCCTTTTCGGGAACATTCAATCCTTGCGGCCAGATGGGACGGTCGGTAGCACATTCCACCTTCGTCACGTCACCGATTTCGCCGTTCCATATCCACTCGCATACCAAGTCGGTACCCTCGTCCGAAGAACCCTGGTTACCCATCTGGGTAACTACTCCCGTAGAAGCGGCCAGGCGGGTAAGCAGACGGGACTCATATACGGAGTGCGTCAACGGTTTCTGGCAATATACATGTTTGCCCATCGTCATGGCATCAGCAGTAATGATGGCATGTGTATGGTCGGCAGTAGCGATGATAACGGCATCGATGTCCTTACCCATCTCATCGTACATCTTACGATAGTCCCAATACTTCTTCGCATTGGGAAGCTCATCGAACACACCTTTCGCGTAGCGCCAGTCTACGTCACAAAGCGCCACGATATTTTCCGTAGCCTTCACATGGTTGATGTTGGTGTGTCCCATACCGCCGATACCTACGGCAGCAATGTTCAAACGGTCACTGGGAGGCACGTGTCCGTGGCTCTTACCCAAAATGCTGCTTGGAGCAATGGTAAGACCCGCCAAAGCTAAACCTCCGGTCTTAAGAAATTCTCTTCTTGTAAATTTCGACATGGTTCTTTAGATTTTAAAATCGGTTAATATAATGAGTTTTAAAACAATCCTTAATTACAGTAGGCATCAGACTACCGTTTTCTTCGGACGGAGCAGTCCGTAACCTTCTTTCATATGCCTCCGGCGCTCCTTGATTTCCTCCAGCGTCTGCAAGTCGCCTATGCCGGGCAGGTCGTGGCGGCGCGCATCCTCCAGGAAGGTCCATCCGTATTGGGAAGCAATGGCCGAGTCTCGCATCTGCGGCAATCTCGGATCGCGTTTCCCGCTCTCGATGGAGTCTGCCATAATGTTGCAGAGCTTGTCCAGGTTCTTTCCGCCAAACGGTTTCTCCAGGCGAAGCGTACGGTTCACGCCGTGAAGTTCCACTACGGCAGTCCGGAAATCATGCGTCATGCGCACGATACCTTTTGTACCGATAATGTCCGTATATGCATTATGAGTCTGGTTTCTGGAGAGTTGTCCGTAGACGAAGCCTTGTGTGACATCGAAGGCGATGCCGTTCTCGAACGTACCGTGGCACTGTACCCACCAAGGGTCCTTGTAGTCCCACATCCGCATGCCTTGGGCATGCCAGGTCTTGTATTCACTGTCGGCATACCAGCGGGCGATGTCTATGTAGTGCATGCCGCAGTCGTGGTAGGCGGGACCCTCATATTCGTGTCCCTCGCCCGGCGCCAATCCCGGAGTCATGTGGCAGATGCGCAAGATAGCCAGTTCACCAATCTCGCCTTCATCGATAAACTGCTTCATAGCCTGGTGATACCAGGAGTTCCGCAGATAAAGGTTGACAGCGGCAATGCGATCATACTTTTCAATCAGGTCCACAATTTCCCATTCCTTATCAATGGTATCGGCAATGGGTTTCTCCGTCAGGATATGCTTATTGCTCCGGACAGCTTTCTCTATTTGTTCTTTTCTGGAATTTGCCAATGCAAAAAGACCAACAGCTTCTACACTCTGGTCATCAAAGATTTCTTGTTCATCGGATATGATTCTGGATGAAGGGGAAAGGTTTCTTGCCAATTCTCGGGAGGCCGGATCGGTATCGCAGATATATGCGATGTCCCATCGACCGCTTTTCTGCATTTCCTCCCAATACATTTGCCCCATTCTGCCGAACCCTATCAAACCAACTTTTATTTTCATGGTAGGCGAATATTAAATATTTACAGTTATAGTATTATCGGGGTCGATTGAATTACATGATTAAGAGTACTTGGACTGATAGTCATAGTAGCTGTCGTCGTAAACGTTGGATATAATTTTTTCATGGCATTTGCAATGTTTATGTATGTGTTCTTTGCAAAAATAGGATAATTAGCGATAGAATGGAAGCAAGCGGATATTAAAAAAGCGTAAAAGGTAAAAGAACACCCTTTATTCATCATCGCCTAACAGCCGTGAAACACTCTGCCGGCAGCCGCCAACACCCACCTGCATCATAGATTCTGCGTAAGAAATATAGAAGAGAAAGAAGAATTAATAGGCTGTTTGCAGGAAATTAACTTCCTATTTAGTCATAACAGCCTAGCACAAGCGGGTAGAAGCAAAGTACGCAGAATTTTATTTCTATGAGAGAGACTGCATATCATTCAGCCTCTTATAATAGCCGTTCTTCTCGAGAAGTTCCTCGTGCTTACCACGTTCCACGATTTCACCTTCATAAAGAACACAAATCTCATCCGCATTCTTGATGGTGGAAAGGCGGTGGGCGATGGCAATCGTGGTACGGGTCTTCATTAGCCGTTCCAGAGCCTCCTGCACCAGTCGTTCGCTTTCGGTATCGAGTGCTGAAGTGGCCTCATCGAGTATCAGGATAGGCGGATTCTTCAAGATGGCACGGGCAATACTGATACGCTGGCGCTGTCCGCCGGAAAGCTTGCCGCCACGGTCGCCAATGTTGGTCTGATAACCGAGTTCGGTCTCCATGATGAAGTCGTGGGCATTGGCAATCTTTGCCGCTTCGATCACCTGCTCCATAGTTGCATTTTCCACACCGAAGGCAATGTTGTTGAAGAAGGTGTCATTGAACAGGATGGCCTCCTGGTTCACGTTTCCTATCAACGCACGCAGGTCGTGGATGCGAAAATTCTTAATATTCACACCGTCAATTGTAATCTCACCTAACTGCACATCGTGATAGCGCGGCAGCAAATCCACCAATGTAGATTTGCCGGAGCCGGACTGGCCGACAAGTGCAATGGTTTGTCCTTTGGGCACCATCAGATTGACGTGCTTCAACACTTCGCGCTTGCCGTCGTAACTGAAGGAGAGGTCCTTAAATTCAATCCGGTCATTCATCCCGTGCAGCGGCAACGGGTTTACCGGTTCCTTAATGGGGTTCTCGGCTTTCAGTATTTTGTCCACACGTTCCATGGATGCCAGACCCTTTGGAATGTTGTATCCTGCCTTTGCAAAGTCTTTCAACGGATTGATGATACTGTACAGAATCACCATATAGAAGATGAACGTTGATGCTTCCATGGAAGTGCCGTCGCCCAGAATAAGCAGACCACCGAACCACAGTACCAATACAATGAGCAGCGTACCGAGGAATTCACTCATCGGATGTGCCAACGACTGACGGATGGCTACCTTGTTGGTTGCATCACGCAGCTCGTCGCTGCATTGCTTAAAACGGTCCACCATCTTGTCTTCTGCTATAAAAGCCTTGATTATACGCAGTCCGCCAAGCGTCTCTTCCAGTTGCGACATGGTATCACTCCATTTCCCTTGGGCTTCCAACGACTTACGCTTCAGTTTCTTGCCGACTTTTCCCATCAGCCAGCCCATACCCGGCAATACCAGGACAGTAAACAGAGTCAGCTGCCAGCTGGTTACAATCAGAGTGGAAAAATAAAGCAGAATCAGGATAGGATTCTTGAGCAGCATATCCAGTGAGCTGGTAATGGAGTTTTCAATTTCGCCTACGTCACCACTCATACGTGCAATGATGTCCCCTTTCCTTTCTTCAGAGAAAAAGCCGAGCGGCAAGTGCATCACTTTGGAATAAACCATCACGCGGATATCGCGTACCACTCCCGTACGAAGGGGAATCATAATGGCGGAAGAACCGAAATAGCAGGAAGTCTTCAGCATGGTCATGAAAGCAAGGAAAAGCCCCATGAACAGCAATGTCATCTGTGGCCCGTGTGTCTCAATCATCTGAGTGACGTAATAATAGAAATTGTTCACCGCCACTTCCTTCAAGCTACCGCTTCCCCACTCCATGAAGTGATACACTTGGGTGTTCTCCCCCGTCTTGAAAAGGATATTGAGAATAGGAATGAGCAGTGTGAATGAAAAGACATTGAATATAGCGGACAGCACATTGAGCACGATTGCCCAACCGATATATCTCTTGTAAGGCGACACAAAGCGCCGCATCAGTTGTAGGAATTCCTTCATTGCTTGTAGTTAAGTGAATTATGAGGTCGCAAAGATACAAGAAAACGAGGGAATGGAAAAGGGTTTCAGGTTATTTCTGCCTAAATGCCCACATTCTCTACTTTCTTTTGTGTCCTTGCATACTTCTCCAGCACCATGTACACTCATACATTGTCATCTTAATAATAGCCGGCTCATTTATTTTCCATCTTTACTCCTAACTTCCACACAATTTTCTTCAAACTTCAATATGCCCAAGCAATTATATGAGTAAATAATGAAAAAGATGTACCTTTGCACCCGACTTAACTGAGAACTTTGTTCACCACATGAGAAAAGCTATTATCACAACCCTATCTGTCCTAATCGTACTTCTGTCCATTGCTTGCAATACCCGAGTGAACTATAATAAGTACCTGATTGCAATTGACTCGCTCATCGTTCAGCAACCGGACACTGCCCTATCTATGCTCGAAGCATTCCCGACAAACAGCCTGCAGACCCAAGCTGACAGTGCTTATTATGACCTATTAATGACAGAAGCAAGAGATAAGAACTACATTATCCAAACCAATGATTCCCTGATACAATCGGCCCTGACCTACTACAACGGCACAAACGACATAGAAAAGCGGGCAAGGGCCCATTACTATTCCGGCTGCGTCTACCGGGATTCACAGAGAAGAACAGAATCTATGACTCAATACCTCATAGCAAAGCCCTTGGCTGAAAAAGCAGGAGAAAGACGTCTATTAAGTCTTATCTACCTGAATATAGGTTATCTATACTATTCACAAAACCTAAATACACAAGCCGATTCCAGCTATCAATTGGCACAACAAATAGGTATTCAGCTAAAGGACTCTGTTCTTCAAGCAGAAGTTCTGTCACGACGAGGACTCATCCGAATGGAAAAAGGAGAGGAATTCTATCCCGAAGCCGAAAAAATGATGTTGAAGGCACTCGCTATCGTCCAAAAACAGTCCAACATACAATTAAAAGAAAATGTGTTCTCCTCACTATGCCAACTATACAACTGGATGGAAAACGGAGAGAAAGCTATAGAATTCGCCAAACAGAATCTTGGCGTACAGAAAGACCGCACAACATGCTACAAAGCTTTCGAACTACTTGGAAGCGCATATTACCTAATATTGCAATATGATTCTGCCCGCTACTACCTACAAAAATCCCTTTTCACAACAGACTATGCCACCAAAGCCGGGGCTTACATGTATCTGGCAGACATAGCCAAAGAGCAAGGAGACTTAGCTACTTCCTTAGAGATGGAACGCAACTACTCTGCCTATTTGGACAGCATGCAGAAGTCCAGACAGCCCGATGCCATTGTCTGCGCAGAACAAGGGATGCCAAGCAACAAGCAAAACATAATCAGCAAACACACCCATTACTCTATCATAAGTATATCAATAATCACATTAACCCTCATTGTAGCTGTAATCATCCTATCCTATAAGAAAAGAAAGCAAAAGCCCAATAACCGAACCGAAAAAGAAATGCTGTATAAGGCAGGACTTGTTCTATTCGAACAATCTGAGGTATACAACAAGATGACTCTAATCATCCGCTCTCATAAAGAAAAGGCAGAATCAGAAATAATGCATCAAGGTGACTGGCTACAACTAATTGCAGAAACCAACAAATGTTGGAATAATATTGCCCGGGAACTACAATCAAAATATCACCTGACAGAAGACGAAATCTACTTATGTTGTCTGTACCTGACAAACCTCCCGATAAGCCACTTTTGCCATATATTGAGCTGCGAACGGGATACTATTTACAAAAAGGCAGACCGCATATTAGAAAACAAAATGGGCTTTGCACACAAAGAGATATCTCTTAAGGAAGCTTTAAAAAAGAATCTCCAATCATCTAGCCAATCATAACAATCATTAGCAAGTACAACAATTATACAATATTATACGCCATTATACACCGAAATTATACAATATTATACACTTATCCTGCCGTATTAAACCGACCTTTGCGGCATCAATAATCAAAAAAGTGTATAATGATGAAAAAACTATTGTCTATCTTAATTGCGACATTCTTTTTAAGCAATATTGTGACATACGCACAAAAAGAGAACAATCCTTTTACAGAAATTGCCCTAACCCAAGCAAAAAGAAAAGATCCGATTAGTAAAGGAGATACCCCTATATCTCGTAGTATCATTCAAACCGCCAACGCCTACTTATATAATAACACAGTATGTGTCGACTTCAACGAGGTATTACCTAACGTCACCATAACCCTCATCAATGAATCAACTAGTAAACTCATTCATTCAGAAGCATACAATGAACCCACAAACATTGACATCACTTTGGATGAAGGATACAGTAGTGGTAACTATTTGATTAAAATAGAGTCTGATGAAGTTCTTTTATATGGTTATTTCTCATTATAACAATCATACAACAAACAATACATTATTTAAAAAGATAGAGAGCCATGAAAAAGTTATTCCTATTTATGAGTTGGGTAATGCTTATATTATCCGGTTGTGCCGATGAAGATATCATCGAACGTAATTCCCCGTCATTTCCACAAAGTGTAAATACCCGATCTGCAGGAGATGGTGTATATGATATTTTAGGGTACGGCTATGATATAACTGGGCCATATTTAGATACTAAGTCCAGTCGTGCAATAGTATTTGATACTAATAAACTATTAGAAAAAGGACTGATTACCCCCTACAAACTAGAAGAATCTCGGTTCCGTTACTCTTCAGGGAAAGATGTCATTGATTTTACCACCAACATGTCATCTTCATTACAAATGAGCACCCCCGGCATCCTAAAAGTCATAGGTGGCGCCTCTTTAAATATAGCATTCGGAGGTAATTCTCATTATAATTCTGACTACTCTTTTGCATACTGTACTCAGCAATATATAGATAGCAGGTATCGAATTTCAGAAGCTGACATTAATGTTTTAAAGACATGTCTCACAAAACAGTTTATTGAAAGACTCTCTACATATACACCAGAACAAATTGTTGAAGAGTATGGAACTCATGTGTTAAAGGATATATATTTAGGAGCAAAATTCGAAGTGTATTATATGGCTAAATCAACCTCATCATCAAAAAAAGAAAGTATAAACGCTGGGTTAGGCGCTTCACTCTTTAGCCTTTTCAAGATGGATGGAAAATTCCAATATGATGAATCTTTAGCTATAACTAATAAAGAGCAGTCCTTATATTATTTCACAATAGGAGGTGACCCCGCCGTAGGAGTGCAAGGTTCTTTAAATCCAGAAAATTCACCATCAATAGATATAGGTAAATGGATGGCATCAGTAAAATCTTCCACACCGAAATTTATTGATGTCGACAATAATTCACAATCATTTATCCCCATTTATGAATTAGTTACAGACCCCACAAAAAAGCAAACTCTCAAAGCATATATAGACAACTACATAAAGAGTAAAGAAGTATGTTCTATAAGCCTATATCCATCAACTACTGGTACACGTCAAGTCAGCGGACTAGGACATATTAATCAAGGGGCAGGAGTTGCTATCGGTGATATTGATAAAAATGGAAGGCCTGATATGATATTGATGGGAATAGATAATCCTAAAGGAAAGAATAATTTTTGGTATAAAGTCTTATATGATATTGATGAAAATGGATACTATTCAAAAGAATCATCTATTCTTTCAATTTCTGCTGAGGGTTGGGAAAATTCTGGAGGTGATATCGCCCTCTGTGATTTGAATAATAATGGAATATTAGATATGGTTCTTTTATGCACAGACAAGCCCACTACAGCAGGTCGTGCCTACCGATGGTATTACGTAGCTTATGACCTCAAACCTGATGGCCACTATAACTCATTATCTTCGCTAAATACATTAGATGAACTCGGATTTTTTTACGATGGAGCAGGTATTGATATATGTGACATAAATAAAAATGGAACTCCTGATTTATTAATGATGGTCTATGATGCCCCAGAAGGAGAAAATTCATTTCGATATCAAATTGCTTTCGACCTACAATCAAATGGCAACTATTTGAGTCTATCACCCGTATATGAAGTTCCAGGATTAGGTCATGATGGAGATGGAGCAGGAGTTGCAGTTGGTGATATTGACAATAATGGTACATTGGATATCCTATTTATGGCATTAGATGCTCCCTCTGGTAAAGATAAATTCGTATATGAAATACTACCTGATATAGATAAGTATGGTAACTCTTATGCAAAACCTATATATACCCCTCGTTTCCCTGACTCTTTATCACCGTGTGACACTGGACAAGGAGCAGCATGTTGTCTTTATGATTTAGACAATAATGGTTTCTTAGATGCCATTTTTGTTGCTATTGAAAATATTAAAGGGAAAAGTAACTCATGGAAATATGTAACAGGACATAATTTGAATAAACAAGGTGTACCAATGTGTTGGAGATAACTTAATACCCAATTATTGTATATGAGTTTATATTACCCACTCTCTGCATGCAATTTATTCAAAAGCATTGAAGTATGTCAGGTCTATATATTATGTTTATATCAATATAAATTAAAACAACATGAAAAAGATTTTAGTTTTATTCGCATTACTGATGACCGGCGTTATGGGCATCCACGCGCAAGAAGGACTCAAATGGGGAGCGATGGCAGGTATGAATTCCAGCAAGTTCTCCACCGATGGTTTTGACAGCAAGGTAGGTTTCCATGTCAGCATCAAGGCCGAGAAAGACTTGCCCCAGATAGCCCAAGGTGTTTATCTCGACATGGCTGCACTGCTGTCCTTAAAAGGTACACAAATAAATGGGAATGATGCATCTCTGAAATTCAATCCCTACTATTTAGAAATACCTATACACATGGGCTACAAATATGCCATCAATGACAATTTTGCCATCTTTGGCAATTTCGGTCCTTACTTTGCAGTCGGTCTCTTCGGTAAAATGAAGGCAACGGGATATTTGATTGATGAAGTGGAAGGATTGACAAGCATTCATGATTCTGCCAAAGTATTCGGAAGCAATGCCATGAAACGTTTCGACTTTGGTCTCGGACTCAAAGCAGGAGTCGAATTCTTTCAAAAATATCAAGTCTCTATCGGATATGACTGGGGATTACTGGACAATATAGAAGATAGCGGAAACAAAAACCGCAACTTGATGCTCTCCGTGGGGTATTTCTTCTAAGATTTAATAGTGTGGAAAAGGGCACGAAAACCCTCTCCACACTTTTTATTGCCGATATACAAGAAACAAACTGTTCAACATAGAAATAAAATCACTACTTACGAAAACAGAGACAACCACTGAGCCGAATCTATAAAAATATGGCATTTTGAAGTAATTCTTTCCATGGATATTCCACTTCATCATTACAAAGCACCACCATTTTCTCTGAATTATCTCCTAAAAGAGCACCATATTTACCTAAAGTCCCTTTACTGGTAATCTGATGCTTGCAACGAGCTATCAGAAACAAGTCCATATACCCCTTATCAGAACCGTTTATATCAACAATCTTACAATTACCTTCCGTAAGATAAAGTTGCGGAATAAGTTCATCCCTCACCCAATCCGGCTCATCTGAAAAGAAATAGAAGAAAGAAGACATATCCCTATCCTGCATATAAGTCACTGCCGACTTGAAATACTCCAATGAAGCAGGTTTGCCGTAAGCCGGAATTTCTACTTTCAAGTCCCCACGCCTTACGTGAACAGCTACGGAACAAGGACGTGAATCAATCTCTGAATACAGCAATTTATTCTGTGCATCCAGCACCTCGGGCATTACTCTAAAAAGCGACCGGAATACCGGAAGCCAAATATCAGCCGGAACATGATAATAACCACCTAAATAGACCGGAGGCTTCTTTTGTAGAAAAGAGAAGTCATCCTGCCTACCATAAGTATTATTACCCAAATTAAAATATTTCTTCTTATAGACAGACAAAGCCAGTTTAGAAGCGGACTTCACTTTTAAGTAAGGAAAAGCCTTCAACAAATCGAAGTTACGTACAAACTGGTAATCCATATCTGTTCCCCACTCTTCATAGAAAGACAAATCATAGAGCACTTTATGTCCTCCATTTTCAAAAATTCTACCCAGCAGATATTGGTGCATCTGAGAACAAACTCCGCCATCCATAAGTACTATCACTTGAGGGGCTATCAGTCTATGTTTTACAGCCTTTCTATACAGGCTTTTCTTCCACCTTTCTATGATTTTCATTTCTCTATAATTTATTTTTCCAATTATAATAATACAGTCTCCAATATCCCAACAACGATGATAACCTATAAGTAGTAACTATCTTCTTCTCACGGCGTGACAGTAATTTCCAAAATTCCGGATAATCCCCAAGCCCTATCATCAACCGATTCATTTCTTTATTAACATCCTTTACCTTTTTCCAATGGAGCCGCGCTTGAGTATTCTTTATATGGAACAAAGCTAATTCTCTTGCAAATTCCTCATGCAATCCGTTCCGTTCTATATAGTCATCAAACCAGCGCACATAAACATTGAAATCAAGATATGCTCTCTCTCCCAAATCGTGAGATACCGAAGAGGAATAAACATAATAATCAAGAATCGGAGTATTTATAGAAACAACTTTTCCCGAACGAACTAAAATCTGCGTAGACAAAGCAACATCTTCTCCAAACGAGATGCCGAGCCTTTCAATCCCCTCATCATATAAAGAACGTAAATGAAACTTGGTCCACATAGCCCAATATGCCCTTGAACAGAGGATACATTTTAAATATTCAATCCCGGACATTTGTTCAAACTCCATGCTGTCCGATTCCTTTCTTCCGCCATCTTCACAAAAAAAGAAAGGAGCAACAACAACATCGGCTTGAGTCTCCTCAGCACGGTTCACCAAACATCCTATCGCATTGCTCATCAAAACATCATCACAATCCAAATACTGTATATATTTCCCCCGTGCCCGATTCACACCTATTCTTCTCGCTTCGGATATTCCTCCATTCTGTTTGCTTATAACAATAATACGACAATCCAACTTTACATAATTTTCTATAATGACCGGAGTATTATCCATACTTCCATCATTGACCACGATGATCTCTATATTCTTGTAGGATTGGGACATAGCACTTTGAAGGCATCTCTCTAAATATTTCTCACCATTATAGACACAAATTATAATAGAGACTAAGGGAGAAAGGGTATCGTTCATCATATTTACAATTACATTCTACAAGCCCAACAAAGTACAGAAACTTGATGCAAAGTTATCAATACCATACTTTTCCTCTATTGCAATGGAATCGATGTTTTTGGAGAGCATTTTTCTAACGTTTTCATCCCGCAATATTTCTATCTTTTCTGCTAATTCCGCAATATTTCCTTTCTGGTAAAGGAGCCCATTCACTCCATCCTCAATGCGTTCCGGATTTGCCCCCACATCAGAAAGGATTAATGGCAACCCGCATTTCTGAGCTTCTACAGCAACCCTACCAAAAGTTTCAAAAGTGGAACAAACCAACACAACGTCAGCCAAAGCATAATAAGAAACCACCTGTTGCGTGTAAGAGACAATTTTTACATTGTTATCCAGACCATTATCTTGAATATATTTTTGGCATTTGGGCATAAAGCCAACATCCGGGCCAACCAGATAACAAAGAATATCCTTCCCTTCAGCCACTATTCTCTTTACCGCCTGCAAAAGTTCCATCTGTCCCTTATTAGAGTCAAAAGCGCCGACCAACAAGATAGTATACCGCGTATGTCTATCACATTTCACATCCACTCCAACCGTCATCGGCAATTCTACAGCTTGGGTGATGCTGCTTATTTTTGCGCTTGTCATCACCTTTTGATAATGAAACTCTGCATATCTGGAAGTTACCAATATCTTATTTGATAATTTATCAATCGCTCTAAAGATAAAACGAAATTCAAAAACAGGATTAAGATTCAGCCAAGTCACATCAGGTATCTCATGGATAAACCAACAGTGCTTTATCCCTAACATCTTACATGATATTGCCAAATGAGGAAAAACCACAGTATTTGTCATTCCATAGTCCGGCTTTATCCTTCTCAAGTAACGGGTTAATTTAATGGAATACTTCGATAGTTTACGAATATAAGAAAGCTTCTCTCTCGTGCCGATATCCATGTCCTTACCTACAAGCCACCATTCCATTTGTAAGAACCTATAGCCATCAATATAAGGGGAGCAGGCATCAAGCAAATCTCCCGGACCAGGAAGAACCATATAGAGTTGCCAATCAGGGTGAATATGCTTAAGCCCCCGCAATAGATCCAATAAACATCTTTGTGCTCCTCCGGCACAATCACTAACATGTGATAAAAAAACCAATTTCATAGCAACCACAATTAGCTTACAAGATATTTGTACACATATTTAATACAGTGCTGTAAATGTTTCCATGAATAAGGGTAAGCTAAAAAGTCCTTCAGCACCACCTTCGCCTCAGGATATCCCGCTTTCAATAACTTACGCAAAAAGACACTGAAGGTATATTCTTCCTGCTTCCTCATTTCTTTTTCTCCCAATTCAAATCCCTCTATTTTCATTGGAAGCATCTTATTCCACTTCAATTTGTGCATTTTAATCGTATCTTGATACCAACTTTGATTAAAATTCCCTTGTGAAGAATGCTCTATCAAGACCTCAGAAGAACAACATACATAATTTTTATAACAACGATCCGCAGCTATTTGCAATGTAAAATCCAAGTCATAACAATGGAAACCCGTCAACAATTCCTCATCAAAAGGATATTTAGCCCATACATCCTTACGCACAAACATGGCAAAGCCATCCAATACCAGCACTTCCTTAAAAGGATGCTCCATAGTAACCGATGCTACACGAAATTGGGTTTCAGTTCCAA
Source organism: Bacteroides sp. D20 (assembly GCF_003436255.1). Lineage (NCBI taxonomy): Bacteria > Pseudomonadati > Bacteroidota > Bacteroidia > Bacteroidales > Bacteroidaceae > Bacteroides > Bacteroides sp. D20. Next base: position 270,465 of record NZ_QSOO01000003.1, on the reverse strand, counting down.
CGCTCTGATAATAGAATATAACATCCCACTTATACACATCTCCCCATCCCGAATAGCATTTCAATTTCACCTTACTACCGGCAAAACCTATCACCCCACAATCCGGTTCCTTAAGTTTCTTCTCAATGCACTTTCCCCAGCCTACCGAATGAAACTTTACATCCTCATGGACAAAAAACAGAAAGGGATAATGTGCCCGAGAAGCTCCCTCATTATACGCACGCGCTATCGGCCATTGTTTTTCACGATTATCAATAGCAATGATTTCATAATCAACACCAATAGTATCATGAATATTCCGGGTTACTTGCTCCAAACGTTCGGGAGATACCGAACAAATTATGATTGAAAGCATAATCTGATGCTATTAGTTTGTATTATTTTGCAATATCTCATCATAAACAGCCAGTCTTCTCTCCAACATTTCCTGAGGATTATAAAGTTCACGCAAACGCTTCAATGCTTGCGTCGCCAGCCTGACTTGCAATTTTTTATCCGCTTCCAAACGAATGACTGCTGCTGCAAAATCAGTTGCGCTATCAGCAATCAAACACTCTTCATTGTGACGTAGGTCAATTCCCTCAACTCCTTTTGTCGTAGTTACAAAAGAAGCCATAGAGGAAACCGCATCCAATATTTTCATCCTCATACCACTACCAATACGAATTGGCACCAGAACGATGCTCCCATTCAAGTATTCCCGCAAATCCTCCACATAACCCACTAACTCCATTTCCGGACATACTGCCTGAAGACTTTTCACGTAACGGCTCTTCCATGTCCCAATCACTTGAAAAACAAATTTAAAACCCTGAACACGCAAACAAGGGGCTACTTCATGACAAAACCAATCTACTGCATCCTGGTTCGGGTAATGATTTTCACTTCCAACAAATGTCAGACGAACAGAGGCCGGCTTCACAATTCTGTCATAAGCAGACTCTATCTGTACCACTGCCGGAGAAACATAAATATTGCATTCTTGTCCAACCAAGTCTGCCAACAATAAACGGTCAATATCCGTCAATGCAATTACATGCTTATATTGACGTAAAGCGGCTTTCTCCATATCCTTAGCAATGCCATAGAGCATCTTGTCTTCATCTGTTACATGAGTAAGGCATTCCATTTCATTTTCATTACGTATATACCTCAGTTCATGATGCACAAACACTGTTTGTACATCTTTAGGCAATAGATACCCCAATGTTATCAATGGATAGAACTCAACCTGAATAATATCAAATCCACGACGTGAGATGTCAGACACATACTCTACGTATGCCTTGGGAAAAGGTTTAAAACAAGAATTCTTCAACGTCATATTCTTATACGGACGCTCTTGCTGAAAAGAATACAGTTGCCGTTGCATCTTGCGGGAAATGGATTCAGACATCTTTTTTAACCAACGGTAATATCGGGGGCAACGAGTCTTAGGTTCTGCATCTTCTTCCCTAAAAAGATAGAAATCAACATTTGTCCATAAAGCCCTTAAACTTTCGACATCATTCATCTCCTTATTTTCCGGAGAAAGCAACAAAGACACAGACATTTTGTGCCGGATATATTCCACCATATTGAAAAAGGCCTGATTACCTCCAGCAGTCAACGGATAAGGCACACAAGGAAGTATAAAAAGAATTTTCTTCATTATCTCTTTCGATTTCTAAGTTTCAACTTACACATGCGGAATGCCACACTTAATGATACAGAAGGGCAAATATACCATAAACTACGACAAATACCCATAAGATCATGTAATTTATAACGATCTTGCAAACTATAATGCAATATCGTATGGGCATATTTCTTTATCGCATGCTGTAGTTTTCTATCTTGAAGTCTGTCCGAGTAAAAAACTGAAACCCATTTTATAAATTGCCTTGTAGCTGCTATCTTCTCTTCATCATAATTGAAGGAACAACTTATATTCTCGCCCATCACATTTCGCCAACAAACCGGCTTACCAGGCAAAGGAATCATTCCACCTGCATTTTCACCTATGCTTGTCCACGTTGCATCGTCTGAACACCACGCCAATGGAAACTTCACAAAACCGCCTATCCGTTCATATATATCACGAGTAAAAACATATTCACAAGCAGCCGAATAAATTCTTCCTTCCAATTTATCCAACAAAAACTGATAGCCCGAAACCGGATATTCCTGCAATGAAGGATTTTTATGTATTATCTTGCCATTTTCATCTATCACAGCAAGGGGAAAACGGAACATCCCATGCCTCGTACCATAGCATTCTAATGCTTTTATAATACGCTCTACCCCGTCCTGCGGCATCAAATCATCATCTGAAAAGAACCAAATAACCGGTTCTTTTGCAAGTGCTATACAACGGTCCCAATGCCCCGGCAAATCCACTCCACCCAGATTAGTATCAAAACGTCGATAGACAATATTCATTTTATCCGCATAATCAGAAACAATTTCCTTCAGATTCTGAGGACTTGCATCATCACCTATGTAAACAGTAAAACTTCGACAAGTCTGTACGACAATAGAATCCAATGTCTGCCGGAGGAAGCGGCACTTATATGCCGGTATAACAATTGCTATCTTTTCTTCCATAGAAATCATCCCTCTACAACATTCTTTTTTATCACTTCCAGATAACGTTTTCCATAATGTAAATCCGGTTCCAGATAGTTCCCTTCAGCCCACTCATTCCATGATTTTACAAATGCAAGCCGATGGTCTAAAGGCTTATTCTCAATGCGCTTTATCGCTTCTTTCAGATGTCGGGCAAAATAAGAAGGTTCAGCGTGATTCAAGACCAACGATTTACCACGGGAACGTGGAGAATGATCCCAGTTAGGAATAATGGTAGGTATAATATTCTCTTCATATTCTTCATCACCCACAAAGAAAGAACTGGCCTTCTTATACTCCACAACCTTAGGAATACGAAATATTTTATGTTTCCATTTCGCATATTTATAAGTCAGAGCAGCTTTCTTCTCAAAGTCAAACAAGCGTACAACATTAATAGCATCAAACCCCATTTTCATAAGTCTCTCTTTTTCTTCTTTCAAATGATAGGTTTGTCCTATGAAATAAACCCCCTTCAAGCCATTCTGCACAGCTAAAGTACGCCAGAGTTCAATGAACTCTTTCATCTCCGGATGATCCAAAGGATGATAAACCATAAACAACGGTTTCCCATCCACTGTAATATAACGATGGTCTTTAAAAGCAGGTAATACCTCGTGGAAATGAGCTATATAATCTTGTTCTCCCGGATAAAGCTGATTTATCAAAGTATCTTTGCTCTTTATGCCGTGATAAAAGCCCCTCCATGACTCATTAGCCCAAGCCAGACAAAAAGGAAAATCCGGTTCATCAGAAGACAATACTTCATTAAACGGGCGCTCTAAGAGTCTCTTTCCATTTCCAAACCAATAATGCCAGTAACAAAAGCCTTCGATACCATATTCTTTTGCCATGTCAGCTTGCGCCTTACGTGTTTCCGGCACTCGCAAATCATAATATCCCAAATCTGCCGGTACCTTAGGCTGATAATGTCCTGGAAACAATGGACGTGCCTTTCCTACATTAGTCCATTCCGTAAAACCTTTCATCCACCATCTGTCGTTTTCTGGTATTGGATGAAATTGAGGTAGATAAAAAGCTATAACCCTTGCTTTATTCATTATTGAGATTCAATTAAAGTTATAATGTTTGGAATTTATACCGTTTAGATTTGAAGAATGTCCTCACTAAACGGTAAATACATCTATAAACCTTTAGATGACAATACATCATACGGCGCTTAAATATATGCATAACACCCAATTGCGGCCACGACACATTATCAAACTCCTGCATTCTGGCTAATACATCATTGATAACATCATCTATCAAAGAAGATTGAGGAAGCATCATCAAATGGTCAATCAAATGAATTCCCCGTTCATGTACACAATAAGGAGCTTTATCCCATATTTCTTTTTCTCGCACAAATTTCACTTGTTCATAGACAGTTTGAAAGAGCAGATATTCCTTTTCGTAATTGTACAATTTACCTTGAGTAGTACTTCCTTCACGTTTCAAATAATGATATTTAGGACAGTCTTGCATAACGACTTTCTGCGTTTTATAAAATATCTGATAAGAAACTGCAATATCTTCAAAAACTCTATTTACCGGAAAATATATTCCAGCAAATAATTGACGCTTATACAACTTATCCCACATATAATTTCTTATACGCTTATCTTCTACCAATGTTCGGATAGCTTCTTCACGAGAAAAGCTGGAGAATTGCCCAGAAGAGTGCTTCACTCTGGTCTTTACGGCAGTTTCTATATAATGCGAGCAAATGGATATATCCGCCCCATTCGCTTTCAGTAAGTGATACAAGAATTCGTACATATCCGGCTCAATCCAGTCATCGCTATCCACGAAACCAAGGAATTCACCTTGAGCTACCGCCAAACCTCTATTCCTGGCTGCACTCTGACCTGCATTCGTCTGGTGGATAACCTTTATCCGTCCATCCCTTTGGGCAAATAAATCACAAAGCTCTCCCGAACCATCGGAAGAGCCGTCGTCAATCAATATTATTTCCAGATTCTTATAAGTCTGCACGCAAATGGATTGCAGGCATTTCTCCAGATAATCCTTTACATTATAGACCGGTACAATAATACTTATAAGAGGTAATGCTTCAGTGTTCTTCATAAGCCGCAACAGTTACCATAACCGCAAAGTGGCCATCAACGGATAACCCACCCGCCATCGCAATTTAAACTTACGTACCAGATTCCAGGGCTTGGTTCTGGTCTTACCTTGAAAATACCAGATGTAGTTGTTTACGGCATCCAGTACCCGTGAAGAGGACTCACCGTCCAGATGGGCTTCATGCTTGTGCACATAAGCACGCATCCGTTCCATCAGTTCCGCCGGACGGGAAATCGCCTTTTCTATCGCTCCCTCTACAGCATCCGTGTCAGTGACATTCAGCAAATGAGCTCCCGGCATGGTGTTGCAATAGGTCACAACCGGTTTGTCCAACATCATTGCCTCAACAATCACAGACGAAGCATCGGACAACAGCACATCCGCACTGTTCAGCAGCTTGGCATCGACAAGTCCGCTCTCGTGGAAAGTAATGTTGGGACAGGATGCAGCCAGTTCCTTGTATTTCTTGAGGACTTCCATATCCGAGAATTTCGGATGGAACGAAATAATCCAATCCCAATCCTTCTCGTGCACCAGTCTCTTGATGGTATCAAACAGATGAGGGGCGGAAGTTATATTCTTTGTAAATGTAGAAGAGTACAAGACTACCGGACGTGCATTATGAGGAGTGTGCGCACGTTCTTTCACGAAAGTATCCGCCTTGCACCAGCCCGTTTCGTATACCTTGAAGAAGCCGTATTTCCTCTCAAGTTCCTTGAAAGGAAGAGTACTCGTTTCTCCTTGCGTGCAATAGACATCGAACCATCCGCGGACAGAAAAATGGTCGTCCTTTTCATCGCCACGCTTATTGATGGGGTAGCCATGAAAAAGGGAAACTTTCACTCCCGGGAAGAAATCATAAATATAGTTGCCCGGCGCAAACACGGCAATAGGCTGATAATCCATCACTTCCTGAACAGATTGAAGCCACCTCTCATCTTGATCCAACAGAACCGGGCAGTCTGGCTCGATAAACCATGCAACATCGTCTCCTCTACGCTTGATTTCGTCCTGAAGCGGGCGAAGTATAGGATAGGAATAGGCTACCGAAACGAAAAATAAATAATGCTTCTTCATACACTCAAAATATCACGGCAACGACACAATCGTCACCTCAAATTACCAATAGAACAATAAAATCCAGCCCTTAGTTTGTAACAGTTTTGCTTTCTTTGCTTTAAACGTCTGCAAAGTAAATACAAGAATTCTGCATATACTGCATCAATCCAGAAAAAAAAATGACTTTTATCAACTTTTCTCCAAAAGTTGCTGTTTATGAAGCTTTTTCTTCTCTAAAATATCTATCTTTGCACCCCAATATTTTAAAAATACTATTTTATGAGAAGAAATCTTTTTCATTGCTCCAACAGCCAACAAGGGGCAACAGATAAAGTGACTCTTTTGTTCGGAATCACCGTTTTTTTCAAATTCCTGCTATTCGATTTCATCTGGAGCATACCCACCACATTCGCTTCATTCTCTACCATCGAATTTTATGCAACCAAAATAATAGCCACCCTCGTACTTCTCGTCCCCTATAAGTTCTTCCGGCTCTGGAAAACAGAGATAGTCATCATGCTTTTGCTGGATATACTGCTGATTGTCAACTTGATGTATTTCCGCACCTACTATACTGCCATCCCACTTAACAGCTATGGACTTTCTGGAAACCTCGCCGATTTCACCGGAAGCGTTTACGACTCCTTCCGCTGGTACGACATCTTCTTCCCTCTATCTACCATTGCCAGTATCCCCCTTTATTGGCATTACAAAAGAAATACCGCCGGAAGAACATCATACAAGTATTACGGAGGAGCTTTGGGAATCGGTATCCTGCTGTTTGCCATCACCACCCTGGCCAAAGGAGGATTCAAGGAAGCATACAACACCGTCCGCCAGAAAGCCTATCTGTGTGCAAGCACCACTTCCATGTATACTGTCTTCGGAAGCCTATACTATGACCTCATCAACCAGAAGCAGGAGGCCACCCCACAGATACAGCAAGAGATAAAGGAGTGGCTGAGCCAGAAACCCGGACATCACCCTTTGGCCGGACGTATCGGAATCCGCAACAACTGCATCGTCATCCTGGCAGAATCTTTGGAAAGCTGGGTACTCGAAAGGGAAGTGGAAGGGCAAGAGATTACCCCATATCTCAACAAACTGCTGCAAGACTCCACCACCCTATACGCCCCCCACGTACTGACGCAAGTGAAAGGAGGGCGCTCCATTGATGCACAGCTGTTGCTTTGCGCCGGTATGCTGCCTATCAACAGCGGCACATACAGCAGCCAATATCCAGACCACACCTACGGAACCCTGCAAAAAGCCATGCATCAGCAGAAGAACTCGCGCAACTACCTCCTGACCATCGATAAAGTATCGACCTGGAACCAAGGCGTCATAGCCTACAGTTTCGGGACCGACACCATCATTGCTTATCATGACTTTGAACTGACAGAAGCCTTTGGCACGCACAAACGTACCGGAGACGGCTCCTTCCTGGCGCAATGCCGCCAAAAAATAGAGAAGGGGGAAATCTGGAAGAAGGGGGAGAATGTTTACATGCAGCTGGTGACCTACTCCGGCCATGCTCCCTTCAAATTGCCTGAAGAATTGAAAGAGATTCATTTCTCTCCGGCCATTCCACAGAAAATGAATGACTACATGACCACTGCACGCTATACGGACAAGGCGATAGGAAAATTCGTGGAGTACCTGAAAACACTCCCACAATACGACGAGACCCTTATCGTCATCACCGGTGACCACGAAGGACTGGCTACCTACCGTGAAGAATTGTGTAACGCCCCCGGTGGCAAGGGTATCGTATCCGACAAGACATTCACCCCTTTCATCATAGTAAACTCTCCGGTAGGCATGCGTTATGATAAAGTGATGGGACAAATCGATATGTACCCCACCTTACTGAACCTGCTCCAACTGGATGATTACTACTGGAGCGGATTGGGCCAAAGCATCCTCGACCCATGCAAGAAAGGATTCGCCATCAGCCCCCAAATGGAGGTGGTAGGTGAAGAGCCCACCCCGGCAGAAGCCGAGTTCGCTAAAAAAGCATACGATATTTCCGACCAGATGATACATTTTGATTATCTTTGCTCAAAAGCGAAGATAGGCGGCACCTCAAAATAAAAAATGAACAAGTTCATTTTGTTCTGCTTTCGGTTTGCACTATCTTTGCACCGTTCAAAAGAAGTAAAATGTAAATAAAAGCAATGAAGGTACATATTCATCCGCACTATGCCGCCTACGAGAGTTATATCCGAGCCATCCCATCGGAAGAATATGAACGGGAAGAGGTTTATTGTAACCGAAGGAACACAGTCGAAAGAGTGCGGTTCGGAGACAAGGACTTCGTAATCAAGAAATACAAAAGACCTGCCCTCATAAACTGCCTCATTTACACTTGGTTCCGCAAAAGCAAAGCGCAGCGCGCCTTTGAATATGCAGAACTTTTTCTGCAACGGGGAATAGAGACCGCCCCTCCGGTAGCTTATATAGAAATCAAAAAGAATGGTTTCTTCCACACCGGATACTTTATTTCCGAATACCTCCCCTACCCGCTTGTTACGGATATGTTCGGTACGGAAATGGAGGAAGAAGAGAAAAAACGGCTAAGACATGACCTCGTAGACTTCACTCTCCAATTACATCTGAACAAGGTCTTGCCACTGGACTATAATCCCAAGAATATATTTTACCGGAAGACAGACGGCAAATATCACTTCGCCCTCATTGACATCAACCGCCTGAAGCTCGGTAAAGTACCCGGTATCAGAATGTCCATGAATGCCTTCAGCCAACTGGGTATTCCCGCCGATGACTTCATGAAAATAATACCTCTATATGCCGAGCAAAGAGGATTCGATATTGAAGAATGCATATTCTTCACTCTCTTCAGCAGACTGAAATGGAGAAAGCAAAGACAATTTAAAAATTTCGTCAAAAGCAAGCTTCATTTCTGAAATGTCGTATCTTTGTACCAACGAGATTAGAAAATTATGCAAGATTATATCACCCAGTCCATCCAAGAAGGTATCAGGCTCAAAGAAAATATCCTGAACAACCGGCAAATGCTTGCCGACATCGAAACTGTCGGCAATCTGATAGTACAAGCCCTTCGACAAGGGCACAAAGTCTTGCTTTGCGGTAACGGCGGCAGTGCAGCCGATGCCCAGCATATCGCTGCCGAACTCGTCGGACGTTTCGTGACCGAACGGGAAGGCCTGCCCGCCATCGCCATGACAACCGACACTTCCATCCTGACCGCAGTCAGCAATGATTATGGCTTCGAACGCGTTTTCGAACGGCAGACGGCAGCCTTGGGAACGAAAGGTGATATTCTGATAGGCCTTTCTACCAGCGGCAACTCTCCCAACGTAGAGCATGCCTTGCAGAAGGCACAATCTATGGGCATCACCACCATAGGGCTCCTGGGAAGGGATGGAGGAAGGTGCAAGGAACTTTGCAATTACCCGTTGATTATACAGCACGCCGAATCTGCCAGGATTCAAGAAGTGCACATTACCATCGGACATATCTTGTGCGGCATCGTTGACAATAAACTGTTCTCCCATGAATAAAGCGATTTTCCTTGATCGGGACGGTACCATCAATGTTGATTTCGGCTACGTTTACAAGACCCAAGAGCTTGAATTATTGCCCGGTGTAGCCGAAGCACTCCGCATTTTTCAGGAATTGGGTTATCTGCTGATTGTCATCACGAACCAATCCGGTATTGGACGTGGCTACTTTACACTGGAGGACGCCGAACAGTTCAACCGGGCACTCGCCCAAGAGCTGGAAAAACATGGAGTTATACTGAACGATTTCTATACTTGCCCTCACGCTCCGGAAGAACATTGCGAATGCCGTAAGCCTTCTCCTTTCATGGTGACGGAAGCGATGAAGAAGTATGACATCGACCCGTCCCAATCCTATATGTTCGGAGACAAGAAGTCGGATACGGAATGCGGCGAACGAAGCGGTGTCAAGTCTTTCCGGGTCACAGAGGAACATCCGCTTATATACTGGGCAAACCAATTAAAAAACAACCTATTATGAACGCAGAATTAAACAGTATAAAGGGAAAGAAGGTGCTTGTCATCGGAGACGTGATGCTGGATACTTACCACATAGGGGACGTGAAAAGGATTTCTCCCGAAGCCCCCGTACCAGTGGTCCGTGTCACCCGTACCTACAATGTATTGGGAGGAGCGGCCAATGTTGCAAGAAATCTGTTGGGACTGGGTTGCTCGCCGTATGTCGTCAGCCTGCTTGGCAACGACCACAACGGAAACACAATGCAGGAGATGTTCGCTGATTTGGGTATCAGAAACGAACTGTTTCATACAGAACACCCAACCATCACCAAAACCCGCGTAATAGGCAACAGCCAGCAAGTAGTACGGCTGGACTTTGAAACAGAAAATGAATGCCTGAACGAAGAGACTGAGCAGAAACTGCTGGATGCCGTGAAGCGTGCACTCCCCGAAGTGGACATTGTCGTGATTTCGGATTATGGCAAGGGAGTATGCAATGATACAGTATGCCAGCAGGTTATATCCGCCTCTGCCGGGCAAGGGAAGAAGGTCATTATAGACCCCAAAGGGACAAATTGGGAGAAATACCGTTCCGCAACCATCATCACCCCCAACCTGAAAGAGCTTTCGGCTGTTTCGGGAGTGGATGTGAGAAATGAGGATAAAGAAATCCATAGCGCAGCAGACCGGATACTGAAGGAGTATAACCTTACTTCTCTATTAGTGACACGTTCCGAAAAAGGCATGTCATACATAGCTCCCGATGCCTCGCAGGACATTCCTACCGAAGCGAGGGAAGTATATGACGTTTCAGGTGCAGGCGATACTGTCGTGGCAACTTTAGCAGCTGCGCTGGCAGCCGGTATCCCTATTGCAGATGCCATTTATCTTGCCAATAAAGCGGCCGGCATTGTAGTCGGGAAAATAGGCACCAGCCCCATTCTGTTCAAAGAGTTGCAGGACGAGCTACAAATCGGGAAACCGGCCAGCAAACTTATTCCTATTCCCCAACTTGCAGATACTATAAAACAACTGCGTGCGCAGGAGCGCAAAATCATATTCACAAACGGCTGCTTCGACATTCTGCACAAAGGACACGTGTGCTATCTGGAAAAGGCCAAAAGACTGGGGGACGTACTTATCGTAGGATTGAATTCGGACAGCTCAGTAAAACGTTTGAAAGGGGAATCGCGCCCCATCAATGATGAAAGCGCCCGCTCCACAGTCCTGGCAGCCTTGGAAGCAGTGGACTACGTAGTGATTTTTACGGAAGACACCCCGCTGAACCTCATCAGGACAGTAGCGCCGGACGTGTTGGTAAAAGGTGGCGACTATGCCATAGAAAACATTGTAGGCAGGGAGTACGCCCAAGAAACAGTAACTATCCCCTTCGTAGACGGTTATTCCACTACAAAGACGATAGGCGCCATCAACCAAGAGAAGCAATAATCTTTTCAGCGACTTGTTGGGGGGTAATATCCACCATACACTTCTGATAAACAGCTAGCCTGCATTTACCCCGTCCGTCTTTGGTGCACGGACGGCAAGGCAGGGCTGTTTCGAGTATTTCCACCGTAGGTCCCGTAGGGAAACCGAAGGCCGTAGGTCCCATCAAGGCAAAAGCAGGAACACGGAACAAATCAGCGGCATGCATAAAACCCGTATCAGCGCTGATTACCAGATTGGAACGCAACACTATGTAAGAAGATTCCATCAATGAGGTTTGTCCCGCAAGGTTAACTACCCGTTCCGGTGCAGCACTTCTGATTTCCTCACAGAAAGTATCCTTCGGACCAGCCAGAATAACAAATTTATACTCAGGAAGAAGGGCAACCAATTCTTTCCAATAGGAAACGGGCCAGCGTTTCATTTCCCAGTTGGCAGACGGCACCAGCGTAATCATATCTTTGGTTACAAAGTTCTCATACTTGCTACGTATTTCATCCGGGAAATGCCAGTCGTGATAGTTGTCCGGAAAATGCGTAATTCCCCATTTCTTCAATGGTTTCTGAAAAGACACCATCCCCCTGAAAGGCTTGTCGAAATGATTGATTCCCAGTTTAAACAACAAAAAGCGTTTGCCTCTCTCTTTGCTCCGCAAAGCAACGTAAGGTTTCACAAAAGGCAATGGAGACACTATCAGCTTCAATATGTTGGAACGGATATTACTATGAGCGTCATAAATGTAGTCGAAATGCTCTTTTCTCAAATCAGCCGCCATTTTCAACAACCCGGCAAGTCCGGTCTCCTTGTCAAACGCCCAGATTTTATCAATCCTGCCATCCATCGACAAGGGCCCCACCATATCTTTCCGGGTAATCCAATGAATTTCCACATCTGCAAACCGTTCACGTATTCCACCGATAATTCCCATACACTGGATAATATCCCCTATCGAACTGAAACGGATAATTAAGAATTTGGTCATAACAAATTTATTAGAATTGCTGATTCGGCACAAAAGTAATAACTTAATTCAAGTTTCGCAAATAGCGATATAGGCTAATCATACAATATAGAACATCAGCCTACACAAAACACAAACATAAAAATTCAATCCAAGTCCAAACTATTGTCTACAAGAAATCTAGAGGTATTATATATCACTCATAAAACAGTATATTTCACACCAATATTGTTTTTGCATATTATAAAATATAAATGTTTTCAAGTAATTATAATCAAAAACTCCATTTATATAAATATCTTTGTACTTATTTTCTCAATTAGCAAAAGATGACAGCTATAAAATCTCAAAACAGATTATTTTCAATCGTTATACCTACATGGAATAACCTTGCTTTCCTAAAACTATGCATACAAAGTATCCAAAGAAACTCTTACTACAATCACCAAATCATTGTACACGTAAACGATGGAAGTGACGGAACCTTAGAGTGGATAAAAAAAGCAGGTATTGATTACACACATTCTGAGCAGAATATCGGAGTATGTTTTGCTATGAATATGATGCGCACTAAAGTCAAAACTGATTATATTCTATTTTTGAATGATGATATGTATGTACTCCCTTTTTGGGACAAGGTTCTCTATGACGAAATAGAAAAACTGTCTGACAATTATTTCTTTCTTTCAGCTACATCAATACAACCACATACACAAAGCGCATCAACCATCTTAGCCAATTATGGAGACAGTATCGAAACTTTTCAAGAAGATAAATTACTGAAAGAATACATGAACTACAAAATAAACGACTGGATGGGAGCTACCATTCCTCCCAATATCGTACACCGGGACATTTGGGATTTAGTAGGCGGTTATAGTATAGAATACTCACCCGGAATGTACAGCGACCCAGATTTCACCGCAAAATTATATATGTGTGGAGTCAGATTCATGAAAGGGCTACAAGCCAGTCGCATCTATCATTTTGAAACAAAATCAACTACCCGCATACGCAAGAATTGTGGTCAAATGCAATTTCTATTAAAATGGGGCATGACTTCATCCACATTCCGCAAAGTTTTCACTTACAAAGGAAAAGATTTCAAATCCCAAAAGATAGGAACTTTCAAAACAGGAAATAGATTCAAAATAAGCCTAATACGCGGCCGCCTAAAAGCCATATTTTATTTATTAACCAAAGATTTCGGTCCCTTATGGAAATTTTGGAAAAAAACATTTGTCTAACATTTCCCTAAAAGAGCAAAATTATAAAATAGAATTGGAACTTTCTTGTGAAGAATAGGGCTTATCCAAATCCAAATAGTGGAAATTATGCTGTCTCTGCCCGCTTTGTTTCGGTATAACCATGTAGTCTCCATATTTTCGGGTCAGATAGGCGTCATAATCTTGTACTCCCCACACTGTTTCGCCCTCAAACGAAACGGGAGTCGGAGCTCCCAGCTCTGCCTTGGGCATAATACCGCGCATACCGTCGTCATAATCACAGACTAAAGAAGACTTGTCAAAGTCATAGGTGGTCATCACATTTCTGATACTCCTCTGTACGCCGGCAGTAGTAAAAAGTCTCCGGCACAGCAGCGGCAACCATGAGCCGGGACCTTTTCCATGTTTATAAGGGTCGCGGTAGATAAAATAGAGCACCCGCTTGTAAAATTCATACCGAGCAAAATGAATCCTCTGTTTCAGGTTGCTTTGCGGTACACCGTCCAATGGAAATACGTCCAAGTAGATACCTCCCAAGTATTTCAAATGCATACGCTCGATAAGAGTCGTATCCGCATCTTGTATCTTGGCAAAAGGTAATGGATAATTCGGATCATTTTCTGCGCAGACAGCCTCATAAGGCTGGGGAAGCCACTCCTTGGAATGAGACATCAACAAATCATAATCAGCCCTCGGCATACCGATATCCAAATCATCGTCCCAAGGGATAAATCCCTTATGACGGACTGCACCAAGCATAGTACCGGCCATTATATAATAGCGCAAACCATGTTCTTTACAAACTTTATCCACAGCAAGCAATATCTTCAAAATACGAAGCTGCAAAGGACGTATATCATAATCTGCCATAAAAATCAGCCCATTAATTAATAAAGTTGTGAAGGAATCAACCGCTGTGCTTGTTCAAAGTCATTCACCGTATCAAGCTCCACAGAAAAATATTCGGTAGTGTCAAGCGCATAGAAAGAGTGTCCTTGTGGTATGAGACGCTCAAAAGCACGTTCATAGAAGATATTATCCAAACCTTCTTTGGTAATCATAACCTCCAATTCCCGGAAAAGCGCTTCTGTATAAGCGGCAGACATCTTCTCGATGCCAATAGACTCGCCAATAGCTCGGGATATGGAGCACGTCTTACTGATTTCCAACACCTTGCCATCATTGTCCGCTATTACCTTGATTTCCTCTTCCCCCAATGTATGATGGTTCAGAGCCAACGCATCCGCTTGACCATATCCAAGCAACTTGGCTACAATCTGCGGGTCAAAAAGGATATCGCTGTCCAGCAACAGAATGTCCTCTTTATCTACATAAGGCCGTGTAAGCCATAAAGAGTAGATATTATTGGTAGAAGCATATTTCTCATTATAGATAAACGTAACCTCCAATGCCGGATAATGAGCTTCCAGAAAGTTCACAATCTGCTGCTGTCTATAACCGGTGACAATGACAAACTCCCGAAAGCCATTCTGCAGCAATGCATCAAAGGCTCTTTGCAGCAAACAACGCTCTCCAACTTTCAACAGACATTTTGGAGTGGTATCAGTCAACGGACGCAAACGCGAAGCTATCCCTGCAGCCAATATAACCGCTTTCATTGTAATGCAATTTTTTTAATGGTGTCAATGACAATACGGTTCTGTTCAGGACGCCCCAAGGTAATACGCAAATGGGTATTGATGTCTGGTTCATTCATGAACTTCACCTTATAATCCTCGTCGGCAAAAGCTTTCTGTAAGCGTTCTTTCAAGACAATCGGATATTTTATAAGGACAAAGTTCGCCACCGACTCATATACCTTGAAACCAGGCAACGTCCCTATCTCCGCTTCAAAGCAGGCGCGACTCTCATTCATCAGCCGTGCTATATTCCGGTAATGCGCATCCGATTTCAGTGCGGCAATAGCAATATCCTCAGAGATACGGTTATAACCCAGATATTTGTTGCTGTATTTGCCAAAGCTGGCCAACTCCTTACTCATAAACCCAAAACCCATGCGCAATCCGGGCAATCCGTAGAACTTGGAAAGCGTGCGTGAAATAATCAGGTTGGGATATTTATCAACCAGCATCTTAATATAGTCCGTATCAGTAGATACGAAAGAGGCATAGGCTTCGTCCACCAAAACGATGGTTGTTACGGGCAACTCAGCCAACAAAGCGTCCAATTCTGCAGGGGTCAGACCGTTACCGGTGGGATTATTGGGCGAAGCGATTAATAAGACCTTGGGATTCTCACGCTGTACCATCTCTTTCATGGCAGCGAAATCATATTTAAAGGTATTGCCATCCTCATACAATGGATACTGCAACGTATGCCCGTCCACTTCATCAGCAATGGATTTATAGTACCACCACGAGAATTTAGGAATGAGCATCGTCTTGTTCCCATCCTCTTGGGTCAGGAAATAGTGGACTGCTTGTTTCAATATATCTTCTCCACCATAACCCAACAGCACCTGCGGCTCATCGATTCCGTAAGTCTCGGACAGATAAACGGACAGAATGCTCTTCTTGCCTTCGTCGTAGATACGGGTATAGAAACAGAGTTTGTTTATATCAAAATTCTTCAGAGCCTCCACCACCTCTTGCGAAGGTGCGTAGTTAAACTCATTGCGGTCCAAATAATTCATATCTTAGGTTTCTTTTGTTAATACTTTCCGATAACACTCCATCGTCTCACGCGCCATCTGCTCCTCCGTGAAACGCTGTGCCCACTTCAGCCCCTCCTCAATCATGGTGGCACGCAAAGAAGGCTCTTGTGTACGGGCAATCGCTGCCGCCAATCCCTCCACATCATGGGGACGCACATACAATGAATGCTCCCCCCCCGCTTCTTCAAGACAAGAGCCGGTTGCTGCTACCACCGGAATGCCGGAATGCAAAGCCTCAAGAATAGGGATGCCAAAACCTTCGTAAACGGATGGGTATACAAAAGTCTCGGCCGACTGATAAATGGCAGGTAAATCGTCCGAAGGGATACCATGCAGAAAATGTACTCTGCCTTGCAATCCGGCTTTTGTCATAAACTCTTTCAGCTGATGGATATAGGCTGTGGGTCTCCCTACCAGAACAAAATGCAGTTCATCGGGCAGATACTCCAAAGCCTTCACAATGGCCAGCGCATTTTTACGCTCCTCAATGGTGCCCACCGACAAGATATAGCGTTCGGGCAACCGATAACTCCGCATCACCTCCTTGCGCTTATCCTTACCGATACGGCAGGCATACAGAGAACTACACCCTTGGTAAATAACGGAAATTTTATCCGCAGGAATTCCATAATAATGTATGATGTCACGCTTGGTACACTCACTCACGGCAATGATGTGGTCTGCATGCTTGCATGCATAGCGGCATTTGTAGTTATAAATCAAGCGGTCGACCAACGAAAAACAATGTGAAAGTCTCAGGAAAATAAGGTCGTGAACAGTCACCACACTCTTTACTTCCCGTACCCGATGGATGGTCAGGGGAAGTTCGTTACTCAGTCCGTGGAACAGCTGTATGTTGTCCCGTTTCAAAGTCCTGCGTATGCCTCCCACACGCCACAACGAAGTCATTCCTCTCCAGAGCCAATGAGACGGATAATGTACCGATACCGTTCCCCGGCTTTCGGCCACCATCGACGAGAGTTGCTGATTTTCACGGTGTACCGGAGCATACAGCCAATACTCGTTTTCCGGAGCAAAGGCTGACAATGACTGCACCACATACCGGCTGTAATTGCCCAATCCCGTAAAATTCTGCACAGCCCGTTTTCCGTCGTATCCTATTCTCATCTCTAAAAAGTTTCAGCTGCAAATGTACAAGATAATCCTCATATAGCAGTCTATTTCGCTTTCCTTTTTTGACAAAAACACAAATTCACCTATAAAACATAAGATAGAGATGAGCAATCACTTGCTGTCTGTTACAAAAACCAAGTACGGAATCGGGCACATCCCCATTGTTCAATCCGTACTGGCCCATTGTTTTATCCTTCAAACACCTTATCTCCTTCCCGAAAACTACTTTATTCATCATCGGCCCACTGTTATGAACCAATTCAACCACACTAGTGAGCTGTTTAGTTCACTCAAGTGAACATCACGGCTCACTAACGTGGGCTGCTGAAGAATCCAAAAGTAAAACGAAAGAATGAAAAGGATGCAACAGAAGAAAGAAGGATGCGGAACGGAAGAAAACACGGGTGAGAGCAAAATTTACCCTCACCCTTTTCGATTGCTCTCACCCACCCCTGCAATGCCGATGAATAGGGAAGTTGAAGAAAAGAGTGAGAGCGGTGAGGGCAGAAATGCAAACTTAAAAACGGAAAGAGTCAAATTATTTTCCGGGCATTACTTAGCCACTTTGACGGATTAGTCGTATCTTCGCACGATGGAAAATCGTCGAAAAGAACAGCAGCATTATGAGAGTCATTGTTGACAACAAAATACCTTTCATTAAAGAAGCCATCGAAAAAATAGCCGACAGCGTGATTTATACTCCCGGCAGAGACTTCACTCCGGAGTTGGTAAAAGATGCCGATGCACTGATTATACGTACCCGCACCCGCTGCAACAAGGAATTGCTGGAAGGCAGTAAAGTCCGCTTCATTGCTACCGCCACCATAGGCTTCGACCATATAGATACGGAATATTGCCGTGAAGCAGGCATCGCTTGGACCAATGCCCCCGGATGCAATTCAGCATCCGTAGCTCAATACGTGCAATCAGCCTTACTATTATTGCAACAACTCAAAGGAGTACAACTGTCCGAATTGACATTAGGCATCATCGGCGTAGGCAATGTGGGTAGCAAAATAGCCCAAGTAGGGCAAGAACTAGGCATGCGTGTCCTGAAGAATGACCTGCCCCGGCAAGACAAGGAAGGAGAGAGAGATTTCAGTTCCTTGCAAGCACTCGCAGCAGAATGTGATATCCTCACCTTCCACGTACCTTTATATAAGGAAGGGCCATACAAAACATTCCATTTGGCAGACCATACTTTCTTCCGGTCATTAAAACGCTGTCCCGTCATTATCAATACCTCACGTGGAGAGGTGATTGAAACCAATGCGCTCCTGAATGCCTTAGAAGACGGACTGATTTCCGATGCCATCATTGATGTATGGGAGAACGAGCCTGATATCAATCTTACCTTATTAAATAGAGTGTTCCTTGGAACTCCCCATATAGCCGGTTATTCAGCCGACGGAAAAGCCAATGCCACCCGTATGTCCCTGGATGCCCTTTGCCGTTTCTTTCACATCAAAGCCGACTACCGCATCGCTCCCCCCCAACCCCGGAACCCGATTATTACCGCCGACAGCCTGGCAGAAGCATATCTGCAAATGTATGACCCGAGAAGGGACAGCGAAACACTGAAAACACATCCCGAACAATTTGAAAAATTGCGGGGAGACTACCCGCTACGAAGAGAAAAAGATGCTTACACTTATATCCCAAAGTAGCACATACATTTAGAGATACAGCCCGATAATACAAAAGACGTCACTATATAAGCTCCTCACGCCTTTACTATCAATGCCGAATCAGAGGAAACTATAGGCAAAACATTACAATATCAATGCAAAAAATACAGTTAGAGAAATCACTCAGTGAAGGATTTATTTTTTATGCAATTTCAACTCTGACGATTGCCATACAATTTCTGTTTTATCTGATTCACAGTCCCCGGCTCGCCATGATGGACGTGGGAGGCTGGATGTTTTATATAACGGCCGCTTGCTCACATGCCGCCTTGTGGGCACTTATTCCTTACATCATATCCTTAATCGTAGCCATTACCGTCCGGCGCCATCAAGCCGCCGCCATCACACACATTATTCTTGTATCATTACTCAATATACTTGCTTACATAGACGGCAGTGTGTACAGTCTTTACAAGTTCCATATCAATGGTTTTGTACTGAATCTCCTGGTTGGAGAGGGCAACAGTGAGATTTTCACATTCAGCTTCTGGCTTTATCTGAAGATTGCAGGAGTATTAGTGGGTATATTTGCCGCCAATACTTTGCTAAGAATACTTGCAGGCCATTGTTATACCCGCTTTCACCGCTGTGGCTTCCGTCCTATACTTGCCACTCTGATTTTGTTTGCACTATTCTCTAACTTTTATCATGCCTATGCCGCCGTAGCGCAAAAGACTTCAGTGATTCGCAGCGCCCCCTGCCTGCCCTATTACTTCCCGCTTACGGCAACCCGCCTGATGATGAAGTTAGGAGTGGTCTCATCCAAGGATGTCATTAAAATGAACTTCAACAACAAAAAGCAGTCTGCTGACCTCAACTATCCGATAGATTCTTTGAAATACGAAGTCCATTCCAACCCCAAGAATGTAGTGCTGATAGCCATAGACTCATGGAACTACCGCGCCTTTAACCAGGACATTACACCTCATATCAGCCACTTTGCCGACAGTTGCAGCAGATTCACCTCCCATCTAAGCAGCAGCAATGGCACACGTGGAAGTATCTTCGGGCTTTTCTTCAGTCTCTCATCCATCTACTGGACTGATTTTGAGGTATCGGGCATACAGCCCCTGCTCATAGAAGAACTATTGAAGCAGAATTATCAGATAGGTATTTATCCCAGTGCTACAATCGTCAACCCGCCATTTGCCAAAATACTTTTCTCAAAGGTACCCGACTTGCGTACCCATACCGAAGGAAAAACCGTTTATGACCGCGACTGCCGTATTACAGCAGATTATCTGCAAGCACTCGATACGCTGGGCAGCGGTACAAAACCTTTCTTTTCCTTTCTCTTCTATGATTTGGCACACGGATATGAAGTGCCGAAGGACAAGCTTTATCGTTTCCAACCGTCCTGGGAGTTCGCCGACTATATGAAACTGAACAACGACATAGACCCTACTCCTTTCCTGAACCTCTACTACAACTGCGTGGCGGAAGCCGACTCACTGGTGGGATGCGTCCTCCACAAACTTGAGGAAAAGAAACTGCTGGACAATACCCTGGTCATCATTACCGGAGACCATGGACAAGAATTCAATGAGAATCATAAAAATTATTGGGGACACGGCAGTAATTATTCACCGGTACAAACACATATCCCCTTCCTATTATATGAACCGGGAGAACAGCCACATACCTACCATCACCGTACCACGCACTATGATTTTGCACCAACCCTAATGAATAAAGTGCTGGGTGTAACCAATCCGCCTTCCGATTACAGTATGGGGCATTTAATAACCGATACTTGTCCACGGAACTGGCATATCGTGGGCGACAATCTCAATTATGCCTTTATCGTAGAAAATCATACTATTCTGGAAAAACACCCTTCCGGATATATAGAGATCAGCGACAGTGCATTGAATCCCCTGGAAAACTACAAGATAGACAACCGTAAGCTGAACGAGGCCATCCTCTCCCTTAACCGATTCTATAAATAACTGGGAGAGAGGCCTTCCACCAACTCCTCTATCACCTTCGGATAGTATTCATACTCCAGCCGGTGGATGCGTTGCGCCAGCTCCTCCGGCGTATCGCCCGGCAATACGGGGCATTTCTGCTGGCAGATAATGCCGCCTTCGTCATAATGCTCATTCGTATAATGGATGGTAATACCGCTTTCCTTTTCGCCGGAAGCAATCACTGCCTCGTGCACACGGTCGCCGTACATTCCCTTTCCACCGAACTTGGGCAGCAACGAAGGATGTATATTTATCATTTTATTGGGATAAGCATGCAGAATATTGTCCGGCACACGTGCCAGGAATCCTGCCAATACCACAAAATCAATATCATGCTCTCGAAGCGTCGACAAAACAAGCTCTCCACTTTCCCAATCGCTCTTGGCAAACCATGCACAAGGCACTCCCAGCCCCTTGGCACGCTCTAAAACAAACGCATTCTGCCGGTTAGTCAAAACCAGAGCCACACGTGCCGAACCTTTTTCCCGGAAATAACGGATGATATTCTCGGCATTCGTACCACTTCCCGACGCTAAAACTGCGATATTTTTTCCCATAATCCCTCCTATTACTGCACAAAACCGTGAAAAATGTGCAAAAAGGTGCATTTAATTCATCAAATATTTGCGAGGAACGATAAATATTCATTCCTTTGCACCGCAAAATTAAAGAAATAAAACTAATTATTAATTAAAAACTTAAAGTTATGTCTGAAATTGCATCAAGAGTGAAAGCGATTATCGTCGATAAATTAGGCGTAGAAGAATCAGAAGTTACTAACGAAGCTAGCTTCACTAACGACCTGGGAGCTGATTCTCTTGACACTGTAGAACTTATCATGGAATTCGAAAAGGAATTCGGTATCTCTATTCCCGATGACCAGGCTGAAAAGATTGGTACTGTAGGTGATGCTGTATCTTACATCGAAGAACACGCTAAGTAATCTTATCCATTCGTTTATAACATGGAATTAAAAAGAGTTGTAGTAACAGGTCTCGGCGCCATTACTCCCATTGGCAACAGTGTTCCCGAATTCTGGGAAAATCTTGTGAATGGGGTTAGTGGAGCAGGACCTATTACTCATTTCGATGCATCGCTTTTCAAGACTCAGTTTGCATGCGAAGTAAAAGGCTTCGATGCTACCAAATATATAGACCGCAAAGAGGCCCGCAAGATGGACTTGTACACACAATATGCCATTGCAGTAGCCAAAGAAGCGGTAGGTGACTCTGGGCTTGACGTCGAAAATGAGGATTTAAACAGAATCGGTGTCATCTTCGGCGCCGGTATCGGTGGCATCCGTACATTCGAAGAAGAGGCGGGCAACTATGCCCTGACCGGTAAGGAAAACGGCCCCAAATTCAATCCGTTCTTCATCCCCAAGATGATTTCGGACATTGCTGCCGGACAAATTTCCATCATGTATGGTTTCCATGGTCCCAACTACGCAACTTGTTCTGCATGTGCCACTTCCACAAATGCTATTGCCGATGCGTTTAACCTCATCCGTTTGGGTAAGGCAAATGTTATCGTGTCCGGTGGTTCGGAAGCTGCCATCGCCGCTTGCGGTGTAGGTGGTTTCAATGCCATGCATGCATTGTCAACCCGCAATGATTCTCCCGAAACTGCATCCCGTCCGTTCAGCGCAAGCCGTGACGGATTCATCATGGGTGAAGGTGGCGGTTGTCTCGTTCTCGAGGAACTGGAACACGCCAAGGCACGCGGTGCCAAAATCTATGCGGAAGTTGCCGGCGTAGGAATGTCTGCCGACGCTCATCACTTGACAGCCTCTCACCCCGAAGGTTTGGGAGCCAAGTTAGTGATGCTGAATGCGTTGGAAGATGCAGAAATGAAACCCGAAGAAGTAGATTATATCAATGTTCACGGTACATCTACTCCCGTAGGTGATATTTCGGAAGCAAAAGCAATCAAAGAGGTATTCGGACAGCATGCGTATGAGTTGAACATCAGTTCGACAAAATCCATGACCGGCCACTTGCTGGGCGCTGCCGGTGCGGTAGAATCCATTGCAAGCATCCTCGCCATCAAGAATGGCATTGTTCCTCCGACCATCAACCACGAAGAGGGTGATAACGACGAAAACATCGACTATGACCTGAACTTCACGTTCAACAAAGCACAAAAGCGCGAAGTGAACGTAGCTTTGTCCAATACTTTTGGATTCGGTGGTCATAATGCGTGTGTCATTTTCAAGAAATACGCAGAATAATAAGGTCGTGTTACGTAACCAAATAGATAAAATAAGGCTCTTGTTCCGCAAGGATAGAGAGTCTTATTTTTGTTTTTACAGAATTCTCGGCTTCTTTCCACGTGACATCAAGGTCTATCAGCAGGCTTTGCTGCATAAATCCATCTCCATGCGCTCCGAAAAAGGACGTCCCATCAACAACGAACGGCTGGAATTCTTGGGCGATGCTATCCTCGACGCCATTGTAGGAGATATTGTCTACCGCCATTTCGAAGGACGCCGCGAAGGTTTCCTTACCAATACCCGTTCCAAAATTGTACAGCGGGAAACACTCAACAAACTGGCCGTGGAAATCGGACTGGACAAACTGGTGAAATACTCCACCCGCTCCTCATCCCACAACAGCTACATGTACGGCAATGCATTCGAAGCCTTCATCGGCGCCATTTATCTGGACCAGGGCTACGACCGCTGCAAGCAGTTCATGGAAGAGAAGATTTTCAAAAACTATATCGACCTCGACAAGATGTCTCGCAAAGAGGTCAACTTCAAGTCAAAACTCATCGAATGGAGCCAGAAGAACAAAATGGAGGTGTCATTCGAGCTTATCGAGCAGTTTCTCGACGAAGAATACAATCCGATGTTCCACACCGAAGTCCGCATCGAAGGGATATCGGCAGGTACCGGCACCGGTTATTCCAAGAAGGAGTCGCAACAAAATGCGGCACAGATGGCATTGAAAAAAATTAAGGATGCCGCTTTCAAGGAGGAAGTCCAGGCAGCCAAGGAGCGAAACCATGCAACAGAAACCTCCACAGAAGAAAATCCCATGGCAGAAGCTGTTGAAGAATCCCCACAAGAAAAATTAGCCGAAACAGATTCCCATCCGACGTCCCTGGACAACTAAGTCATTGTCTTCCGTCACCAGCTTCAACTTGCCCGCAATCTCCTCCAGCGGTGCAGAAGCTATTTCATTCCCCTTCAAGGTAATCATCCGCCCGAACTGCCCGTTGGCAATCAGTTCCGTGGCATGTCCGCCCATACGTGTGGAAAGGTTACGGTCAAAAGGTGTGGGTGAGCCGCCCCGCTGAATATAACCCAACACAGTCTCACGGGTCTCGATACCCGTCTCATACTCTATCTCCTGAGCGATATACTCGGCGGCACGCTTCCGCCCGTCCGTCTGTATACCTTCGGCTACCACCACGATGGAGTAAGGCTTTCCTTTCTTCAGCCGATTCAGAATCGTTTCTCCGATACGGTGGATATTATAGGGAATCTCCGGAATCAGAATCACGTCACCACCGCCTGCCATACCGGAGTATAAGGCTATCCAACCTGCCTTGTGCCCCATCACCTCAATCACCATCACCCGTTTGTGCGAGCTGGCCGTGCTGTGCAACCGGTCGATGGCATCCGTAGCAATGCTGACGGCAGAATCGAATCCGAAGGAGAAATCAGTTCCCCAAATATCGTTGTCTATGGTTTTAGGTACAGACACAATGTTCAGCCCCATAGCAGAGAGTTTGGCGGCTGTCTTCTGCGTACCGTTCCCGCCGATACAGACTACACAATCAAGCCCCATCTCTTCGATATTCCGCGCTATCAGTGCCGGTTTGTCCACGCCGGACATCACGCCGTTCTTCTTAAAGGGCTTCTCGCGCGAAGTACCGAGCATCGTACCTCCCAAGTTCAGCAAACCGGATAAGGATTTTTCGGTAAACGACTCCACATCCTTGGTCAGCAGCCCCTGAAAACCGCTGTGAATGCCAATTACTTCCATTCCATAATGGTTGATAGCTGTTTTACATACACCGCGAATGGTAGCGTTGATGCCGGGACAGTCGCCTCCTGAAGTCAAAATACCTATTCTCATGATATTTTTGTTTGAATTATTGTTCTATAGGTCCGTAAAGATAGAAAAAAAAGAGAAAAAAGATAGAGATGCCGATAAATAAGATTATTTTTGCGGTTTAAAATAAGATTTCACAAAGAACGATGAATATTACAAAGTTTCTGAATAAGGTATATTTTGCTCCCCGTCTGAAAGAAATCGAACAATACACCAGCCATGCCGGTGAATTGCAACAGCTTGTACTGCAGCGCCTCGTCCGGACAGCGGCAAACACGGAATGGGGAAAGAAGCATGACTATGCCTCTATCCGTACTTATGAAGATTTCAAGAAGCGCCTTCCCATACAAACTTACGAAGAAGTAAAACCTTATGTAACCCGCCTGCGTGCCGGTGAGCAAAATCTGCTTTGGCCTTCGGAAATACGTTGGTTTGCCAAATCATCGGGTACCACCAACGACAAGAGTAAATTCCTGCCCGTCAGCCGGGAGTCCTTGCACGACACGCATTACAAGGGAGGCCGGGATGCCGTTGCCATCTATCTGGGACAGAATCCCGAAAGTCGTTTCTTTTCCGGTAAAGGGCTTATCCTTGGAGGCAGCCACGCTCCCAACCTGAACACCAACCACAGTCTTGTAGGCGACCTCTCCGCCATCCTCATAGAAAATATCAACCCACTGGTAAACTTTGTCCGCGTACCCAGCAAGCAGACGGCCCTGATGGAGCACTTCGAGCCCAAAATGGAGGCCATCGCCCGCGAAACCATCCATGCAAATGTCAGCAACCTTTCCGGCGTACCGTCCTGGATGCTTGTACTCATCAAACATATATTGGAAAAGACGGGAAAGCAGAGCCTTGAGGAGATATGGCCCAACCTGGAGGTGTTCTTCCACGGCGGCGTTGCCTTCACTCCCTACCGAGAGCAATACAAAGACGTGATCCGCAGCAGCAAGATGCATTATGTAGAGACTTATAACGCCTCCGAAGGCTACTTCGGCACGCAGAACGACCCTGCCGACCCTGCCATGTTGCTGATGATTGACTACGGTATCTTCTACGAGTTCATCCCGCTTGAAGATGTAGGCAAGGAGAATCCGCGTACCTTCTGCCTCGAGGAGGTGGAGCTGAACAAAAACTACGCCATGGTAATCTCCACTTCTGCCGGTTTGTGGCGATATATGATTGGAGATACGGTGAAGTTCACATCGAAGAACCCCTATAAGTTCGTCATCACCGGACGTACCAAGCACTTTATCAACGCGTTCGGCGAAGAACTGATTGTGGATAACGCGGAAAGAGGACTTGCCAGGGCATGTGCCGAGACCGGTGCACAAGTAGTAGATTACTCTGCTGCTCCCGTGTTTATGGACAAGCATGCCAAATGCCGCCACCAGTGGCTGATAGAGTTTGCACAAATGCCGGACAGCCTGGAGAAGTTCGCCAAAGTATTGGACGACACCCTGAAAGAGGTGAACTCCGACTATGAAGCTAAAAGGCAGAATAACCTGGCGCTGCAACCGCTGGAAATCATCGTCGCCCGTCCCAACCTCTTCCATGACTGGCTGGATAGCAAGGGGAAACTCGGCGGACAGCATAAGGTGCCCCGGCTCAGCAACACGAGGGAGTATATAGAGGAAATGCTGGAACTGAACCGGTAAATTACTATATCATAAAAATCAAGCGCGGATTACGCAAATTACGCGGATAAATTAATAAATCCATGTAATCTGCGTAATCCGCGTTTTACAAATCAGTCAGTACGTTTTGACTTTACTTTTTCATTTCAACAATCAGCCTCAAGGATTAGAAATTATATGCCAGCCCAATTCCCAGCACTTCCTTAAACTGCACCTTGGCACCCTTCTTCACTCCATTGTCATCAAACGTTTTCACATCATTGTCATACTTCAGAGTTGTATTGATGGTAGCCGACAATACTTTATTGATTTTCATGCTGATAAGTACATCCCAATTCACATCTATGTTTCCAAAATCTTTGCTGTAAGGAGTAAAGAAATCAGCCGTAGTAATCAGATTCACATTCTCCATCACGGGCAATTCAGCACGGGCTTTCACAAAAGCGCCACCCTCTATCTTGAAGTGGTCACCCGGGTCTACACCAAAAGCGCCCAAATCGGAAAGATAGTCATCAGTCACGAAAGTCATCTTGGTGGAAACGGGTGAAAGCAGTAGAGAATAGTTACTCTTAGGCCTCCATTCCATACCCAGGGCGATATTCGAATAGGCAGGAGCAAAGAAATTGGAAATCTGGTGCTCTTTGTCGGGATAGTCATATCCTTTGGCAAACTGGGTATTCAAATCACCCATCAGTGTATAGAACCAGACGTTGTCTGTAGAATATCCCAACTGAGTGGAAAGCCCTATTTTATCACTACTTTTCCTCATCCCCTGAGATTTGGTTTTCGACAAGCCATAGTCCAGCACCATGTTGGTGACCCAGAGCCAGTTTCCTTTCTTGTGTGTCAGTGATGCATTCAAGTAGGCATTTCCAGCAATGGAATTCTCACCTCCTGCCGACCAGTTGGCCATGGCAGTCTGTGACATATTAAGACCAGTCACTCCTTTCAATACCCAAGCTCCCTCCTGATAACCTTTATCATCCGTCTGAGCATAAGTTATGGTTGCTAAAGCAGCAAACAACATTACAATATATATCCTTTTCATATTACAGTTCGTTTTAAAAGTTTCTCATAAAAAGACGTCTCATAAAATTAACAACATTTACTATCTTTTGTTCGAGAAGCTATAAAACGAATGTAAGGTTCAGAGAATAATTCCACCGCCCAACAAGTATCCGTCCTTATCATAGAAAGCCGCTGCCTGCCCGGGTGCAATGGATTCCAGCGGCTCTATCAGACGGACACGTAACAGACCTTCCACCGTAAGAGTCACCCTGCACCGGTTTGCCTGCTTACGGTAGCGTATCTTCACAATAACCTCGTTTGCACCCAGCACACGACTATTCTCCACCAGGTTCCAGTCTCCCAGCCACATTTCCTGCCTGTAGAGGGAAGAGAGCGGAGCTAAAACGACTTCATTGCTTTCCACTCTTGTCTCTTTCACAAAAACAGCCTTGTTCAGATGGATACCCAAGCCCCTACGTTGCCCTACGGTATAAAACGGATAGCCCTCATGCCATCCTAAGAAATTCCCCTTTTCATCGACGAATCTACCTTTACCGGGTAATAGTGTTTCGGGGACTTCACACTTTAAAAAGGAACGGTAATCCAAAGGACAAAAGCACACCCCTATACTGTCTTTCTTCGCAGCCACCTGCCCGAAACCACGCTCCGCCGCATACGAGCGCGCCTCATTTTTCGTAATATCTCCCATCGGAAGCAACATACGCTGCAGGATGTCCTGCTTCAATCCCCACAGAAAGAAAGTCTGGTCTTTGTCCTTATCTGCGGCAGGAGCTATATAATACTTTCCTCCGGACAAGACTTTACGCACATAATGTCCGGTAGAAATCCAATAAATCCCCTTTTCATCGGCTATTTTAGCCAACAGCGCCCACTTCAGCTCATTATTGCAGACCGTGCAAGGAACGGGAGTACGCCCCCTTAGATACTCTTCCACAAAATAGCGGATAATACGCGAACGGAAAAGCTCGCGTGCATCATAGGTAATGTGTTTCATCCCCAGCTTCAGGGCCAGAGCCCGTGCATCTTCCAAATACCCGGTCTCATCTCCTGCCTCATAGAAACGGAAAGTCACGCCAGTCACCTCATAACCGGCTTCCTGCAACCTCATGGCGGCCACGGAACTATCCGTGCCGCCACTCATGCCAAGCAATACACGTTTATCTGACTTCATGGATACAAAAGTAATAAACGAAGGTGAAATCCGTTGCATTTACTCTTATAAAACAGAATATCATTATAGATTTTCACAGATTTATTATACCTTTGTACTCCTAAAAGAACTAATAATCAACTGTTATGGAACATCAACTGACCATTTACAACACTTTAAATAGAAAAAAAGAGCTGTTCGTACCGCTGCATGCACCGCATGTAGGCATGTATGTCTGCGGACCGACCGTGTACGGTGACCCGCACTTGGGACATGCACGCCCTGCCATCACTTTCGACCTGCTGTTCCGCTACCTGACGCACATCGGCTACAAGGTGCGCTATGTCCGCAACATTACCGACGTGGGCCATCTGGAGCACGATGCCGACGAAGGTGAAGACAAGATTGCGAAAAAAGCCCGTCTGGAACAACTGGAACCAATGGAAGTGGCACAGTACTACATCAACCGCTATCATAAGGCGATGGATGCATTGAATGTGCTGTCTCCCAGTATCGAGCCACATGCCAGCGGCCACATCATCGAACAGATAGAACTTGTAAAGGAGATATTGAAGAACGGATATGCCTACGAAAGTGAAGGTTCCGTTTATTTCGATGTAGAAAAATACAATAAGGACCATCACTACGGCAAGCTCTCCGGACGCAACCTGGATGATGTTCTCAACACCACCCGCGAACTGGACGGACAGAGCGAGAAGCACAACCCCGCAGACTTTGCCCTCTGGAAATGTGCGCAACCGGAACACATCATGCGTTGGCCTTCCCCGTGGAGCGACGGCTTCCCCGGCTGGCACGCCGAATGTACAGCCATGGGAAAGAAATACTTGGGCGAGCACTTCGACATTCATGGTGGCGGCATGGACCTTATCTTCCCGCATCACGAATGCGAGATTGCACAATCCGTAGCTTCCCAAGGGGAAGATATGGTACATTATTGGATGCACAACAACATGCTGACCGTGAACGGACAGAAAATGGGTAAGTCTTACGGTAACTTCATCACATTGGAAGAGCTCTTCAAAGGCACACACCCCATGCTGGAGCAAGCCTACAGCCCAATGACCATCCGCTTCTTCACCCTGCAAGCCCACTACCGCAGTACGGTAGACTTCAGCAACGAAGCTCTGCAAGCCGCCGAAAAGGGATTGGCAAGACTGATGGATGCTGTACATGGACTGGACAAGATTACCCCTGCTGCAACCTCCACCATAGACGTGAAATCCCTGCGTGCCAAGTGTTACGAAGCCATGAATGATGACTTGAACTCACCGATTGTCATCGCCCACCTCTTCGACGGCGCCAAGATGGTAAACAATATCCTAGCTGGAAACGATTCCATCACAGCCGAAGACCTGAAAGAATTGAAGGAAACCTTCCACCTCTTCTGCTTCGACATCTTAGGATTACAAGAAGACAACGCCTCCAACGAAGAGCGTGAAGCTGCCTTCGGCAAGGTAGTGGACATGCTATTGGAAGAGCGTTCAAAGGCAAAAGCCAACAAAGATTGGGCTACATCCGACAAAATCCGCAATGAACTCACCGCGCTCGGTTTCGAGATTAAGGACGGTAAGGACGGAAGCGAATGGAAGCTGAATAAATAACGAAGGTATCATAACTCACCACAGAATCATACAGATTGGGGTAAGTTTTAGACAGAAGAACAAAAGAACATATTTCTCTCTCTTGTTCTTCTGTTCTTTTAACTGAAAAATAAAATCTGTATAATCCTATGGTGATTGTGTATTTTGATACATCCCTGTTAGAATACGAATCCGAACCCGGCATACCACCCTACTTTCTTCGTCTGGTTGGACCAATTCAATTGTATCTCCACTGGTCCCAGAAAACTCTTGTACATATAGCCGATGCCTACCCCTGCCATATCAACCGATTCGGAAGAGTCAAGAATCTGATGAAACTTCCCGGAGTTTCGCCCATAACTGCCCATCACTGATATATACTGGTTTTTCAAGATACGCTGTCTGAGGTTCAGCCCTGCAACCAGCAGTGCGGCTTGTGACAGTTCCGCACGGTTGATGCCCGTAAACGGTATCTGCTGTGGCATATAGCGCCCCGGTATGGTTCCCCCCACCATATTAATGATGGCAAAAGGATAATTACCGCTTCCGGACAATACGCGTCCATAAAACGAAGGAGTGACAGTGAACTTACTCGAGGGAGAGAAACATCCCTGCCAACGGGCATCGAAAACAGAAATAGGATTGTTGTCCTTATACTGGAAGAAGTTATCCGTATAGAGATGATAGGATACCGCCCACGACATACCTTTTGTAGGGGCGCTCCTCTCATTCAAGTTGTTGAACACAAGTCCGGCAAAGTAACTGAATAAGGACGAATTTTCAAACAGTGCCGAAGCTAACGGGTCGAGCGACAGCAAATCATGATAGTGGTAGTAATCAAAGTCAATGCCCAGACTGACCTGGATATTGTTCCAGTCCTTCGCCGCCCCCATACGGACCAGTTGATGTGTAAAAGTCAAATCCAGCGCCCGTTTGCCTTCATTATAAATATTCATATCTTTATAGTCGAACTGATAGGCAAGTCCTGCCTGCCATCCACCGTCCCACTGATAACTATATCCGAGTCGTGCCAGTGTACGCTTGCCCAGACGGGCGGTGAGGCTGGCCAGCGACTCCCGCTGCCGGCCGAAATAGAAGTCCGTATTTGCCTGCAACGCCGCCAGTTCTTCCGTATCAAAACGAAAACCGACATTCAGCTTGTTCTCCCGTACAGCAGGGGCGGCTATTTGGGAATCAACGGGAATCTCCCTATCAACAGCCGCGCCGGGCAAGCGGAAAGGTCCCGGGCGGCGAGGCTGATAATCTTCTGCAAGTCCCAGCTTCCGTTTCAGGGCAAGCAGTCCGTCCCAACTGTCCATGGCAGCACGCTCTCCCCGCACCATCAAAGTGTCGATGGCCTCTTTGGTGAAACTTGCAGCCGAATAGCCGGTGACATCCACCTTTATCAACACGTCGGTATTACGCAGATTCTCACGGTATTTCTTCTCTCCTTGCAGATTGATGATTTGCCCGAAGATGTCTTTCACCGATTTCAGCTCGGAAGCCTTAAGCAGCGGACTCTGCACATCCACCCCGATAATGTAGTCGGCCCCCATGGCAAGCGCCACATCTACCGGATAGTTATTCACCATTCCACCGTCCACCAACACCATTCCATCCAGGTCTACCGGAGCAAACACACCGGGAATGGACATGCTGGAACGCATGGCAGTGGCCAGTATTCCCTCATGGAACACTACTTCGCTGCCATTCACCAGATTTTCCGACACGCAGGCAAACGGAATAGGAAGACGGCTAAAATCCACAGAATCCTGGTAACCTTCTGTCAATGTGGAGAACAAACGTGCCAGATTCTTCCCTTTTATGATACCCGCATCCGAAACAGCGGCAGATTTCAAAGAAAACGGAATGGAGAGTACATAGCGCTCCGACTTCAACCGGTCATCCAGCAACACATCCTTAGGATTGGGGGCATCCGAGAGCAAGAATTTCCAGTTCTGGGCATTCACCATACTGTCCAATTGCTGTGGGGTATATCCGATAGAATACAAACCGCCCACAATGGCCCCCATACTAGTGCCCACCACATAATCTATAGGGATACCCGCTTCTTCAATTACTTTCAGAGCACCGATATGCGCCGTCCCTTTGGCGCCACCCCCACTGAGTACGACAGCCACTTTCGGACGCCCGGACGCCCAAAGGACCATCGGCAAAAACAACAAACAAGCCCATAGTCTATACTTCATCTCCATCATTTACTTAATACGTATTGGTAATTTATTCCATTCTGAATCAAACAACCCGCTCCGACAAATAGTTCACTATCAGTCGAAGCGGGTCGCAAAAAACGTTCAAGCAATTTATGGAGGATTATCTATAACCCATTTCCAATCAATAAGGTATCATATCCTTCAAGATACCTTCCTTATACCAAGGATCATCAATCTCTTTCAACACTTTGCCCATCTCTGCGCAAAGGTCTTTTACGACTTCTTGGTTTTCTTCCAAAGAAAGGTTATTCATCTGATACGGATCCTTTTCATCGTCAAACAACAAACTTTTGACCAGCTTATGGTTTTCGCGGTCAATGTAGAGCGCCAGCGTGTAGCGCGCCGATTTAAAGCCGCGCGACGAAGGGAAGTAGGAACGGACCATGCCTTCCGCATCCTTCTCACCGTCCAGGTTCTGGATGTAGAGAGCGCCGGTGGGACGTACAATATCCGCCTTTTCATCGAAGAAAAGCGGTGCATAGTTGCGCCCCTGCACCTCGGCCGGAATGGAGTCGGCAAGACCGGCAAGCCCCAACAAGGTAGGCATGATGTCCGGCGAGGAAAGCATCAAGTCGTCCACGCGAGGCTTAATCTTATCGGGAAAACGCACCAGGAAAGGAACGTTCATGGACTCGGAGTACGGGGAATTCTTCGGGTCTTCCGTATGCTGGCTGCACATGGTCTCTCCATGGTCGGAGGCAAACACGACAATGGTATTCTTGTCCAGCCCGAGTTCCTTCAAGGCATCAAGTATCTGACCGAAAGCACGGTCGACACCCGTCACAGAAGCAAAGTAGTAGCGTGCACTCTCTGCCTTGAGCATCTTGGAGTCGGCATTCGGACGGACGAGCAAGCTGTCCAGAGGCTGGTTTTTATAGAGATTGAAATCTTCCTCCATACAGTCGTCCAAAGAACGGTACGGACTATGGGGAGGATTCATGCCTACCATAATGAAGAAAGGTTTCTTCGGGTCGCGTACATTCCCCTCGTTCTTCAGATAAGACACCACCTTGCCCGATTCGTGTAACGGTGACCACTCGCGCGGG
Organism: Bacteroides sp. D20; assembly: GCF_003436255.1. Lineage (NCBI taxonomy): Bacteria > Pseudomonadati > Bacteroidota > Bacteroidia > Bacteroidales > Bacteroidaceae > Bacteroides > Bacteroides sp. D20. Next base: position 236,847 of record NZ_QSOO01000003.1, on the reverse strand, counting down.
TCGTGGCGACGGCCTTCCGTATCCCAGTAATGCGGATTCTTGTGTTCGTCAAAGGTACCGTAGGAATACCAGTAATTGAACCCATGACGACGTTCTTTCGGCGTATAGGCATCCCATACAGGTACACGGTCTTCCACATACTGTCCGGGACGTTCGGGGTCGTTGGGGGTAGGAAAGTCGGCATGCAGTTTGCCAAAGTAGGCACAGTCATATCCGGCATTGCAGAAAACATCACTCACACACACAGCATCCTCACGCAGGGAGCTGATGGGACGGCTCGAATTGCAATTCAATGGAATACCACTCTTATTAGGATACATTCCCGTCAACAGAGAACCACGGTGGGGACTGCTCAACGGGCAGTTGCTCATGGCAGATGTCAATACCACCGACTCCCGGGCAAAATCATTCAAGCGCGGGGTGTGCACCGGGTCATTCCGAAAGTTTACTTTCTCGCGAAAACCTTCCTGGCCCCAGAACTCCATCGCCTGGTTACGGTATTGGTCGGGAAAAACGTAAATGACATTCGGCTGGACGGATTGTTCCGCCTGCGGGGCTTTACAGCCCTGCAAGGCGAACAAACCTAAACCACCTAACAAAATATTTAATTGAGTTTTCATTTTTCCAAGTCTCTTTTACGCATCAATCCTTCCAGGAAGTAATAGTCGGCATAATTCAGCGGTACATCAATCTCCGCACCATGAGGAATACTGCCCACAGAGTGCATCAGGATGAAGTTGCCGTTGGTACCCACCTTGGCACGGTAGGAAGGAGAAGCGAGGCTTTCCATAATCCGGTCGGCGGTTTCCTTGTATCCCTTATCCGGCAGATAAGTACTCAGCTCGTAAAGGGCGGACGCCGTGCAGGCAGCTGCCGAAGCATCGCGAGGTTCATTCGGGATATTGGGAGCATCGAAATCCCAGTAGGGAACCAAGTCTTCCGGAAGATTCTTGTTGTTGAAGATAAAGTTGTAGACCTTTTCAGCCTGTTCCAGGTATTTGGCATCGTGTGTATAGCGATAGCACATGGTATAGCCGTACAAGGCCCACGCTTGTCCACGTGCCCAAGCAGACTCGTCGGCATAGCCTTGTGCAGTCTGTCTCTTACGGACTTCACCGGTTTCGGGGTCATAATCCACCACATGATAGCAGCTGTTGTCCTCACGGAAATGGTTAGCCATAGTCGTATCGGCATGCTTCCGGGCTATGTTGTAGAAAGTGGAGTCACCGGACAGCCTGGAAGCTTCGAACAGCAGTTCGAGGTTCATCATATTATCAATGATAACGGGACATTTCCAGCCACGTTCAGCCTGCCACCCCTTGTCTGCATCCCATGACTGAAGTACGCCTGCTGCAGGGCGGAAACGGGTAGACAATGATTTGGCTGTCTGTATGATGACCGGCTTGTACTCCTCCTTACCCGCAAAACGGTATCCGTTCAAGTAGCTGCTGCCAATCATAAAGCCCACATCATGGTGCCAGGTAAGGTATTGTACCGAATCCAAATCCTCGGTATACTTCTCTGCCAGCGGCAGCCACTTCTGGTCACCGGTCAACTCGTACATATGCCAGATATTACCGGGGAAGAAGCCGGAACACCAATCGTCGATAGGTACATAGACAATGTTCCCATCCTTATCAATGGTACGGGGATTAAGGATTTTACCGGATTTTTCGATAATGTCTGTCTGAATTGTCTCCTGAGCCACAGCATTATCAATGTTTTCTTGGATAAAGTTGCTTTCAGCCTGCTTTTGCCCTGCGCAACCTGCCAATACAAGGAGGGAGATTCCCAATGTAGTGAGGACTGTTTTCATAATAAGGGATTTATTTATTAAGAGTTTATGATTTTTCCTGCTGCAAAAGTAGAGCAAGTGTACAGATTTGACCCGCCTAAATAATTCAATTAATGGCTAAAATCGTTACTTTTGCGTCCGGAAGCACATATTTTCCACCCATTAATCATTAATCACTAAACATTAATCATTACTCCCCATGACCGCACAAGAGTTTTTTAAGAACGACCGCTTCGCCACGAATGCAGGTGTAGAACTGATAGAAATAAAGGAAGGATACAGCAAGGCACGCCTGGTTATCACGGCAGAGCATCTCAATGCGGGAGGCCGTACGCAAGGGGGTGCCATCTTCACCCTTGCCGACCTGGCACTGGCAGCAGCAGCCAACTCCCACGGAACATTGGCCTTCTCTCTTTCGTCCAATATCACCTTCCTGCGCAGCAGCGGACCGGGCGATGTACTGTATGCCGAAGCACGCGAACGCTACATCGGCCGCACCACCGGATATTACCAGATCGACGTCACCAACCAGGAGGGAAAACTGATTGCCACTTTCGAATCCAGTGTATTTAGAAAAGGGGATAACATCACTTTTTCCTTACCACAGACGTCATCGGATAGCGGTTGCCCCGGACACTCTTGAAGAATGCCTTGGCCGAACCGAAATTCAAATACATGTCCAAGCGAATGGGAAGGTGGTTCTTATCATCGGATACGAAGAAGGTGATGACCTCCTTCTCCTTACCTTTCTTGTACTCTACGAAAGAGAATACCAAGCAGCGGTAAACGGTGTCGTTATTCGCCTTGACCTCCTCCTTGCCGCGGTAAATCAACGTCTGCTCTTCCACCCTGCGTCCTGTGGCCATGGGAAAGAGTATCTTCTGCCCTACCTTGTAGTCTTTAGGGTCATAAGAGCGCGCCTGCGCCAAAATGCTCAACATATCGAAGATACAGCGACTATCACTGTATTCCATCTCCTGAGCCTCACGCACGGGATTGTGCCAGGTGCGTCTCTGCTTTACATTCGCCAGTCCGTCCGAGTAGGAGAACCAAGCCTCGTCCACCGTATGGCGGCTTCCCTCCTCCGCCGCTTTACGGAAGTAGAGCGGCTCCAACCTATCGCTGACATAACAAGTCAACGTATCACGCATCTTGAAGAAAAAATCGGTCTTTTTACTGCCTACACAAAGCAAGTTAAAGCGAAATGCAGGCTCGGAATGGTAAGTCGTGGCATTGGTAGTGAGGCTTGCCAGACCCACCTTCTTCCAAATGAACTTCCAATTGAAATATAAATCGTACATGACATGCTCGCCCGACTGGAAAGCTTCATTCTTTGCAGTACATTGGGCCTGAACAGACTGGGAGGTTCCCAAACAGACCGCTCCCACCATTAATAGAATGAACAATTGCTTCCGCCTAATAGCTATGGCCTCTACCACTGTTGCGGCTGCTATTGCCACTGCGGTTATTTTTGTTCCTGTTTTGCTTTTTCTTGTCTTCATCTGGTTTTTGTTTTTTTAGTTCGTCCGGCTTCTGCCTATCCAGGGACTTGGCCTTAATATCCCATTCCTGGGTCAAATCAAAGTTCGCTTTAAGCTCCAGAACCATCGGATAATAGTAAACCATTTCAGGCTGGCGCTTCTCGGCATAGTTTCCCGTATCCCAGACGCCATTCCCATTCGTATCATTTATCAGCCGCGCTCCATATTTGCCCGGATTGAGGAAATAGAAATCGGCTTTCCCATCCACCACCGGCACCGTGCGCAGCACTTTGTCCTGACCGTCCAGTAGTTCCACAAAAGCCAGAGAGTCCGCTCCATGCACATTAAAGAATATCTGCCCGTACTCTTCCAGCTTCTTGGCCTTGAAGTCCTTCTTTATCTTGTCGGAGAACAACCCGTACAACCCGCGTATGGCAGCAGAATCCACTTCAAATGTATAGCTTTCGCCGGGTGCCCATTCGGCAAACAGATTATAACGCTTCAAGTCCAAAGAGTCGCGCATAAAGTCGAACGGGATATCCTGCCACAACGAGTCCACTTTCAGTTTCAGATGGAAAGCGGTGGTATCTATGCTTGCCACCGGCTCCGTAAACGACAGAGTAAGATAATCATATACATCGATTGCAGAAGGGGCATACACATCTACAGCCAGGAATTCCGTCGGCTCGGGCTCTTCCACCTCACCTTCCTTCAACTTCTTCTTTTTCTTCTCACGCTCTTTCTGTTCCTTTTCCTTCGCTTCCTGCTTCTGCTGCTTGTCGTATGTCAACTTCGCCAGCACATTCAAAGTATCGGTACGGGGTACCAATCGTTTCAGGCTATCCGTATACAAATAGGTGATACTCATTTTCAGGGAATCCTGCTTATAGAGCAGAGAATCCTTTATCCAATAATGAATCGTATCGTTCCGGCCGGTAGGCTGTTCTATAACAAACGCATCTTCCTCATTAAAGTTCAATCCTTTCAATAAAGGCAACGTGTCTGCCGGAGCAGTGAAATAGAGCGAAAACTTCTCCGGAGTCAACCGTTCGGCCTTCAAAAAACGTTGCGAGAAGGAAAGCTCCTTGAAAGCACGCAGCAGAACATCATCCGGAAGGTAGTGGGTATATTGACGTTCTACAATCGTATCTACTGTCAGCGAGTCTATCCAGGTCGTATCCTGGCGCATGCGCTCTTCCATGGAAGGAATGATGATAGAGTCATTAAAAGCTATCACTTCCGTCGGCTGGGAATAGGCAAAATTCTGGTCGGCATCCTGCAAGGCATAAATGCGATACTTGCCGGGAGCCACTCCACGGATAGAGAAGCGTCCGCGACTGTCCGTACGCCCCACCCGCTCAAAAGGAAGTTTGGTAAAAGCGGAGTCGGCCAGATTGGCATGCAGACCGACCAGCATTCCTTTCACCGGTTCAAGATTGGCCGCATTCAGTACTGTACCGGCCACAGCCATAGAGTCGAGACGGTCGCCCGTAGAGAAAGAATAGAAGAAATTCTCCAAGGGATTCCCCTCATTATTATCCTGGATGGCATCACCAAAATCGAATGTATAAGTAGTATTGGGTTTCAATGTATCCTGCAGAGTGATGACCACCTTCTTCCCATTAGACTTAATTTCGGGCTGCTGCACCTGCGGAGGGGATATTACAATCTTCTCATTCGGCTTGTCAAGCTTGATAAATTCATCGAACTCAATGGAAAGTTTATTTTTATTGTGATGGAGTGCGCCGGGCGTGGGAGTACCGGAAATAAAACGCGGAGGAGTCTCATCATAAGGTCCTCCTTCAATACGGCCCACACTGGCACAAGAATACAGTGCGGCAGCTATGGCAACACCCCCCAACAACCTGCGGAAAAGCGGCTTCATTTTAGTATGGCGTTTACGTTCTAACATGCTGCAAAAATAAAGGTTATCTGCCAATTAGCGGTATGCTTTACAGTATTTTAATCAAAAAATGTCCTTTCGTTCTCATCTATGTATGAAACATAGTTAAAAAAGGAAGTGTTTCACCCCTTATATACTAAGAAAAGAATATTTTTGCAGACGAAAACTGAATAGGAGTATTCAGTTTTCTTTTTCCTGCCTTATTTCTAAATCATGAATTACACACGAAAACGCCTTTCAAGAATCGAAAAAAAGAAGAATATAAAATTATACAGAGAACAAAAAAGAGTATGAAGAGTAGATTAGTATTATTGGCATGTTGCCTGGCACTGCTCAGCAGTTGCGGACAAGGCGACAAAGGAACGGGTAAAGCTCCCGAATTTGCAGTGATTGAGGCAAAGACCACCACTGCCAACTTGACAAACAGCTACCCTGCTACTATCAAGGGTAAACAAGATGTAGAAATCCGCCCGATGGTGAGTGGGTTCATCACAAAATTGCACGTGGATGAAGGCGCAACAGTGCGCAAAGGACAAGTGTTGTTCAGCATCGACCCCGTACAGTATCAGGCAGCCGTAAATTCGGCCAAAGCTGCTGTTGAAACAGCCAAAGCTGCCGTAAACACACAAGAACTGACTGTAAACAACAAACGTGAACTGAACAAGAAAAACATCATCAGTGACTACGATTTGCAAATGGCCGAAAACCAGCTGGCACAGACAAAGGCACAACTAGCACAAGCCAATGCCCAATTGGTCAATGCCAAGAACAACTTGTCATACACCAGTGTAACCAGCCCCAGTGACGGTGTAGTAGGTAGCATTCCCTACCGCGTAGGTAGCTTGGTTAGTCCTTCCGTAGCCAGCCCGCTGACTACCGTTGCCGACATCTCCGAAATGTACGCCTACTTCTCCATGACCGAACGCCAACTCTTGTCACAGATTCGTGAAGGCGGTAGCACCAAGGAAATTCTGGAAAAGATGCCGAATGTACAGTTGCAGCTCATCGACGGAACCATGTATGCCGACAGTGGCCGCGTGGAGACAATCAGCGGAGTCATTGACCAGACTACCGGTTCGGTAACCATGCGTGCCCTCTTCCCCAACAAGCACAACGTGCTGCGTAGTGGAAGCACCGGCAATGTGGTATTCCCCAACCCGCTGCATGATGTCATCATGATTCCACAGTCTGCCACTACCGAAATCCAGGACAAGCAGTTCGTATTCGTACTGCAACCGGACAACACGCTGAAAAATACCGAAGTTAAAGTGTTCAGCTTAGACGACGGCAAGTATTATTACGTGACGGAAGGTTTGAAAGCAGGCGAAAAAATCGTTATCGAAGGGGTACAGAACCTGAAGGACGGACAGTCCATCACGCCCATCACGCCTGCTGAAAAGGAAGCCGAATACCAGAAGGCCCTAAAAGACCAGAAAGAAGGCAATATTCAGACTGCGTTTCAATGAAAGAATGAAAAATAAAAAAATTCTTCAATTTTTAATTCCTTAATTGTTCATGAAATGAAATTAGATAGATTTATTAACCGTCCGGTACTATCAACGGTAATTTCCATCCTGATAGTAATCTTAGGAGTTATTGGTCTGGCTACCTTGCCTATCACCCAATACCCGGACATTGCACCTCCCACCGTATCGGTAAGTGCGACTTACCAAGGTGCCAATGCCCAAACGGTGCTTAACTCCGTTATCGCTCCGCTGGAGGACCAGATTAACGGTGTGGAAAATATGATGTATATGAGTTCGAGCGCCACCAACAGCGGTTCGGGCGACATCTCCATCTACTTCAAGCAAGGTACCGACCCCGATATGGCAGCGGTGAACGTACAGAACCGCGTTTCCATGGCGCAAGGCTTGCTGCCTGCCGAAGTTACCAAAATCGGTGTAACCACCCGTAAACGCCAGACTTCCATGTTGATGGTATTCTCCATCTATGATGAAAAAGACCAGTACAACATCGAGTTCCTGGAAAACTACGCCAACATCAACCTTATCCCTGAGGTGAAACGTGTCAACGGTGTGGGCGATGCCATGGTATTGGGACAAGACTACTCCATGCGTATCTGGCTGAAACCTGATGTAATGGCCCAATACAAACTTATCCCCAACGATGTGGTTGCCGCCTTGAGCGAACAGAACATCGAAGCGGCTCCCGGCCAGTTGGGTGAGCGCGGTAACCAAACCTACCAGTATACCCTGCGCTACAAAGGACGTCTGCAACAGACTACGGAGTTCGAGAACATTGTCATCAAGGCCTTGGAGAACGGTGAAATACTCCGTCTGAAGGATGTAGCAAATGTGGAACTGGGCCGTCTGTCATACGGATTCAACAATATGGTAAACGGACATAAAGCCGTGAGTTGTATCATTTTCCAGATGGCAGGCAGTAATGCCACGCAGACCATCTCGGATATCGAGGCCCTACTGGACGACTATTCCAGCAAACTGCCCGCCGGCTTGAAGATAAACATTGCACAGAGTGCCAACGACTTCCTCTTCGCTTCCATACATGAGGTAATCAAGACATTGATCGAGGCCTTTATCCTGGTGTTCATCGTAGTGTATATCTTCCTGCAGGATATGCGCTCCACGTTGATTCCCGCCATCGCCATTCCCGTGGCGTTGATTGCCACCTTCTTTGTATTGAAACTGATTGGCTTCAGTATCAACTTGCTGACCCTTTCGGCCATGGTGCTTGCCATTGCGATTGTGGTCGATGATGCCATCGTCGTCGTCGAGGGCGTCCATGCCAAGCTGGACCAGGGCTACAAATCGGCCCGTACAGCTTCCATCGACGCCATGAGTGAACTGGGTGGTGCCATCGTCTCCATTACGTTGGTGATGATGTCCGTATTCGTTCCCGTGAGCTTCATGGGAGGTACGGCAGGTACTTTCTACCGTCAGTTCGGTTTGACCATGGCGATTGCCATCGGTTTCTCGGCTCTGAACGCCCTGACCCTGAGTCCTGCGCTGTGTGCCATCTTCCTGAAACCTCACAACGGCGGACACGAAAGTCTGAAAGAGCGTGTAGGCGTTGCCGCCAAGGAAGCCCGCAAGATTATGATTGCACGTTATGCCGACTCTATAGGCCGGTTGATGCGTCCCGGCATTACACTGCTCTTCGTGACGGTAGCTATCCTGGGCATGATTTTCGGTCTGTTCAGCTTCAGCGAACACCCCATTCTGTGTAGCTTGATGATTATCATCAGTGTGCTGGCGTTGGCAGGTATGACTACCGACAAGTTCAAACAGTCCTTCAATGACTCATACAACGGTATCCTGGGCAAGTATAAGAAACAAGTGCTGTTCTTCATCCAGAAACGCTGGATATCGGCAGGACTGGTTATCGGCTCTATTGTACTGTTGGGCGTATTCATGCAGATAACCCCGACCGGTATGGTGCCCAACGAAGACACCGGTACCATCATGGGCGCTGTGACACTGCCTCCGGGCACTTCACAAGAACGCGCACAAGAGATTTTGAACCGTGTGGACAGCTTGGTTGCTGCAGACCCTGCCGTACAGTCACGTACCGTTATCTCAGGTTATAGCTTCTTGGGCGGTCAAGGCCCCTCCTACGGTTCACTCATCATCAAGCTGAAGAACTGGGAAGAACGTTCCACGATGCAGAACTCCACGATTGTGTACGCCACTTTGTACATGCGCGCCCAAAAGATTATCAAGGAAGCGCAGGTATTGTTCTTCGCGCCGCCTATGATTCCGGGTTACTCGGCTTCAAGCGACATCGAGTTGAACATGCAGGACAAGACGGGTGGTGATTTGAACCACTTCTTCGACGTAGTGAACAACTATAACGCAGCCCTGGAAGCACGCCCTGAAATCAACTCTGCCAAGACATCCTTCAACCCTCACTTCCCGCAATACCAGCTGGACATTGACGCTGCCGCTTGTAAGAAAGCAGGCATCAGCCCCAATGACATCTTGACTACCTTGCAGGGATATTACGGTGGTTTGTATGCTTCCAACTTCAACAGCTTCGGTAAGATGTACCGCGTAATGGTACAAGCCGAACCTGATGCTACCAAGAATATGGAAACACTGCAAAGCATCAAGGTGCGCAACGGCAACGAGATGGCACCTATCACGCAGTTCATCTCCATCAAGAAAGTATATGGTCCTGACGTCATCAGCCGTTTCAACCTCTACACCTCCATGAAGGTGATGGTGGCTCCCGCATCAGGCTACACTTCCGGTCAGGCTCTGCAAGCCATTGCCGAAGTGGCGCAGGAAAACCTGCCTGCCGGTTTCGGTTATGAGTTGGGAGGTATGGCGCGTGAAGAGGCCGAAACGAGTGGCAGCACTACGGGACTCATCTTCATATTGTGCTTCGTATTCGTTTATCTGTTGCTGAGTGCCCAGTACGAAAGCTACATCCTGCCTTTATCCGTATTGCTGTCCGTGCCGTTCGGTCTGCTGGGTAGCTTCCTCTTTGTAGGCGGTATAGGCGCATTGGGCAGCATCCCGGCACTGAAAATGATTCTGGGTACGATGTCCAATGACATCTATATGCAGATTGCCCTCATCATGTTGATGGGTCTGTTGGCCAAGAATGCCATCTTGATTGTAGAGTTTGCCCTCGAACGCCGCAGAATGGGTATGAGTATCACCTGGGCAGCCGTATTGGGTGCCGCAGCCCGTCTGCGTCCTATCTTGATGACGTCGTTGGCAATGATTGTCGGTCTGCTCCCGCTGATGTTTGCTTCCGGTGCGGGTGCCAACGGTAACCGTACGCTGGGTACGTCTGCCATCGGCGGTATGTTAATCGGTATGATTCTGCAAATCTTCATAGTGCCCGCACTGTTCGTGGCATTCCAGTACTTGCAGGAGAAATTCAAGCCGATGGAATGGGAAGATGTGGACAACTCGGATGCAGAACCGGAGATTGAACAATATACAAAATAGTGATTAACGATTAGCGATTATGAAGAAAATAATATGCCTGATGTGCGCAACTGCTTTATTGAGCAGTTGCCACATCTACAAATCATACGACAGACCCGAAGACATAACAACTGCCGGACTGTATCGCGACACGGCGTCCGTGAACGATACATTAGCCGCAGATACGGCCAACTTCGGTAATCTGCCTTGGAGAGAAGTGTTCACAGACCCGCAGCTGCAGACACTTATCGAGCAAGCACTCACCAACAACGGTGACCTGCGCAGTGCCGCCTTGAACGTGAAACAAGCACAAGCCGCACTGATGTCTGCCCGTCTTGCCTATGCTCCGACGCTTGCCTTGTCTCCGCAAGGAACCGTCAGCAGCTGGGACAAGGGAAAGGCTACACAAATCTACTCCCTGCCCGTCACCGCAAGCTGGCAAATCGACCTCTTCGGCCAACTGCTGAACCCGAAGCGACAAGCAAAGGTTAGCTTGAAGCAGACGCAATTCTACGAACAAGCCGTCCAGACGCAAGTCATCGCCGGCGTAGCCAACATGTACTACACCCTGCTGATGCTGGACCGCCAACTGCAAATCACCGAAGGCACCGTCGAGATTCTGAAAAAGAACCTGGAGACCGTGCAAGCCATGAAAGATGCAGGCATCTACGGAACCACTTCTGCTGCCGTAGAGCAGAGCCGCACTGCCTACGCTCAAGTCATGGCATCACTGCCCGACATACGCCAGAGCATACGCGAAACCGAAAACGCCCTCTGCCTGATGTTGCACCAACCGGCACAGAGCATCGCACGCGGTGTGCTGGAAGAGCAACAGCTGCCTACGGAATTTTCAGTAGGTATCCCCTTGCAGTTGCTATCCAACCGTCCGGACGTGAAAGCTGCCGAGATGTCACTGGCTGCCAACTACTATAACACCAATAGCGCCCGTGCCGCTTTCTACCCGCAGATTACATTGAGCGGTTCGGGAGGCTGGACCAATAACTCCGGTGCAGGTATCGTCAACCCGGGCAAACTGCTGGCTTCCGCCATCGGTTCGCTGACGCAACCCTTGTTCTATCGCGGTGCCAACATTGCCCGTCTGAAACAAGCCAAGGCACAAGAGGAGCAGGCTAAGATTCAGTTCCAAACCGCCCTGCTGAATGCCGGAAATGAAGTGAGCAACGCCCTGCACCTGTATCAAATGGAGAAGGACAAAGCCGTTTCACGCACTATTCAAGTAAATTCTGCCCGCCAAGCTGCCTCAGATACAAAAGAATTGTTTAACTTAGGCACGTCGACCTATCTGGAAGTCTTGTCTGCCGAGCAGTCTTACCTCAGCGCACAGCTTGCAGAAGTATCCGACACCTTCAGCAGCATGCAGGCAGTCATCAGTCTGTATCAAGCGCTTGGAGGAGGAAGAGAATAAAATGAGCGATAAGTGATTAGTGATTAGCGATTAATGAAATAGTAAATCCTAATCACTAACCATTTATCACTAATCATTAATCATTAATCGCTAATTACTATGATAAGTCCGTTAGCTTATGTAGATTCTGCCGCAAAAATCGGCAAGAATGTAACCATCCAGCCCTTTGCTTTTATCGAAGGGAACGTGGAAATCGGTGATGACTGTATTATTATGTCGGGGGCAAAAATTCTGCACGGTACCCGCATGGGAAAAGGGAACAAAGTGCATCACAATGCCGTTCTGGGTGCCGAACCGCAAGACTTCCATTATACGGGAGAGAACAGCATGCTGATTATCGGTGATAATAACGACATCCGCGAGAACGTGGTTGTCAGCCGTGCTACCCATGCAGGAAGCGCTACCCGCATCGGCAATGAAAACTACCTGATGGATGGTGTACACCTCTGCCACGACGTGCAGATAGGCAACCATTGTGTACTGGGTATCAAGACTACCGTAGCCGGAGAATGTCAGATAGACGACTGCACCATTCTGAGCAGCAACGTCATTCTGCACCAATACTGCCACATTGGAAGTTGGGTACTGATTCAAGCTGGCTGCCGCATATCAAAGGATGTGCCGCCCTATATCATCATGAACGGTAATCCGGCGGAATACCACGGTATCAACGCTGCTGTGCTTCAACACAAACACCAGGTGAGCGAACGTGTATTGCGCCATATCGTAAATGCCTACCGTCTGGTATACCAGGGAAACTTCAGCGTGCAGGATGCCTTGCAGAAGATTGAAGACCAAGTACCGATGAGTGACGAGATACACAATATCATCAACTTCATCAAGAATTCCAAAGGAATCGTGAAGTAAACACCCTTCTTCGGGCACGAATCACGCAGACAATACGGATGGATAAATTCTTTTCTGTAAGTTTGCGTAGTTCGTGCCTTTTTCTATATTCCTCTACAATAGTTCCTGCATTATCTTTTACTATTTTTTGATGCATATTCATTCCAGGCAGTATGCTAAGTAAAACAAACTGTTTCCTTTAACTAAACATTTTGTTTCCTTATAGAAAACACTTTGTTTCCCTTAACAAAACAGTTCGTTCCATTATATGAAAACAAAGTGTTTTTCTATACTGAAACAAAGTGTTCTCTAATGCTGGAACAAACTGTTCAGTGTTGTGAACTAACGGATTAAGTATATAAAGGGTATTTATTATACTGTTTCTGTAGACAATGGTCTGTCTTGTCCTATAAAAAACGGGGAAAGAAGCAGGAAGCAACCGGGTACGCTCGGAAGGGTGAGGGTAAAATTTGCCCTCACCCTTTTTATTTGCTCTCACTCACCCTTGAAAGGGCGATGAATAGGGAGTTTCAGAAAAGCGGTGATAGTGGTGAGGGCAGGTTGAGTAATTTTTTGTTCTACTACTACTCGAAATGCAGGGTACCGAAGAACTCCGGGCAATGGAAGTTCGGCTTCTCCAGACCTATCGGATTCCAGGAAAGGAAATGGGGAGTCTGGAGCTTGTCACCGCATTTATAAAAATTGGCACGGAGCGTCTTTCCATCCAACGAAGTGATGTCATGCAGGAAGAAAGCGGAATAAGGGATGACCAGGGCCACTTCCCAGGCACACTCACCTACTCTTTCGTCGAAAGCCTCACGTCCCAAAGAAGCCCAACGCTGTACTTTATCGAGCACCTCTTGCGGGGCATGCTGGCGGTTTCCACGTCCGGCACCTGCCCCAATAAGCAGAGTTCCGGCACAATTACACTCCATATTGTAGTACACTCCGTCACCGGCAGGCACAGAGAAGAACTCTACACACGCATCTTCCCAAACCGGACCGTTATCGTGGCCTGCAACTGCGCGTACACTCGCTTCCCTTACCTTGAAATGCAGCAGAATGGCATCTTCCGTATGCGCTATGCGGAATTCCACATCGGGAGTATAAGGAAAAGCAGCCCAATTCACAGTGTTTACAGGCTGAAACGCCACCTTCTCTTCATCCATAAGAGCCGGAACCGACTCTACCGGTATATTGGCCACACTTACTTTCTTTACATTCAATTCTTTCATTTTACTATTTTGGGGATTAATTGCAGACAGCGGCAGCATGCAAAGAGCGGCAGCTATCGTCATTAAAAACTTTTTCAGATACATGAGTCAATGAATTTTTTCATCTCCGGTGTATGCTCCTCCACGCTCTGCAACAGTTTGAACTGAGCCTTGGTACGCACAAGATTGTGCTCCGGATACTGGATTTTATAATAAGTATCACCGTTGATATAATCTGCCAGGAAGCGTACGCACTGCATGTATGGGAACAAGGCAGCCGCATAAGGCAGATTCTCAATCTCTATCGGCAACAAGAAGGATTTGCCCGATTCCAGATAACCCTTGGTAAATGCCTGGAATATTTCCATATTGAAGTTCACATTATCCAGATTCTTGTCGTCTTCCAACCCCGTGTTGGCACCTGAGCGAAGGAAATCGCCATAATCGGAGAAGATGAAGCTGGGCATCACCGTATCCAGGTCAATGACACAAAGCACCGTACCGTCTTCGTCGAACATCATGTTGTTTACTTTCGTATCACAGTGGCATACCCGTTTGGGCAGTTTGCCTTCACGGAACAAGCGTTCTGCCTTGCACATTTCATCGGCACGTTTTTCTATTTCATCCAGGAAGTACCGCACCTCCTGCACACGTCCCGCCGCATCGGCAGCCACAGCGTCACGGAGTTGCTTCAGACGGAACTCCATGTTGTGGAAATCGGGAATTGTCTCGCCCAATGTATCTGGAATGTCGGCAAGCATAGCCTGGAAATTACCGAAGGCAGTTCCCGCATAATAGGAATATTCGGGGTTCACCGTCTCGTAAGTCTTGGCACGGGGAATAAAAGTCATGATACGCCAGTAGTTCTCACCGTCATACCAATAGGTTTTCCCTTCGGTCGTGGGGATGAAATGAAGCACTTTACGCTCGACATCGGCCTCTCCTTTCTCTTCCAGCTTCTTACGGATATGCCCGGTCACAGCCTCGATATTAGACTGTAACATCTCTACATTCTGGAAAATGGCATGATTGATACGTTGCAGAACATAGTCCGGCGCATCGGCCTCAACGGTGGTCACTTTGTACGTATCGTTAATCAGACCTGAGCCTAAAGGCTTGATTTCACGAACCGTACCCTGCATTTGAAAATGAGATACAATAGATAAAAGGTCTTTCATGATAATAAATGAATTAATTTGTTTACAAAGATACGCCGATTGCCATCTATCAAAAGACAAGTATCGTTCGGCGCGCTTCCAAAATTATACATTTATCCAAACATAGCCGCAAAAACTGCCTAATAAATAAGAAGTCTTGTACAAAATATACCTATATTTGTAACTGAAACCTTAAAAACTACCCGAAAAGTGCGAACGTTTATCATCCGGCTGCTTCTTGTTTCAGTAAGCATGATTGCTGCAACCCTGCAGGCGCAGAACATCACCTTCAACCATCTGACAACCGACGACGGTCTGTCACAATTCTCCGTGAACAGCCTTTACATCGATGAAAACGGTGTCTTATGGATTGGAACCCGAGAAGGCTTGAACCGTTATGACGGAGAAGACATACAAACTTACAAGCTGCAGAAGAACGACCCTTACAGCCTTTTCTGCAACACCGTGCTGCGCATGGCCGGCAACCGTAACGGAAAAATCTACCTGCTCTGTACGGAAGGAGTAGCCGAGTTCAATCTCGCCACCCAAAGATTCACCACCCTGCTGCAAGGAAATGTGCACAGCATATATTACAAAGAGGCCCTTTTCATCGGAAAACAGAATGAAATCTACCGCTATAACGAGCAGACCGGGAACTTTGACCTCTATTACCAGCTTCCCGGAAAAAGTCTGGAAATCTGCTGTATGCATCTGGACAAAGGACAAATGTGGATTGGAACGACCACCGACGGAGCATACCGCCTGCAACTGGACAAGAACGAGCTGACCCACCCCATCCTGAAAGGCAACATCACCAGCATATACCAAGACAGCGAAGGCGAGTTATGGATTGGCAGCTGGGAAGAAGGGCTGCACCATGTAAAGACCGACGGAACCATCGAAATCTTTGAATACGACGCAAAGAACCCTTACAGCATCTCTTCCAACTTCGTGCGAGCCTGCTGTGAAGACAATCTGGGAAACATCTGGATTGGGACATTCAACGGATTGAACCGGTATGACAAAAGTACGGGACTCTTCCAGAACCACACTGCCAGTGATGCCCAGAGCGACGGACTGACACACTCTTCCATCTGGTGCATCGTAAAGGACAACCAAGGAACGCTGTGGCTGGGGACCTACTTTGGCGGCGTCAACTACTTCAACCCCGAGTACGAGATATACAGCCGCTATATGTATTCGCCCATCGAAAAGAAGGGGCTGAGCAATCCGGTTGTAGGCCGCACCATAGAAGACAAGGACGGCAATCTGTGGATTGGCACCGAAGGGGGCGGACTGAACTATTACAACCGCCGTACCCGTGAGTTCAAATGGTTCCGCCCGGAAATCGGTCCCAACAGTATTTCCCATAACAACATCAAGGCTCTCTATTATGATGCCTCCAAAGACATCATCTGGATAGGAACCCATCTGGGCGGACTGAACAGACTGGACATACGCTCGGG
Organism: Bacteroides sp. D20; assembly: GCF_003436255.1. NCBI lineage: Bacteria > Pseudomonadati > Bacteroidota > Bacteroidia > Bacteroidales > Bacteroidaceae > Bacteroides > Bacteroides sp. D20. Next base: position 220,640 of record NZ_QSOO01000003.1, on the reverse strand, counting down.
GCGATTCACACACTACCGCATGGAAGCAGGTAATCCGGAGACCTTGCCTTCCGACATCATCCGCGATATCGCGCCTTACCAAGACCACCTGGTGATAGCCACCCAAAACGGAATCTGCCTCTTCGACCCTGCCAACGGGAAATGCCAACAACTGTTCCAGGACAGCAAAGAAGGCAAAAAAATCAAGATGGTGGCAGATGTCACTTTCGACAGCAACGGTACGCTCTGGATTGCAGCCACGGGCGAAGGTGTGTTCAGCTACCGTTTCGATACCGGCAAACTGACCAACTACCGCCATGATACTGCCGACCCACACAGCATCAGCAACAACAATGTAAACAACATTACCCAAGACAGCAAAGGCAATCTGTGGTTCGCCACTTCGGGCAGCGGACTGGACTTATACCGCCCTGCCAGCAACGACTTCGAGAACTTTGACCAAGCGAAGAACGGCCTTTCCAGCGACTGTATCTATGAGACGGAGGAATCCCCCACCAGCGGCAAACTGCTGCTCATCACCAACGAGGGCTTCTCCATCTTCGACTACCGGCAAAAGGCATTTCTGAACTACAGTGCCGAAAACGGTTTCCCAATGACTGCCGTCAATGAGAATGCCCTTTGCGTGACCCGTGACGGAGAAATATTCCTGGGAGGCACGCAGGGAATGATTTCTTTCCATGAAATGGAGTTGAACTTCACGCCGAAACCCTACAAAATCATCCTCTCCCGCCTCATTGTGAACGGAACGGAAATACAAGTGGGAGATGAGACCGGTATCCTGCAGCAAGCCTTGTACTGCACCCCCGAGATTACGCTCAACGCTGACCAGTCCATGTTCAGCATAGAGTTTGCCACTTCAAACTATGTAGCCGCCAACAAAGACGACATCATCTATAAGCTGGAAGGCTTCTCCAACGACTGGAACAGTGCCCGTGGACTGCACAACATCACCTATACCAACCTGAATGCCGGAACCTATAACTTGATTATAAAGCCCAACGGAAAAGACGAGAGCCTTTGTCCGCAAGTCCACCTGACCATACACGTGTTGCCTCCCTACTACAAGACTCCCCTTGCCTATCTTATCTACCTGATAGTGACGGGAATCCTGCTCTGGTATCTGGTGCGTACCTACAAGTCCAGAATCAAGTTGCGTGAATCACTGAAGTACGAACAGAAGCACATCCGTGACGTAGAGGCCCTGAACCAGTCAAAGCTACGTTTCTTCACCAACATTTCCCATGAATTCCGCACCCCGCTGACACTCATCGTGGCCCAAGTGGAAACGCTGATGCAACTCCAGAACTTCACGCCTGCCATATATAACAAGGTACTGGGCATCTACAAGAACAGCATACAGCTACGGGAACTCATCACCGAGCTGCTCGACTTCCGCAAGCAGGAACAAGGGCACATGAAGATAAAGGTAAGTCCACACAACATCGTGAACTTCCTATACGAAAACTATCTGCTTTTCCTGGAATATGCCAGCGCCAAACAAATCAGCCTCTACTTCGAGAAGGAAACAGACAGCCTCGAAGTATGGTATGACCAAAAACAGATGCAGAAAGTGATAAACAACCTGCTGTCCAACGCCGTCAAGCATACCAAGGCGGAAGACAGCATCACCCTCAGCATCAAGACCGAAGGCAGCAATGCCGTCATCCGCGTGACCGATACCGGCAGCGGCATAGATGCCCGGGAAGTGGACAAGATATTCGACCGCTTCTACCAGATAGACCAAATGGACTCTACAGATGCAAGCAAGACGGGTACGGGTATCGGCCTGGCATTGACGAAGGGTATCGTGGAGCTCCATCACGGCACCATCCGTGTGGAAAGCGAACTGGGCAAAGGTAGCAGCTTCATCGTAAACCTGCAATTGGGGAACGCACAGTTTGACGAAGAGCAAATAAATAAGAATGCAGACAGTGTGCAACAAATAGAAATTCCCAAACCGGAAAACGATGCCCTGCTCAAGGCGGAGCTGGAAGAGAGTGCTCCCATCAAACGACTCCCGGATGCAAAAATCCTGATAGTGGAAGACAACGACTCCATCCGCGACATGCTGGCAGGTATCTTCAAGCCCTTCTACGAAGTGCTGACTGCGGCCGACGGAGCGGAAGGACTTGCACTGGTGCGCAGCGAAATGCCCAATATCGTAGTCAGCGACGTGGTGATGCCCAACATGTCGGGAACGGAACTGTGCAAACAGATAAAGAGCGACTTCAACACCTGCCATATTCCCGTGGTACTGCTCACGGCACGTACTGCCATCGAACAGAATATCGAGGGACTGCGCATCGGTGCGGATGACTATATCACCAAGCCGTTCAACACCAATCTATTGATTTCGCGCTGCAACAACCTCGTGAACTCGCGCATCCTCCTGCAGGAGAAGTTCAGCAAGCAGCCGCAAGCCTTTGTACAGATGCTTGCCACCAACCCCATAGACAAGGAGATTCTGGACCGTGCCATGGCAGTCATCGAGCAACATCTGGACGATACGGAGTTCAACGTCAACGTCTTTGCCCGTGAAATGGCAATGGCACGCACCAATCTGTTCACCAAGCTGAAGGCTATCACCGGACAAACTCCGAACGACTTTATCCTGACCATCCGCCTGAAGAAAGGCGCTCTAATGCTGCGCAACAATCCGGAGCTGAATATCACTGAAATTGCGGACCGGATCGGTTTCAGTTCTTCACGCTATTTCTCCAAATGCTTCAAGGACATTTACCATGTCAGCCCACTGGCCTACCGCAAAGGAGAGAATGGAGGAGAGGAAAGTACGGAAGACAGTGAAGAGACATCTTAATATTGTACATCAAGCCATCGCATGATACGGTTTGTACTTTTTCTCCCTTCCCTTGTACTTCCTTATACACCCGATTCCATAAAACCTCTTACCTTTGACCTCAGAATTACAATCTAAAGTCAAAGAACTATGAAGCATTTTTCCCCCTTGTGGTCTCTGATTCCCGGTGCAGCCCTGATAGCGGGATGCGGAAGCCAACCTAAAGACAAGACTTCGGAGCACTCGCCGCAGAAGCCCAATGTAGTATATCTGATTGCTGATGACCTGGGTATCGGCGACCTGAGCTGTTACGGTGCCACCAAAGTAAGCACTCCCAACATCGACCGCCTTGCCGGACAAGGCATGCAGTTTACCAACGCTTATGCCACTTCTTCCACCAGCACCCCTTCCCGCTTCGGCCTGCTGACAGGCATGTATCCCTGGCGACAGAAGAATACCGGCATTGCTCCGGGCAATTCCGAACTCATCATCGATACCGCCTGCGTCACTATGGCTGATATGTTCAAGGAAGAAGGCTACGCCACTGCAGCAGTGGGCAAGTGGCACCTCGGCCTGGGCCCTAAAGGCGGTACAGACTTCAACCACTCCATCAAACCGAACACCCAAGACATCGGCTTTGACTATGAATACATCATCCCCGCTACCGTCGACCGCGTTCCCTGCGTCTTTGTAGAGAACGGACATGTAGTGGGTCTCGACCCCAACGACCCTATCACTGTGAGCTACGACCACAAGGTCGGTGACTGGCCCACCGGTCTCGAAAACCCCGAACTCGTCAAGATGAAACCCAGCCAGGGGCACAATAACACCATCATCAACGGCATCCCCCGCATCGGCTGGATGACCGGCGGCAAATCCGCCCTTTGGACAGACGAAGACATTGCCGACGTGATTACAGACAAAGCTAAGAACTTCATCACAGCCCATAAAGACGAACCTTTCTTCCTTTACATGGGTACGCAAGATGTACATGTTCCCCGCGTGCCACATCCGCGTTTCGCCGGCAAGAGTGGTTTGGGCGTACGTGGCGACGTCATCCTCCAGCTGGACTGGACCGTGGGTGAAATCATGCACACTTTGGACAGCCTCGGCATTGCCGACAACACCATTTTTGTATTCTGCAGTGACAACGGTCCCGTCATAGACGACGGCTATCAGGACCAGGCACGCGAACTGCTGAACGGCCATACTCCCATGAAGCACTACCGCGGTGGGAAGTACAGCGCTTTCGATGCCGGTACCCGCATTCCCTTCATTGTACGCTGGCCCAATGGCATCAAACCCGGCAAACAACAAGCCCCCTTCTCCATGATTGATGTATACGCTTCATTCGCCGCCCTGCTGAACCATCCGCTGGAAGCAGGCATCGCTCCCGACAGCCGCGACCAGCTCAACAACTTCCTGGGAACCGATACTGCCGGATGTGACTATATTGTACAACAGAATCTGGACAATACACTCTCCATTATCCAAGGAGACTGGAAATACATAGAGCCCAGCGACAAGCCGGCACTGGAGTATTGGACAAAAATAGAAATGGGCAACGCCCCGCAGCCCCAACTGTACAATCTTTCCATTGATCCGTCCGAAAAAGACAATGTGGCAGAAGCCCATCCGGACAAGGTAAAAACGCTCTCTGCCCTACTGGAAGAGGTGAAGGAAGCAAAGAACCAAAGTGAAAGGGAATAAAAGTACAAGAGTGGTATAGTTCGCAAGTTTTGTACGAATTCGTACTTTTTGCGAACTATTAACTAATGCATTTGTATATTCCATCCCCTACATTTGCGATGTGATTCAACTCTGAAGTGAGTACAAAACAAAGAAACAACCTTTATTAATAACTAATTAAATTAATATTTATGAAACAGAAATCCAGCTTCTTTAAAGCATTAGGTATTATGTTGCTTTCTGTCCTATTTGCCACGCAGGCCAATGCACAGAATCTCACAGTAACAGGTACAGTGACTGACAACTTAGGTCCGGTGATTGGTGCTTCTATCCAGGTGGAAGGAACAAGTAACGGATGTATCACAGACATTGACGGAAACTACACCCTTCCCAATGTTCCGGCAAACGCAACTCTCGTATTCTCCTATATCGGATATCAGACACAAAAGATTGCCGTAGGCGGAAAGACCAAAATCGACGTAAAACTGGCAGAAGACAGCCAATTGCTGCAGGAAGTTGTCGTAGTGGGTTACGGCGTTCAACGTAAGAGTGACCTGACCGGTGCAGTTGCTTCTGTAAAAGCAGCAGATGCATTGAAGAATACCCCGACCGGTAATGTATCCGATGCATTGCAGGGACGTATGGCCGGTGTATCAGTTCTCTCTGGTTCCGGTAATCCTACTGAAGACAATACCATCCGTGTACGTGGTATCAACTCTATCACAGCAGAAACCGGTCCTTTGGTTGTTATCGACGGTTTCATCGGTGGTTCCCTTCAGTCGTTGAATCCTTCCGATATTCAATCTATCGAAGTATTGAAAGACGCATCTGCAACAGCTGTTTACGGTTCTCGCGGTGCAAACGGTGTCCTCTTGGTTACTACTAAAAATCCTGACAAAGATAAATTGACTGTATCTTTTAATGCTTTTGCTAATATCAAGACAGTAGCTAAGTATGCTGACAACCTCTCTCCATACGAATATGCCAATTTGGTGAACGAATTCGGTAAAGAAAAATTTGGTTATGAAGACAACCACTATTACAGTGCAGCAGAGCTAGAAGCTTTCAAGAACGGAACAGCAGGTTTCGATTACTCAAGAGAAATTTTCCGCACTGCAGTTACCCAGAACTATGAACTCTCTATAGCCGGTGGTGGCGAGAAAACCACTTTCTTAGCATCACTCCGTTATCAAGATGACAAAGGTATCATTAAAGAATCAGACAGTCAAATCTACAGTTGGCGCTTGAAGATGGATACTAAAATCAAAAAATGGTTGACAGCCGGACTGAATATTTATGGACACTATCGCAATAATACAGCTCCCCGTATCACACAATACGATGGTTTGATTCAACAAGCCATGTACTTCCCTAGCACAATCTCTCCTAAAAAGGAGAACGGAGAATATAACAACGCCTTCTTTGATGGCAGTCCAACCTACAATCCTATGGGATACATTTGGGAATCAAACAACTCCAACAAGACCATTAATAATCGTCTTCAGGGATACGTACAGTTCAATATATTGGATGGACTAACATTCCGTTCACAATTAGGTGTCCTATTCGACAACCGACTGAACACTTCAGTAGAAAACGAAGATAGCTATTACAACTACAAGAACAAAATGACCCAAGGACAATCGCGCAGTTACTGGAATACTTCCTGGCTGAACACCAATACACTGAGTTATGTCAAGGAGTTCAATAAAAATCACCGTATCAATGCAACAGCTGTATTCGAACAATCCTACGATAATAATTACAACCACACAAGTACTGCCTATAATCTGGATTATATCGACCGTATTGGTATTAACAACTTGGCATGGTCTGACGCTAATCTTGCCGCTATCGGTTCAGATCGCATCATCAATACATTGATGTCAGGCATGTTACGTGTCAATTATGTATTCATGAATCGCTATATGATTACGGCTTCCATACGCGCCGACGGCTCTTCACGATTGAAAGACAAATGGTGTTACTTCCCTTCCGCCGCTTTGGCTTGGGATTTGAAACAAGAAAACTTCTTGAAAGAGAACAGTTTCATCGACCAACTAAAACTTCGTTTAGGTTATGGCTCCGTAGGTAATCAATCAGTAGAAGCTTATCGTATTTACTCCAAAATGTCACCCGTAAGAAACAGCGATGGCAGCACTTCCTATAAAGTAGACCGTCCCGCCGCTCCTTACCTAAAATGGGAACGTAACGACCAGGTCAATGTCGGTATTGACTTTGGTATTCTCAATGGTCGCGTTCGCTTAACAGCCGATTGGTACAACAAAGTATCCAAAGACATTCTACTGGAACTGGCACAACCTACCCACATGGGATACTCGTCATTACTTATGAATTCTGGTGAAATTAAAAATACTGGTGTTGAATTTACTATTAGTGCAGACCCTTTTACCAATAAAGATTTCAACTGGCACACAGACCTTACTTTGGCACACAACAAAGGTACTTATGCCAGTATACCAACTCCCAACCACCGCCAACAGCAAGCTGGTAACTACCAGAACCAATTATTCCAAATGATTGAAGGTGAAAAATTAGGGACATTCTGGGGATATACCTTTGACGGTATCTGGCAGGAAGATGAAGTAAACGCTCCATTCATTGATGCCAACGGGAACGCCACTGGTGAGACCAACGGTAAAGTATATGGAGTTGTTGCAGGTAATTCTAAATATATAGATGTCAACAAAGACGGAAAGATTAACACTGAGGACCAAGGCATTATCGGTTGCGGACAACCGACATTCAACTGGGGTTGGAACAATAGTTTCAATTACAAGAACTTCGACTTTTCATTCTTCGTAGTAGGCTTCCACGGATTCGACATCTATAATGCGACCAAACAGATAGGCTTCGGTCTCATCGGAAGTCAACAGGTAGCTGGTGTAACCCCAATGCGTGACTTCTTGGACCGTTGGACACCTACCCATACTAATACGAATGTACCAGGTTTTACCAATGGAGGAACCGAAAACAAAGATTTCTTCTCCACGCGATTTGTTGAGAACGGAAGTTTTATCAAGATGAAAAGTATTACCTTGGGTTACACATTACCAGAATTGGCTTGTAAAGCATTAGGCATCAGCAACCTGCGCGTATATGCTTCTATTCAAAACCCGTTCCACATTACCAGCTATTCTGGACTGGATCCTGAAGCTACCATGGGTAGTCCATTGGTACAAGGTGTAGACTGGGGTGCATATCCTAACAGCCGTAACTACCTCATTGGTTTAAACTTTGCATTCTAATGATTAACTTTATTAAACAAAAGAACGATATGAAAAAATTAGCATATATAGTAATTACAAGTAGTATGTTCCTCACAACCTCTTGTGTGGACCTGACTCAAGAGCCACAATCCTTCATTACAGAAGAAGAATATATTGCACGTATGGATTTGACCAGCCTGCAACAAGCTACAACAGGGCTTTACAACGATTTATGGAATGGTAACTACGGATTCAACTGCCGCTTGCAACGCATCAATGTATGCGCAGATGACATTACATATCGTGCAGCAAAAGCCAACAATGAACTGGCTAATTACTACCGACTGACCCCCAATATCACAGCCAACAATGCAGACTACAAGACTACATGGGAATTATTCTTTACTGTAATCAACAACGCCAACAAACTCATCAACAAAGCGGTGCTTCCTGAAGACGCTACCTTAGCCAAACAATATGAAGAAGTATTAGGTGAAGCCTACTTCCTCCGTGGATTGTCTTATTTTTATCTGGTACGCATGTATGGTGATTTACCTCTGATTCTGACGGAAGAAGACGCTGCCACTAATATGCCGAGAACAGCTGTAGCCGACATCTATGACCAAGCTATTATTCCAAGTTTAAAAAAGGCAGTAGAACTGTTACCGACCAAGAGCCGTAGCGGTTTTAGCTCCACTCCCTCTAAATGGGCAGCTGAAGCCTGCCTCGCCGACGCCTACATGACTATGGCAGGCTGGCCTTTAAAAAAAGGACAAGAATATTATAGCCTGGCAGCTACAACAGCCAAAAATATCATAGACAACTCTGGACTGTATCTGACCGAGAGCTATGCTGAATTGTGGAAAGAAGCCAACAAAGAACAAGCCAATGAAGTGATGTTTGCCATCCACCATAATGCAAAGCTAAAAACAGCCAGTAACTATGGGAAGTCCTATTATCCAGCCGATTTTATCCCCGCCGGTTGGGCCGATTATTACGGTAACGAAGCCTTCTACTTGAACTATCCAGACGATGAACGGAAAGCCTGGAACTACATGACGGAATGGAACACTAAAAGTGGCCATGTCACTTACAAAGAGAGCGGTGACAAGTTACCTGCTATCTCGAAATATTACAACTATGATAATGGCGCACCGGGTAGTAGCCAGCTTGCCAACGGTATCACCTGCATCTATCGTTATGCCGAAGTCCTGCTGATGTATGCCGAAGCCTCCACTCGTGCAACCAACAGCGTGAATACGCAAGCTATCCAGGCTATTCAGGAAATACAGAAACGTGCCGGATATGCAGACAGCCAACTGACTACCACTACCGACCCCACCGCTTTCACCACTGCAGTGTCCAATGAGCGAGGATGGGAATTCTTTGCCGAAATGAAGCGTTGGTTCGAACTAGTCCGTCTCGAGAAGGTAAGTGAAGTAAGAGCCGAGACTTGGGATGGTTCACTTTTCCAAAGAAACAACCATTATTATTTCCCAATCCCCTACCAACAGATTGAGTTAACACAATGGACCAATAATGCCGGTTATTAATAGAAACAGAATAACACAAAACTTCTAACCTTATTTATCAAGAAATCAAATAGACCTTAATCAATTTGATATGTACGAAAGGGAGGGGCCGTGAGGTTCCTCCCTTTTATTTATCAATACAATGAATACTGCCCCAAAGACATCCAACCAAATAAGGAATGGTCTTGAACGTCAAAAGCAACTATATCACACTATTCCCAATATACCATTAGAGCCTGACATCGCGACAGATATTATTCATTTTGAAACTTTTGTGTAGAAACAAAAGTAGTGAGTAGACCGATATAGGCCCAGAAAGTAATCAATAAAAGAATCTATATCATTGATTTGTCATTCTATCCACACGTATTACCCCCGGTTTTCCACAAAACATCCTCTGCGGCATAGGTACTTTGATTTCCCTTCCATTGAGAACAATCCGAATCCCTTTCAGAGCCGCATTCATGCAAGCATCGGTGACAGAAACCACAATCTCCCCTGCTTCTTCCCTTATCAGCACCGCACACGGGGCAGAAGCGGAAAGAGACAAACCTTCTGCCTGCAAACCTTTATTGCCGGGATACAAGACGGCTTCCACCACCTTTCCATCCATAGAGCAGACCGCCTGCACCAGGGTATCGTTCTGCAATACCCGGAACGGCAGTTCATCCGATGGTATCTGCCGGCCTGCATAAACCACATAGCCATAGGTATCATCAACCGGACGCTGTCCATGATTTGCCCACAGACGGAGGATTCTGGCTTCTGAGGGCAAGCCTTGTTTCTTTTCATTCACCTTGTTCCGCTTCACCCAATCTGTGGGACGAGTCTCGCAAGTAACAAATGCTTCACGGGTATACTCAGGAAGTATCCGATAGGCAAACTTACCTTTCTGCACCAGCCAGAGGGGAGTACCATCTGCCGACAAAAGCGAGTGAGTGCCGGAAGCGACAAGCTCCATTTTTCCCCTTTTCATCGAGAAAACTTCATCCGTCCAAGCCGTCTGGTCGATGGTGGTACGAATCTCCCCATCCAGTTCAGGACGCTTATTGGTTACGCCCGCACCCAAAGCTACCATGTAATCTCCCAGAATGAAATAAGACTTATATGCCTTGAAGCCATAAAGAACCTCGTTCAAGCCCTCACTGTTCCCCTTGTCGTTCACACCCTCTTTCGCAGAAGCGTTCATCTTTTCGAAGATATATCCTGCAACGGCATTACTCCCGCCATCCGTAGCACCGGCAGCAAAATTACTCCTGCTGCAATAACCACGCCAATTCTCTACGGGAACCAGCTTGTCCATGCCTTCGCGTGCAGTCACACCCGGGGAAGCGGTGACATCCCAACCGCCCATAATCCGGAAATACTCATCGCCGCTGCGCTGGAACAACGTCATTCCATCCGTCGGATAGAAATTGTAGGCATCAGCAAAACTGGCGGCACTCTCCAGTCCGTCACAACGGACAGAGGCCATATTAATCGTGATATGATAGTCGGGGGTCTTCTTTATCAAGTCGTCGTTGTTGAAGAACCAACGGGTACCGGAATAGATGCCCGGAGCATACTCCTCCATCATGATGCGATTCTTCTTCACCTCTTGCTGCAATTGCAACAGTTCCCGCTGCTCTTCGGGGGTGAAAGAGTCCATCCAGTTGCCGATAAGGTTATCCAGCATTCCGGCATAAGGGATGGAAAGCTCTGTGGGATTATATACATACGAGCCACGGTCCAGGCAAGGAAGGCGATATCCCTTATAATAATACCAGGCACCACCACGCAGGAAATTAAGAAGTGCCTGCACATTATCCCGGCCCAGATTCTTGGCCCAGGGAGAGCCTTTCAGCATATTCAGCATTTTAAGTGCATTGGAAGTCCCGTCAATGGGATAGCCCCAAATCAGGCATTGCTTTCCATGTCCCCAACCTGCCCCGTCGGCAGTGAATCCCTCAGTCCAAAAAGCATCGGAATACGTAGTTTGGGAGGTCATACTGATACCGCGCTGGCAAACTTCCGCCAGCAAGTCTATCATAGGAATGGAACGGTACATGGCGGCCACGGGCAATAGGGAACGATAGGCCAATGCATTGCCGCCCACCCACCACACATGGTTGCGGAAACGGGAAATGGAAACTACATTCCCATCGGTTTCGTCGTGGCGGAGAGGTTGGGTCCAGGCTTGTAAGGCTATGGTTTTCAACATATCACATACCTCTTGCAGCAATGTGCCGCCTTTCCCGCCTTCCGCATCATCCATCTGTTTCAGATAGCAGAAATAAGTATTGACCGCTGCCGTAGGTATGGCAAAGCAAGATGCATGGAAACGGGGACCGTCATTGGGGCGTCCTGCTTCGATACCGCCGTAATGCAAGATTGCCTTCAGCACTTTACCGGACAAGGCCTGCTCTTCTGTCAGTTCACCTTTACGATAGGCATCCGCAACTTTCCAGATACGGTTGAAGGCATCCGCCACGAACAAGCCTATTTCAGCCTGCGGGTTGGAGTAAGGTTTCTGAAAGGCATTCTCTTTGCGGAATTGCTCTTCCTGCCCCCTTAAACCAGAAAAGATACCGTCGGCAGTGAGTTGTGCCAGGCACTCCTGCGCACTCAACCGGGTGTCCAGGGAATGATAACGGTAAGGATGCTGCGCAAAGGAAGCGCGGAAAGCCTCGATGGACTTCTCCTTCTCTGCATCCCCCCGCTGCCGGGCTTCGTTGTAGTAACGGTGATAATTATTGAAAGCAAACTGCGTTTCCTTCTCCTGCGGAAAAGCAGGTGCGGCCAAGCAAAGGCCGAGAATGGTCAGAATAAGGTTTCTCTGCATATTAGAATCGTATTGGTTATTGTATAATGTCCGATTATATTTTCAGCAAATATAATGAAAGGCAGAGGGAAGAAATGACGGCAATCATACAAAACAGATGCAGTTTTCGTACGGAACTGGCTGAGTGCGGCAGCAGGCATAAAAAGATTGGCTATCTTTGTTTCATCATAATAACCTTATTAACAACATTCCCCATGAAAAGACATCATCTGCTTTTTCTCTTTGCCGCTTTCATAGCTATAACGTCTTCTGCCCAGAAGCTGGACAATCTGGTAGAACTGAAACAGAAGTCGGAAAACCCACTGTTTCATCACTTGGACAAAGCTCCACGTACACCAGCTTTCGAGTGCGAAGGCTATTGGGCCTGGGGAAGTTCGGTAGTGAAAGGAGATGACGGCAAGTACCATATGTTCGTTTCCCGCTTTCCCAAGAGCTTGCCGTTCCATCCGGGATGGATGGTAGCCTCGGAGATTGTACATGCCGTATCCGAGGTACCGCAAGGACCTTACCGGTTCAGCGAAGTGGCCCTCCCTGCCCGTGGCGCGCAATACTGGGACGGACGCTCCACACACAATCCACGCATTTTGAGACAGAACGGAAAATACTACCTTATCTATATGGGTTCCACCCACCCCTTTGCCGACCCTACTTACGAACAACTCACCCTGGAAAGCCCCTGGTGTACCGTTGCCCGTGCCAACAAACGTGTGGGACTGGCCGTTGCCGACTCGCCCTACGGTCCGTGGAAACGCCTGGACGAGCCCATCTTGAAGACCAAGCCCAATACTTTCTACAGTTTTCTGACCTCAAACCCCTCTCCTATCATTCAAGAAGACGGTTCGGTGATGATGATATTCAAGGGACGACATTACACGAACGGTTACCTGCACTCGGCCATGAGCCTCGGAATGGCTTATGCCCCTACCATAGAAGGTCCTTATCGGGTGCTGAACAATGACTATCCCATCTTTGAAGTAGACGGTCAGGGCGAAGCGGAAGACCCTTTCCTCTGGAAAGATGCAGACGGCTATCATGCCATCTTCAAAGACCATGTAGCCAAGTTTACCGGCGAACGGGGCGGAGGCGTCATGGCACATTCCAAAGACGGCATCCAATGGACTGTAGATAAAGACCCGAAAGCCTACTCGCTCACCGTGGAATGGGAAGACGGCAGCGTGGAGAAGCAAGGGCAACTGGAACGCCCCTTCATCCTCTTCGAGGACGGAAAGCCTGCCTACATCTTCTTTGCCACGATGGACGGGCCCGGAGGGTTCGAAAATGCATCCCGTTCTTGGAATATGGTGATTCCCATCAAAGACCGGAAGTAAAAATGTGTATCTTTGCAGCCATGAACGAGAACATATTACCCATCCACTTCGCCCCGCTGCAAGGCTATACCGATGCCGTCTACCGGCGGGCGCATGCACGCATTTTCGGCGGCATAGAGACCTATTACTCTCCTTTCGTACGCATGGAGCACGGAGAAATCCGGCGGAAAGATGCCCGTGACATTGAGCCGGACCACAACCCGGACCTGCACCTCATCCCCCAGCTCATTGCTCCGGATACGGACAAGCTGGAGCACATAATGTCCCTTTTCATCGAAAAAGGATACCGGGAAACGGACATCAATTTGGGTTGTCCTTTTCCGATGCTGGCCCGGCGCCACAATGGCTCCGGCATGCTGCCCTATCCCGAAGAAGTGAAGGCGCTGCTCTCCGAAGCCATCGACCGGCATCCCGACATCCGTTTCTCCGTGAAGCTGCGTCTGGGTTGGGAGCAGGCGGAGGAGTGTCTTGCCCTGCTACCGCTGTTCAACGAACTCCCCCTCGCACACATCATCCTGCACCCGCGTCTGGGCAAGCAACAATACAAAGGAGAGGTAGACCTGGAGGGATTTGAAGCTTTCTACAAAGAGTGCACCCACCCTCTGTTCTACAACGGAGACCTGCATACCGCGAACGATATCCGTTCTATCACCACACGGTTCCCCCGATTGGCAGGTATCGTCATCGGCCGCGGGCTACTCGCCAATCCTGCCCTGGCGCTGGAATACAAGCAAGGAACCCCGATTTCTTCCGATGAAATGGCGAAAAAAGTGGGACAACTACACACCGAGGTGTTCGGCAGCTACCGAGAGCAACTGCAAGGAGGAGACACGCAACTGCTGACGAAAATGAAAAGCTTCTGGGAATATCTGCTGCCGGACGGAGACCGTAAGGCGCGAAAGACCATACACAAGACCACGAAGTTAGCCAATTATGAAGCGGCGGTGAGCAACCTGCTCGGAACATATTAGACATTTATTTCCAAATTCATTCATAATAGAAGAAAGGAAACAGCACACTGATACTTAACAGCCAAAAGATGGGGATGTTTTGGGTGAAAACATCCCCATCTTTTATAGGAAAACACCCGGATGTTATAGGGTAAAACATCCGGGTGTTTTAGGTATTGGAAGTTAATGTCCGGCAGACACTGTCCTTATCTCTTCAGCTCCACGTCGAAACTTGCAGCATCCCGGCAAGTAAAACGCAACACTGTCTGCTTCTTGTCTGCCGACAACACCTTGCAATAGGGCGTCTCGGCAACCTTCCACTGTCCCTTCAAAGTAACGGTTACGGGAATCTCCTGACTCTCATTGTCAGTCCACGGGCGTGAATAGATACTGCGCTCAATACGTTTTCCGTCTTTATCGAAAGCCTCATCACTCAGACCACGATACAAGGCCAGGTCGGGTTGGGAAACAGTCAGCAGAAGCTTGTCCTTATATTCGCGTATCATGACAAGGCACGATGTATCGGCTTTCTGCAACAATCCGCCGTCGGGCAGAGCCTGCGGAGTCTCAAACAAGACGTAAGAAGTAAGACCGTCTGCCGGAGAGCGCACAATATGGGCGTTGCGGTCTTGCCGGAGAATCTTGTAAGTGGGTTTCTTGGCGAATGCTTTCAAAGCGACGGCATCCGTATGGGGCAGCACTGCATATTCGTAGGAAGCGCCTTTCGGAGCTTTGCCATGCTGCAATGTCAAGGACACCCAGTCACCGGAAGTGGGCTTGGTGCTACGCTCGCCCACGGTCACTTGCGGGAAGTTCTTCTCATACCGGGCATCAGGGCGGGAAGCTTTGGAAATGTAATAACCTACGCCATTGGGGTCTATATAAGTCTGTCCATCACTCTGATAGGACTCCCAGTACCGGCGGGTTTCGGGAGTAATGGCGGCAAGCTGGAACACGGTGGTTTCCGTGGGATATTCGGTATTTAGGTTTTCGATGTCCGTACCGAGGCATACAATGGTGCCGTCGAAGAAGTGGAACGACTTGCGGGCACGGTGAGAACCGTTATACTTGTCATGTTCGTGCAGCACCATGCCGAAGTTTCCGTTCAGATGCGCCTGGGACAAACCGCCGGCAAAAGCCTCGTCGGAATAGAGCATCTCCTCCATACCGGAGAAGGTATCGACATTCAAGACCCGGGCACGCAGCCGGTCGAAAGGCAGATGAATGCTCGTGACACCCGGAATACGATTCCAGTCGAAACCGGCTTCCTGCCAGCCACTGGTGGCAAAAGTAACCATTTCATCGGGTTTTCCGGTAAGAATCTGCATGCTGCCATGTGCCAGATAACGGCCATAGAAGTTGGCGGGGAGATAGTGCTCGGCAGCCCAGAGATAACGGGAATGTCCGCGAACTACGGCAGCCCAGTTGTCACGACGCTGTACGGACACGCAGCCGTAACCCAAAGCCAAATTGCCTTGCGGGTCGGGTTCCGGACGGAAGCCTTGGGCTTCGAGCAACTTCTTCATCTCCAATTCGTGGCGGGTAGAAGCCTTCGGCAGATAGTCGGGCGCATTCTTGTCCGGAGCTTCTGTATAGGCAACCAGGCGCAGATAGGCAGCCGCCATTTCGGGGTCATATTTCAGCTTGCCATCCGGCGTACCGGCAATGGCCATCGTGGCATATTGGATAGGTATCAGGCTTCCTCCCCCGTTGGGATGGCGTCCGGACATGGAAAGCGACCATTGCTTCAGATTGCAATAGAAACGCATGGTGAGAAGCACTTTCTTCACCGTCTCGTGTGCCTGCTCGGACAGACGGAACTCGGTACCACTCAGCAAGTAAATCATATTAGTGGCACCGTCCAGACCGCCCACTGCATAGGCAGGATAATTGTTGCAATGATGGAAGCAAGCACCGTCCGGCTTGAAAGAACCGGCCAGTCCCGGCGCAGGAAGGCAGCCTTTGTCCAGCCAACGGGAGAAGGAACGCAGGTATTGCAGTTTCTCCGGGGTATCCTCCATAATCAGAATGCTGGCTATGCGGCCTTGCAACTTGGTGTTGAACGTATCTATATCAATACCGTTGACGGCAGGTTCGGGATATACCTCATTGGTGATGGCATACCAGTTGAGCGTACGTACCGCCTCTTCCAGCTTACCTGCCTCACGCAACACGTCCTTCATCAAGAAATAAGCCACAAACAGACCGCGCATACTATATCCGTAATGGTGGATATTCCCCCAGCAACTGCCATAGGCAATACCCTGGTCGGTGGCGTTATCGTACATGGCGATGAATTTCTGCTTCAACTCGTGTTTCAGCGCCGCATCCTCCGCATTGTTGTAGGCGATGGCGACGCGTTTCATCAGGTTGAAATAGTCGCTTATCTCTATCCCCAGTCTGGAGAACATATCTTTGTCCCAATCGGGTACCATACGTTCGTATGCCTCGGAGTGACGTACGAAATAGATAGGACGTCCTGCTACCTTGCCGTTCTTGTAGGTAATCCGATAAAAATCATACTTCTCACGGATGGACTGCATCTCCTTGTCCGAAAGCGCGGAAGGTGTGTAGAGCATGCCGCGGAAACGCTTCTCCATAATCCGTATATCCTGCTTCTGCGCCTCGGTCACGTCTGTCAGAGGGATGTCCGGTTTCCACAAGGAGTGTTCGTAGATAACCAGCCAGTGGTTGGTGGTTCCCTTATTTACAAACGGTACCTGCAAGTCGGCAGTCTGCTGGCGGGCATCTACCTTGCTGGCAGTAATCAGATGGTCGAAAAAGAGTTTCCCTTTCACGTCGGGGGCTACAATGCGGATTTCGTCCATCCCTTCTTCCGGGGTGCCTTGCATATCGCGTTCATAACATACCCATGCTCCGCGCCAACCGGTGAAGTTGATGCCAAAAGGAAAAGAGGTGCATACCTTGCCATCCTTCAGGAACTCGAACCGAATCTGCTTGTCCTGGGCCTGCTCATTGTACACCCATACGATGAAAGCCGAAAGATAGGTGTCTTTCCCCGTCGGGTCTTTCTTCTCAAACTTCAAGTCTTTTTTGATAGACAGTGCGGCACCCGGCTCGAAAGTCCAGCTCAAACTGTGGTCGCCATCCCTATAATGTTCGTCGCTAATGCCCAACTGCGAACCAGCTGCCGTAGTGACAAACGCCGGAACCTGCTTCTCCTCAAAAGAAAGCAAGCGCTCATTCTTCACGATTTGTGCATGTACACTGCCCGGCAGCAACATGCAAACGAGCGCTACCGCTCCTATTTTCCATTTACTGAATTGCATCATGTCTGTTTATTTAAGGTTATCGATATTTGCTACTTGGAAATCTGCAAAACGTACGTGGTTCTGCCACAACCGTAAGGCGAAATAGCCGTCTCCTTTGCCATCGGCAACCGGTAAGCTGAAAAGTTCTTCACCATCCATGGCATAAGTGGTGGCTCCATTCTCCACACGGATTTTAACTTCATACCAATGGTTGGGCTTCAAAAGGTGGGCGGCATCGGTATACTCTTTCAAGATGGGTTTAATCTTTGCATCGTCCACTCCATAATACTCTCCATGGTATTCACGGAAACGCGTAGTTCCATTATCATTACCGCCGTAGCCCACATAGTAAAGGTCCAGCGTATTGTAATTCTTGAACTCGCCGTTGCGCCATGCACTGCGGGCAAAGAAGTCATCCGGATGCCGGGGGTCATCGGCCCCCCAAAAACAATTCAAGTCGCTGAGACGGTCGTAGCTACCATTCTCAACCACCACTTGTACCCGGTAGGTAATCTCATAGTTTCCCGTCAACCGTTCCTTATACCAAAGGGACAGCCCGTCCGGAGATACAATATCCATCGTATCGCCGATACATGTAATTTCCACTTTTCCGGAAGAATCCTCCACGACCCAGGCGGTAAGCCGGCAGGAAGCGCCCATCTCCATACCGGGGAGGACACATAAGAGAAGTTGCATCAAAAGAAGTTGTAACCGCATATTTCAATGTATTAGTACGGTACAAAGAAACCCCTCTTTTTGGAAAAAGAGGGGCATAAATCGTACAGAAGAAGGATAAAATAATGATTGAGGCGGATTTCTGCCCCCACTTCATCAAGGATGAAGTTCTTCGAAAGCCTTGTTTTCCTCTTGTACCGCCTGAATAGTTTCTTCCAGTTCATTGATAGGGAGATCGAAGTTGTACCAGTCGTTATAGCAGTCGGTGACATACCACTTGCCATCCGTCAGTTCAAAGACCACACGAAGGGAAGGTTCTGATTCATCATAGCCTGCTTCGAACTCTTTATGGGCAGGCTCATTGACAGTGAAGTGAGAAATATAGGTACCTCCCTCCTCTTCGGTAGTACGTCCTTCCTTCAGCGTTTCTTCGTCTAGCAATGCCCACTTCTCGCGGGTGAAGGGAAAAGTCTGTTCCGTCTCACCGTCATCCTTCAAGAGGGCGATGGGAGACTTCAAAGGAAACTTGATTCGGGAATACTGGAATGAAGCACTGGACGTGAATTTCTGGAGAAATGTCTTGAAATCCTCCTCTTCGGCAGCCAGACCATTGAGAGTCGTCAGCATGAGTGCCGCAAACAGACAAAAAACAAAGCGGATAGCCTTCATATACTCGGATTATTTTTCAATGCGCAAAGATAATATAAAAGTAATAAAATGCTAAGGCTATGGGGCGATAATTATTATCATCTATGTTTCAGATACTCGTAACCAAACCGGCAACGCAAGCAGTCTTTCTTGTCACAATATTCCTTTTGAAGTTGAAGCAGAGCCTGCGAATCGGCAGCGGTAGATACCGGCAAACCGGCACCATCCCAAAGTCGGGTTACGTGATTGTTTTCGGCCTTCAAGGATTCAAGGAAACGGGTGGCACGGTCACACAAAACGTCATCGGCCTTGTGCAGGCCATAAGCATAAAGAAACGGGATGACCGTATTGATGGCAATCAGATTCAAGGCACCGTCCCCTACCCGCTTTTCCCTCCGGGGTGAAACCTTTCTGAAATTGAAGTGCTCCTCCCAATACGCGGAAGTCTTGGCAGCCAGTATCTTCTTCACCGCCTCCAGCGTTTCAGCCTCCATAACACGCGAGAAGAGCGACTGCTCCTTGTGATACAGACAGGCAAGCTGGGCGAGGCGTACATGTGGAAAGTTATCGGGACGAAGACGCAGAAACCGCCACTGCTCAACAGACATGGGAGCTGGCAGCTCGAACTTGTGTTGCAGGTAGCGGAACTCTTTCTGAAGTATCAAATAATAATCATCTGCCTCTGCCGAGACCTCCTCCAGCAGGCCTGCCTGCCCCAGGAAGAAAGCCTCCACTTGAAACAGACTGTCCCGATGCTTGTCTACGGCGCGGAATGGAAGGCGGTTTGCCCATGCCTCGAAAGCATCCCCATTCAGCCCGAAGCCGAAGTTACGAGCAAGAGTAATGAAGAAAACATCTTCCCAATGATGATTGCAGCGTTCGAGCCGCTGGGATATGACGCATGCTTTCTGCTCAAAACGCTCTACCTGCAAAGCGGACAGCCAGGAATGGACGGTCAGCTTTGGGAGGGAGGCAAGGATGGAATAGCAGGGAGGATAAATCTCTGTCTGCCGAAGCTCTTCATAGCGCAAGCGGACAGTGTCGGGGCAAGTGAGCACCATCTGGGGAACCAGCTCACCGTTCGTGCGGTACACATCACAATTCGATTCGCCCACCACGTGCAGGATGACGGTATCATACGCCTTGTCACGGTCGTGCCTATGGAGCAGCCAGTCTGATGCCTGCGTATGCACTTCGACGTTGCCCACCCAGAGCGTACCGTCTATTTTCAGTTTGGCATTAAAAAAATCGGGGCCTGCATTCATGTTCGGCAAACCGGGATCTATCACTTCTACCGGCCGGCCGGAGGTTGTCTGGAGCAATGACAAAGGAAATATTTTGTGCTTCCAAACATAATGCAGTAGTTGTTCCATGTTAACAAGACGTTAATGTTGAGCACAAATGTAAGAAAAAGATTATCTTTGCGACCTATAGTTTGTTGATAAACTAAATAAAAACAGATAGAAACAATGAAAATCGCATTAATCGGCTACGGAAAAATGGGCAAGGAAATCGAGAAAATAGCCCTTGGCCGCGGACACGAAATTGTAAGCATCATCGATGTCGACAATCAGGAAGACTTTGAATCGGCAGCCTTCAAGAGCGCCGACGTTGCCATAGAGTTCACCAACCCCATGGTTGCATACAATAACTATATGAAGGCATTCCGCGCCGGGGTCAAACTGGTATCCGGCAGTACGGGCTGGATGGCGGAACATGGAGACGAAGTGAAGAGACTTTGTACCGAAGGCGGCAAGACACTGTTCTGGTCGTCCAACTTCAGTCTGGGAGTAAGCATATTCTCTGCCGTCAACAAGTACCTCGCAAAGATAATGAACCAATTCCCTGCCTATGATGTGACAATGAGCGAAACGCACCACATCCACAAGATGGACGCTCCGAGCGGAACGGCCATCACGCTTGCCGAAGGTATTCTGGAGAATCTCGACCGTAAGGACAAATGGATAGAAGGAACTTTCCAGGCTCCCGACGGAACCGTTTCGGGCTCTACGGAATGTGCAGCCAATGAGCTACCCATAAGTTCTATCCGCGAAGGAGAAGTACCGGGCATCCACAGCATCCGCTACGACTCCGAAGCCGACAGCATCACTATCACCCACGATGCCAAGAATCGCAGGGGATTTGCCTTGGGAGCTGTCCTTGCTGCCGAATATACCGCCAAGCACGAAGGTGCTTTGGGAATGAGTGACTTGTTTCCATTTTTAAAAGACTAAAACATCATGAGAAAAGCAACACGCACCCAATGGATTAAATTCAGTATAGTCACCCTGCTCTACCTTGCCTTTCTGGTTTGGGTAAAAAGCTGGCTGGGACTGATTGTACTACCCTTCATTTTTGACATCTACATCAGTAAGAAGATACCCTGGGGGTTCTGGAAGAAATCGGAGAATCCTGCCGTACGCAGCATCATGAGTTGGGTGGATGCCATCGTATTTGCGCTGGTAGCCGTCTACTTCGTAAATATCTATGTGTTCCAGAATTACCAGATACCGTCTTCCTCACTGGAGAAATCCTTGTTGGTAGGCGATTTCCTTTATGTCAGCAAGATGAGCTATGGCCCGCGCGTACCGAATACGCCGCTTTCCATGCCGCTGGCACAACATACACTACCGGTATTCAACACCAAGTCGTACATCGAATGGCCTCAATGGGAATACAAACGTGTGCCGGGCTTCGGCAAAGTGAAACTGAACGATATTGTGGTGTTCAACTTCCCGGCAGGCGACACGGTAGCCACCAACTTCCAGCAGACAGACTTCTATACCCTTGCTTACGAAGAAGGAAAACGCGTGTATCCCAACAAGGTGAATATGGACAGCCTGACACGCAAGCAGCAACGTACTGTCTACGACCTGTACTACAATGCCGGACGTAATCTTATCCGTTCCAATCCTAGAATGTACGGTGACATTGTCATACGCCCCGTTGACCGTCGTGAAAACTATGTAAAACGTTGCGTAGGCCTGCCCGGCGATACGTTGCAAATCAAGAAAGGACAGGTATACATCGACGGCAAGGCCATCGAGAACCCTGCAGAAATGCAGTTCAACTACTTTGTACAGACTACAGGTCCTTATATCACCGATGATATGTTCCGTGAACTGGGCATCAGCAAAGAGGACCAGACACTGATGACCGACGGTCTGGGCTGGGAAGAGAATCTGATTGAAATGGGATTGGACCGCCGGGATGTCCAAGGAAGACTGGCACCGGTCTATCATCTTCCGCTTACCCAAAAGATGTACGAGACCCTTTCGGGCAACAAGAAACTCATCAGTAATATTATCATCGAACCGGGAGAGTTCTCGGGACAGATGTATCCGCTGAACCTTTACACCAAATGGGACCGCAATAACTACGGTCCAATCTGGATTCCCGCCAAAGGTGCCACCATCAAGCTGACCGAGGATAACCTGCCCATCTACGAACGCTGCATCGTTGCCTATGAAGGCAACAAACTGGAAGTCAAGGAAGACGGCATCTACATCAACGGTGAAAAGACCGACTCCTATACTTTCAATATGGACTACTACTGGATGATGGGCGACAACCGCGACAAGTCCGCCGACTCCCGATACTGGGGTTTTGTGCCGGAGGACCATGTCGTAGGAAAGCCTATCGTAGTATGGTTGTCACTGGACAAAGACCGAGGCTGGTTTGACGGTAAGATACGCTGGAACCGGATATTCAAGTGGGTGGACGGCATTAAATGAAAAAAGGATGGAAGATAGCAATTACAATAGTTGGAGTGGCACTCGTCGTGGTGCTGCTTCGGGGTTGTGTGGCAACTTCCTATCTTATCCCCTCTTCCGGCATGGAAAATTCACTGTACCAAGGTGAGCGTATTCTTGTGGACAAGTGGAGCTATGGCCTGCGACTGCCTTTCATGAAGTTATGGGGGTATCATCGTTGGGCAGACAGTCCCGTACCTAAAGAGGATATTCTAGTATTCAACAATCCTGCCAATCTTTCAGAACCTACGATTGACCGGCGGGAGGTCTTTATCAGCCGTTGCATCGGTACTCCCGGAGATACCTTGTTGATAGATTCACTCTTTTCTGTGATTCCTTCCGAGAAGAATGCACCCGACCAGAAGTTCCTTTATTCCTATCCCAGGCAACGGGAACGGCAGCTAGATTCATTACTGTCCATCCTTTCCATCGCTCCCAACAAACTATTGGGGCAGGATTCAACAAAGAATATACGCAGTTTCAGCCGTTATGAACACTACTTGCTGGAACAAGCCATGAACGGAAAGTGCTGGATAGAACCTATTGTCAAGGAAGATTCTATGGAGATGCTGAAACCTCTGATAATCCCCAGCAAAGGCAAAGCCGTGCGCGTATATCCGTGGAACAAGACTTTGTTGCGAAATACCCTGGTACTTCACGAAAAGAAACAAGCCGAAATCAAAAACGATACCCTTTATGTGGAAGGCAAGCCCGTGCAACACTGCCATTTTACCAAAGACTACTACTGGGTAGGTGCCAACAATGCCATCAATCTTTCGGACTCCCGCCTTTTCGGTTTCGTCCCCGAAGACCACATCATAGGCAAGGCATCTATCATCTGGTTCTCCAAAGAAAAGGGAACAGGACCTTTCAGCGGTTACCGATGGGGCAGGATATGGAAAAGAGTGGAATGACAAACAAATGAAAGAATAAAAATGAAAATACAAACAATGAACAGTAGCTTCAATCGTAAATCGCAAATCATCTAATCGTAAATATACTGATGAAAACAGTTTTTCTTTCTTCCGCCTATTTGGCTCCCATAGAATATTATACCAAATTGCTGGCATACGATAAAGTATTCATCGAACAGCATGACCACTATATGAAGCAGACTTACCGCAACCGCTGCACCATTGCCGCACCGGACGGCGAGTTGGCACTTTCCATCCCTACCGTAAAGCCGGGTAGCCTAAAATGCCCGATGCGCGATATCCGTATCTCCGACCACGGTAACTGGCGGCATCTGCACTGGAATGCGCTTGAATCTGCCTACAACCACACTCCTTTCTTTGAATATTATAAAGACGACTTCCGCCCTTTCTATGAAAAGAAGTATGAGTTTTTAGTCGATTTCAACGAAGAACTTTGCCATCTTATCTGTTCTCTGATAGACATACAGCCCGATATGGCACGCACCACCGAATACCGGACTGAATTCACTCCGAATGAAGCGGATTTCCGCGAACGCATCCATCCGAAGAAAGACTTCCGACTGGAAGACCCGGAGTTCTCTCCCAAACCCTATTACCAGGTCTTTCAGGAGAAGCACGGCTTTCTGCCTAACCTGAGCATTGTAGATTTGCTGTTCAATATGGGGCCGGAGAGTTTGTTGATGTTGTAGGTTACTTATGGGAATTAGGGGTTGAATTAGTTCATTTCTAAACGGGTTTGAGATAAATGTTAGTATCACGAGGGGACAAGTTGACAAGGCAACAAGCGCCTTGCGGTATATCATTTACTTCATTTCTGCCCCGTTATGAACCGGGAAAAGAGCCGAATAGCAATCTGCATTATTTACAAACAACACAGATTCAAGAAACAGTAGCATACTGAACCTAATTCAGTCGTATAGTGAATAGGGCTCAGTCGTATAGTGAATGCAGCACACCAGAATAATGCTGATAATCAAGAAGTTGCAAAAACACAGTCAGAACCTTGATAAATTACAACAAATTATCAAAATATCATTGTGCTCATTTCGTAGCGGGATTGAACACAGAGGCACGAAGTATCCACCTCCCCTTTAGGGGATTCGGGGAGTATTCAACCCCTGCTTCGCATCACTTATTGAACCTCTGCAAGAACTCCGCCAGGTTCTCCCCTTCTTCCAGGCCCAGCTTTTTCCGAAGGCGATAACGGCTGATTTCCACTCCGCGCAGAGAGATGTTCAGCAAGGGAGCTATCTCTTTGGAGAGCAGGTTCATCTTGATATATGCACAGAGCAGTTTATCCTTGTTGTTCAATTCGGGATATGCCTCTTCGAGTTTTCTGAAGAAGTCGTGGTAGACAGAGTCAAAGGTGCTTTGGAAAGCCTGCAAGTCGTCATCGTGCTCAATATTCGTTTCAATCTGTCCCAGTAGCCGAAGTGTTTTACGCCGGAGGGAAACCAAGTTTTCTTCACTGATGGAATGGGAAATGCCTAATACTTCTTTCTTGATACCCATCAGCATCTCATTCTTGCGCACAATATTCAAGGTAGTACGGATTAGTTCTTCTGATTTATGGCTTAACTCTGCCTGCAAGTTCTCCTCTTTCAGTGAGTCAATCTTCTGGTCTTTCAATTCACTCTCTTTCTTGAATTCTTGTTTCTGCCTGTAGAGCTCCAGCTCTTTTTGCATCAACAGATGCTTCCGGCTGACAGCTATGCGATAGGCTATATAATATAGTAGTAAACCCACAGCGACTGCATATATCAGGTAGCTCCACCAGGTGCGATACCAAGGGGGCAAGATTTCAAATGAGAACGAAGTCATTACCAACTCCTGGTCTTTATCGGTCATCAATTTTACGCTAAACACATACTTACCTTCATGCAGACCCGTAAATTCTTTAATAGTATTCTCACTGTACTCGCTCCATTCTCCCCTTTCGCTCCCCTCGCTCAAGCGATAGGAAAAAAGAGCCGATTGGGATGCATCGTTACTGTTCACATTATACTCTATGCGGAGGGAGTTGTGTTTATAGGGAATAGTGACAAGAGAATCTGTGTAATGATAGCTACGCCCGTAAATCAATGAGTCGCGTCGTCCTGTGAGATATACACGGCGTATCTGTAGAGATAGCTTTTCCTTACCCACAGTCGTCGATGAAAAGCGTATCAGGGAAAAACCTTCTTCCGTTCCCACCACAGCTTGCCCGTCATATACATTTACATGCTCATAGTTCTCTATCAAAGAGCCCTTCAAGAATGTGTCATGAGGCAATTTTGAATAGGTATTCTTCACAGCATCGTAGCGCAACAACTTGAGAGCTTCACCTGAAACGTACCATATATTATGGGCCATATCCATGGTGAGATAACTGTAAGCGGCTTTCCCGTCCAACATATTTTCCAGCTCATGATATTCTTCCAGACTATCCGTGGCTTGATTGTAGCGCCATAACCCGTAATGTGACACTGCAACTGTTTCACTGTTTACCTGCGTCAGAAATATATCATAACCGGAAGGGAAAGCGCTATGGTTATACTTTTTCAAACTTACCACTTCCTGCAAATCATCCGACAGAATCAAGCGGCAGACACCTCTGTCCTTATTTGTCACCCATAACGCATTACCCGAGCTTTCAGCCATTAGGCTTTTTGCAGCATAAGTGAAATTCTTAAGCCGGAAAGCAGGCTGCCAACGCCCGGCCACTTTTTTCAGTAAATGCAACCCACTATATTTACCATAAGTACCCGCAATCAGCACATCCGGGCGACCGTTCAAAGGGACAAGGCTCCTAACACCTTTTATACCATCCAAATGCTCCATCTTATCGCCGTCTATCACAAAGACACCGTTGTCCGAAGCACAGAACAGCTTACCGTCATAGTTTAGGAAAGACCACATCTGTCCACCGGTTCCGGGAACAAAAGTCATCGGTATCTCTTTGTTCAGTTCAGTGGATGGTAGTGTTGTATAAAGGCCCTGATTGGAAGCCAGATACAACTTACCCTGATAAACGATAGAAGAATATCCGGACCCAATGACCGGTTTATTACCATATAGAGAAGAAACGGGCGAACTCAAATGTACACAGTCAATGCCATTATCCAGCCCCAACCAAAGGTTGTTCAGCGCATCGAAAGACATACTGAGCACTGTTTTGTTCTGCAATCCACTATTAATGGAAATCACATTCATTTCATCCTTTTCCAAATCAAGCAAACAAACCCCATCCTGCACAGAGCCAAGTGCCAGCAAAGACTGGTTAAGAGCAGCACAAAACACACGATTGTGCTGCATAAAGCTATCTGCAACACTATTGAACTTCTGCACCGTCTCGCCATCATAGATAAAAAGGCCGTTGTAACGGGTGGCTATCAGAATCTTGCCACTATAGGGTAGTAGTCCCGATACCCTGCCCAGCATCTCCGAACCCGGCACCAAACTGAACTTCTTTCCATCCATCACCAGAACTCCCTCGGCCGCACCGATATAGAACTTATTATATAAGATGGCCGAAGTATAAATCTCACCCGGATACTCCAAGTATTCCAACTTATTATTTTCCCAGTAGAACAAACTACGGTCTGATTGGAAATAGATTCTCTCTTTATCCTGCAATATGTTCCATATCACGCCAACTATTGAATTCGGGGGCAAATTATCCGAAAGGCATGTATAGTCCAATCCGCCCAGCCTGTTTGGAGTGAAATAACCGAACCGCCCGATTCCACCGATATAAATCCGTCCGTCATTCCCTATTCTCATGGCCCGCGCCTTTGCATTACGTATAGGGTAAAGATTCCAGCTTGCACCGTCAAATTCGAGTAAACCGTTACTATTGGCCACATACATCCAACCGTTATCGTGTTGCTGTAACATCCAGTTTTGATTACCTGCCTTATAAGTATGGCGGGTATAGTTCGTTACCGGGCGTTGCCATCCTGCATTCAACTGCACCGACAGCAATAACAAAAGGGTAAGTATAAAATAGGACTTGCTTTTCATAGCGGTCAACATTTGCGTTTATGAAGCAAAGATAACTCCTTTACTCTAAAGTAGTATTCCACCACATCATCTTTAACAGATTTATTCAGAAGAAGCATACTTGAAAGAAAACGTACTTATAACCAACACCTTACAACATTCGTGAGAAAGTAATGATGTAGTCAAAACCGGCATTTGATGTAATTATGATGTAGCCGACTTCGGAATACGAATGCCTCATACCTGTATATTTGCCATCACTCTACAGAAGAATGCATGGAAATCGTTCTTCTTAATTTTAAATCAAAATATAGTAGTATGAAAACACTCTTGAAGAACAGTCTGACTTTTCTTTTGATGCTGATGCCGGTATTGGCTTTCGCCCAGCAAGCACCTCAGATAATGAATGTCAGCGCACGCCAGACGACATCCCTCGACGGGCAGTGGAAAACAATTGTAGATCCTTTTGAAAACGGCTACTACGATTACCGTCTGAAACCCTATGACGGAGGTTATGCCCAGGACAAGACTTATTCCGACAAGACCAAGTTGCAGGAATACGACTTTGAAACGGATAAACTGCTGTTTGTTCCCGGAGACTGGAACACACAGCGTCCGCAATTGTATTATTATGAAGGAACCGTATGGTACCGCAAACATTTTGAATACTCCTTGCAGCCGGGCAAGCGCCTTTTCCTGAACTTCGGAGCTGTTAATTACGAGGCTATCGTGTGGCTGAACGGCAAACGTCTGGGAAGGCACATCGGCGGGTTTACTCCTTTCAACTTTGAAATTACCAACCTCCTGAAAGAAGGCACGAACAGCCTCGTGGTCAAGGTGGACAACAAACGCCTGCCCGAAGCTGTGCCCACGGTCAATGCAGATTGGTGGAACTTCGGTGGAATAACCCGTCCCGTCACTCTGATAGAAATGCCTGCAACCTATATACGCGACTATTACGTACAGTTGGCAAAGGATGACAAGAACATGATTGAGGGCTGGGTGCAACTGGAAGGTTCTGACAAGGAACAGAAGATAACACTGGATATTCCCGAACTGAAAGTAAAGAAAGAAGTCACGACCGATGCCAACGGGTATGCTTCATTCCTAATAAAAAGCAAACCTATACTCTGGACTCCGGAGAATCCGAAATTATATGCCGTGAATCTGGCTTCCGAAACGGATAAGGTTTCTGATGAGATAGGTTTTCGCACGATTCGCACGGAGGGTACCAAGATATTGCTGAATGATAAGGAAATCTTCTGCAGGGGTATCAGCATCCACGAAGAGACTCCCTATTACAGTGGTCGCGCTTATTCAAAAGACCATGCCCACACGCTGCTGAGTTGGGCAAAGGAACTGGGATGCAACTTTGTTCGCCTGGCCCATTATCCCCATAATGAAGAGATGGTGCGCGAGGCCGAACGTATGGGCTTCCTTGTATGGTCCGAAATTCCCGTGTATTGGACCATTCACTGGGAGAACAAGGATACTTACCAAAATGCGGAGCAACAATTGTGCGACATGATTGCCCGCGACAAGAACCGTTGTAACATCATCATCTGGTCTATTGCCAACGAAACTCCGCACAGCGAGACGCGTCTCACGTTCCTCTCTAATCTGGCAAACAAAGCAAGAAGTCTCGATAACGTCCGCCTGATTGGCGCAGCTATGGAGAAGGAAGAAGTACAGCCGGGAGTTCTGACGGTAAACGACCCGTTGGGAGAGCTATTGGATATCATCAGCTTCAACGAGTATGTGGGCTGGTACGATGGCGACTCTGAGAAATGTGACCGCGTGAACTGGACATTCGATACTCAGAAACCGGTATTTATCAGTGAACTCGGCGGCGGTGCCTTGTACGGACGCCACGGCTCGCCCAAAGAACGCTTCACGGAGGAGTATCAGGAAGATTTGTACATCCGCCACGTCAATATGTTGAAACGCATTCCGGGACTTGCAGGCACTACTCCGTGGATATTGAAGGATTTCCGTTCGCCGCGCCGCCATGTACCCGAGATTCAGGACGACTTCAACCGTAAAGGACTGGTTTCTGACAAAGGACAGAAAAAGAAAGCATTCTTTGTTTTGCAGAAATGGTATAAAGAATTAACCGAAGCATATAAATAGCTCACAACAAGACCTCATTAATAACTTTAAAAAAGAAAGGACGCCTATGAAGTAACACCTATGAGAATACACTTTCTTTATAGGAAGCAGCTCAACTGTTTTCTGTAGAGAGAAAGAAGATGAAGGTTATCATCTTCACATGAAAATTAACCTTTAATTTATTCATTCAAAATTAAGTCTAATATGAAACATTTTTTGGTATTCCTATTACTCTTTATTGGTATCGGAAGTGTCACGGCACAAAATGCCAGAATTACCGGTACAGTAAAAGATAACACAGGAGAGGCGGTTATCGGTGCTAATATAAAAGTAAAAGACAGCACCGGCGGCACAATCACAGACATCGACGGACATTTTAACATTGAAGCCTCATCTAATGCAACTCTTGTAGTATCTTTCATCGGATACATTACTCAAGAAGTACCCTTGAAAGGTAGAACCAATGTAGTAGTAACCCTCTCGGAAGACTCTCAAACACTGGATGAGGTCGTTGTAGTGGGTTATGGAACTCAGAAGAAAGTAAACCTGACCGGTTCTGTTGCAGCAGTAAAAGTCGATGAAAAGATTGCCAGCCGTTCCATCACAAACGTATCTTCCAGTCTCTCGGGTTTGGTGCCGGGATTGGTAGTGAGCCAAACAACCGGTTTTGCAGGTGGAGACGGTGCTTCGCTGAAAGTACGCGGTTTGGGTTCCATCAACAATTCTGACCCATTGATTGTAGTGGACGGGATGCCGGATGTAGATATCAATCGTATTAATATGAACGATATTGAAAGCATCTCAGTCTTAAAAGATGCAGCTTCGTCAGCCGTTTACGGTTCGCGTGCAGCCAACGGTGTTATCTTGATTACCACCAAAGGCGGTTCTAAAGAAGCCAAATCCAAAGTGACTTATAATGGTTCTTATGCCTTATCAAGCCCCGTAGAGTTTTACGACTATTTAGCCGACTATAGCCGTGCACTGACCATGCAGATGCGCTCTGCTGCCACAGGTAACAAATCGACCAGTTTCCAGCAGGGTACGGTAGAGCAATGGATGGCCATGGGCTTGGTAGATCCTATTCTTTTTCCGAACACCGACCAATATGACGAAATGTTCCGTACCGGTGCCATCATGAACCATACGGTTTCAGCCTCCGGCGGCAACGATAAGATAAATTTCTATACTTCACTCGGCATCATGGACCAGGAAGGTCTGCAAATCCACAATGACTACAGCCGTTATAACATGCGTTTGAACGTGGATTATAAGGTTCGTGATAACGTAAAAATAGGTATCAGAACAGATGGTAGCTGGTCAGAGCGCCAGACACCTCGCGGCGCAGGTTTGGAAACTGCAGGTTTAAAATATGTCATCTCCGGTATTTTGAACAAGCATCCTGAAACAGGTGAATACGGCGGTGCCATGGCTTATGGAGAATCTGCTTCTGCCGGTAATGCTGTTGCCGAATACGAAGCTTATCGCACAAATACTTCCCGCAAAGAATTTAATGGAAACGCTTACTTGGAATGGGAACCGCTTAAGGATTTGAAGTTGAACGTCAGTTACGCTTTACGCTATTATAACCAGTTCAGCAAAAGCATCCAGAATGTGGTGAACCAGATGAACTTCCAGACCAACAGTATAGCCCGCACCATGCCGGATACAGGTGATATCATCAGCAATTCCAATAACGAAGGTCATAAGACTTTGTTCCAAGGACGTATCACTTATGAAAAGGAAATCTTCAAAGGGCATCATATTTCCGCCATGTTCAATGCAGCCGAAGAATACTGGTTCCAACGCAACATGGGTGCAGGACGTAAGAACCGTTTGCACAACAGCCTTGAAGAACTGGATGCAGCTTCCAAGGAAGTACAGACCAACGACGGTAAATCCGAATCCGAAGGTTTGCGTTCTTTCATAGGGCGCGTCAACTATACATTATTTGATAAATACTTGTTTGAATTCAACTTCCGTTCCGACGGTTCTTCCCGCTTTGCCAAAGGACATCAATGGGGTTTCTTCCCATCAGCTGCTGTAGGTTGGCGTGTTTCGGAAGAAGCCTTCTTCGCCCCGTTGAAGAAAGCAATCAGTAATGCCAAGTTCCGTGCTTCTTACGGTTCTCTGGGCAATAACTCCGGAGTAGGACGTTACGAACAAAAAGAAACAATGGGAACTACCAATTATATTGTTGGAAACAACGGTCTTGCAACCGGATTCAGTGCCAATAAGATGATTAACCAAGACCTTTCCTGGGAAGAAACCCGTGTCATCAATATAGGTTTGGACTTAGGATTCTTCAACAACCGACTGACTGCGGAACTCGACTGGTACGACCGTTTCACCACCGGTATGATTCGTGGTTCCAGCATATCTTCGTTATTAACCGGTTATTCGGCACCGAATATCAATGTGGCCGACCTGCGTAACCGCGGTATTGAAGTGAATCTGAACTGGCAGTCCAGTATTCGCAAATTCGAATACAGCGTCAATGTAAACGCTTCTTATAACGTAAATAAGCTGGAGAAATGGGGTGACTATCTGAACCGTGGGTGGATTATGCTCGACATGCCTTACCACTTCCTCTATATGTATGAAGCTTATCCGGGTTTGGTACAAAGCTGGAATCAACTCTACAATGCACCCTATCAAGGAGATGCCTACAACGCACCGGGTGACATTATCCTCAAAGACTTGAATGGTGACGGTAAAATCAGTGACCTTGATAAGAAAGCATACACCGACAAATACCGCGATACCCCGATGGGACAATTCGGTATTACTTTGACCGGAGCCTACCAGGGTTTTGATATCCAGGCTTTGTTCCAGGGTAACTACGGACGTTCTGATGTATGGTTGGATGATTTGAACAATACCAAGATACCGGATAACCGTTATGCATTCCAACAATTCCATTGGAGTGATTCTTGGTCGTTAGACAATCGTGGTGCCTCCCTACCCCGTCTGCTGAATGGTAGCGGCGGTAACAAGAACCGTGAAGAAAGTACGTATTGGGCTTATAATACCAACTATTTCCGTTTGAAGAACTTACAGGTTGGTTATACCGTTCCCGAACGTTATATGCAGAGAATCGGTTTCAACCGTGCACGTATCTACTTATCCGGTGAGAACCTCTTTACTTTAACTCCCTGGAAAGGTATCGACCCTGAAAAGCCTCATGGGAACGACCTATACCCATTGGTTAAAACCTACTCAATCGGTTTGAATATAGAATTCTGATAACTCAACAAATAAGAAAGAATATGAAATATATTAAGTATATAGCATTAGCCGGACTGGTCGGTTTAACATCTTCTTGTATAGATGACCTGCTGAACCGTCCTGCTACAACAGAAGTATCTTCGGACCTCTTTTGGACAAGTACAGATGATGCCTTGTCCTCTACCTACGGTGTTTACAACGCAGTGCGGACTTTGTTTGCAACTGATTACTACTACGACGGGCATGGCGAATTCCAAAATACTCGCGGTAAGAGTATCGGTGATATTTCTTCATGGGGACCCGGAACGCCGGGCAGCGGATTTTCCAGTATGTGGAACAATGCATACCGGGTTATCAACCGTGCCAACTACACCATTCAGTATGTAGAGCAAATGATTCAAGCAGAACAGAATGCCGCAACCAAAGCATCTTTGGAGGCTATCAATGCCGAGAATTACTTCCTGCGTGCATTGGCCTATTTCCGTTTGGTTCAAAACTGGGGTGATGTTCCTTACTATCGCCACGTACTCAGCGGCAATGATGAAGCATGCTCATTGGTACGCACCCCTATTGCTACCATCATTCCTGAACTAATCACCGATTTACAGAATGCATCCGAAAAGCTTCCCGTAAGCTATGGTGATAAGTACGGACGTGCCACGCAAGTTGCCGCACTGGGCTTTAAAGCAAAAATAGAATTGTACTATGCTTGTTGGAACAAGAACGGATGGCCCGAACTGGAAGGCTTCGAGCCGAGCAGCAGTGTAGCCCAAACCTATTATGCCGCCGCTGCTTCAGACTTCAGCAAAGTAATCAACAATTATGGCCTGACAATCTTTGGTGATGGTAATCCCGGCACTGAAGACAAACCCAACTATAGAGAGCTGTTCCAATATTATAATGAAAATTGTTCGGAAATCATCTTCTCCATTACTTATGGCGGTCCTTCTCTCGGCCAGGGTGAAAGTTTGTTGCGCGACTTCGGTACCCGTACCACCGGTAATGCACAATGCTGGATTATGCCTACTGTCCGCTTGGCAAACCGTTACCAATCAACTGTCACCGGTGATTTCTGTGATGAGCTTATCTTGTCTAAAGATGCTGCACTCCCTAATGGAGCACGTAACCGTGCCAGCTATGAGAATCGTGACTGGCGTATGAAATCGACCATCATGTGGGATGGTGAGTCTTACAAGAAAATTACAACGGACGGCCTGACAATGGGTGACGAATATACCTGGATGTTCGGTGAAAGAAATGAGGCCAACGGTTTCATCAATAATGATGCCAGCAATCAAACCGGTTATATCTTCCGTAAATGGATACGCCAGGAAGCCGGTTGGGAGCGTACAGATGGTCCGCAGGATTTCTATCTGATGCGTTTGGCCGATGTGTATCTGATGTATGCCGAAGCTGTCAACGAAACGTCCGGTCCTACCAGCGAATGTGTAGCCTTGCTGAATAAGATTCGCAGCCGTGGCAACCTGCCGGCTTTAACACCCGACAAGTATGCCAATTCCGAAGCATTCTTCAATGCCATTGAGCAAGAACGTATTGTGGAACTGGCCACTGAAGGTATGCGTCCATTCGATATTCGCCGCTGGAGAAAAATCCATGACATATGGGGAGAGGCAAACAGTGACGGTTTAACCTTGTATGATACAAATGGCACACGCATACGTGATGAATTCAAGAATGCACCCGAACTCAATTTCCAAAAGAATTATATCTACCAGATTCCAGAAAACGAAAGAAACCGCAACCCGAATCTGACTCAGAATACTCCGTGGAGATAAGCAATTACCATAAAGTTCATTAAATACAAAAAGAATCGTATGAAAAACCTATATAAAATATTGACTCTTGTCATAGTATGTCTTTTGTCCCAATCATGCAATGATTATCCGGTAGATGATAATGGTTTGCTGGTTACTGACAGTGAAGAATGTTACATCTCTTCCCTCATATTGAGAGGACCGGATGATAGGGACGTATTGATAAGCGGTGTTACCATCGATGACGAAAACAACACCATTACGGGGATAGCTAAATTTGGTACCAACATCAAGAAACTGAAGCCAGAATGTGGTACTGCCAAAGATTGTATCGTAACTCCGACTATGGGAGTGTGGACTGATTTCAGCCAACCCCGCCAGTACACTGTAATTTCCGGTAATCGTCAAGTGAAGAAGACCTATACGGTCACTATCACTTTGCAAGGAGAATAATCAATCAGTATAAACTTCTAAGAAACAGAATATTGTTATGAAACTATTGAAATATGCAATGCTGCCCTTCATCGCTCTCTCTTGCTTCGCATGTAGCGATGACGATGAATCTGCCATTAAAAATGACATGATAAAGAAGACGGTTTCTCCTGCCATAGCCGGAGAAAAAATAGAGTTTGCCTATGCCATGGGAACCACTAATGGAAGAATAAATAAGGCTGAAGCAGTTGCCTCCATTACCGGAGCAACCGGTACGGGATTTGAGCTGCACTCCTGGTTCACAGCACAGACCGGAATGGATGTTAACGGTGTACATTATGGTGCCGGTGAAGATGTGCCTATCCAAACCGTTAAAGACGCATCTACCGACGGTAGCATTTCTACAGCCAACCTGATGGAGAAAGTCGATGCGCATTACATCAACCCGACCATTGCCATTGGAACCACCCAGACAGACCTCATTGCCGCCACACTACGCTATAACTTCGTAGTGCCCGAAGATGCAAAAGGCAAAACATTCAGCATTACCTTTACTGCCGTTTCCAGTACAGGCGACCGAGTGTCTTACAAAACCCCTAATTACAAAATCTCCAAGATGGACATGAAACGTCTTATCGAATTGGAGAACGAAGGTGCCTGCTACTTCTCTATCGAAGACATGAAGGCTTATACCAAAGAGGAAGTAAACGCTCTGAACTTGTCCGGCAAGATTGATTTCATCTATAACTACCAGGCCAAACTGAATGATTTTGACTATGCACACTCTTTCGTATCTCCTGCAACGGACCCGAAATTCATCGCCATCAGTGGTATTGTCCCCTCGGGTGCCACCAACAGCACCCCCATGGAACAACGTGCCAATGTGCATGATGCCCAGTTGAAAGGAAGCAATCCGGCTGTTTACGTGGACGATATAGACTTCGAGACGCTGGATTTAGGCGGAGCCATGAACTATGTACTGAACCTGAAAAAGGACGATAGTGCATTTATGAAGACTGCCGACGGTAAATGGGCTGCATACATCTACGTGAACAGCGTTGACGGTAGCGGTAAGATGACAGTAAGTATCAAACGTTATCCTTTGTAATCTAACCCCTTACACAACATGAACCGAATAAAAACATTGACTCTTCTTCTCATGATTATCCTCTCAGTAGGAATATCTGCTCAAAATCCCCGGTCGGCCTTTACCGACCGACCGGTGGATGAGGCAGCTATATATTTCACTCCCGAGAATTTTAAAGTGAAGGCTGACGGGCGTATGGATGTTTCCGAAGCCTTGCAAGAAGCATTGAACCGAACCAAACAGAAAGAAAATGGTTGCGGTATCCTCTTTATCCCCGAAGGAGTGTATAAACTCAGCAAGACGATTTACATCCCCTCAGGTGTTCGTATCATTGGTTATGGTGGCAAACGCCCGGTTTTTGTCCTTGCCAAGCAAGCACCCGGTTTTCAGGAAGTTACCCGGGAAACTGCAAAAGGGAAATACCTTTTTTGGTTTATCGGCGGCGGCTACCGCCCGGGAGGCCGTATAGGCGATGCCAATGCAGGGACTTTTTATAGTTCAATGATGAACGTAGATATTCGCATTGAAGGCGGAAATCCCAATGCCTCTGCCATTCGCGCACATTTTGCACAGCACTGCTCTATTTCCAATGTAACCATTCATGTGGGAAAAGGCCGTGCGGGTATTGTCGATGCCGGAAACCATTTGGAGAATATAGCCATTTACGGAGGAGAGTATGGAATTGACACAGACAAGTCAGCTCCCGGATGGCCTATTATGCTACTTAACTCCTATTTTGAAGGACAACGTAAGAGTGCCATCCTTACTAATGAAGGAGGATTGACCATCGTTCGTATGCGGGCAAAGAATGTACCCGTAGCCGTAGAGATTAAAGAGAATGCTCCCGACAGGCTATTTATGGAAGATTGCATTTTCGAGAATGTACACCGCACCGGGGTTATTCTGACAGATGCAGGAAATGCAGCAACACAAATCAACCTTAGAAATATTCAATGTAAAAACGTTCCTATGTTTGCGTTGGAGCGCTTTACAAACCAACAAATACCCGGTAAAGAAAAAACATACCGGGTAACCCGTTTCACTTTCGGTTTTAATGCCGACAGTCTGGAAGACACTCCTCAAATAGTGCGCCGGACAGAAACAGAACCTATTAAGAGCATTACTCCTTTGGATACCGGTGACACCCCGATGCTTCCTGCTACGGAACAATGGATAAACATCCGCGACTTGGGTGCCAAAGGAGACGGTTTCAGTGATGATACACACATTTTCCAGGAAGCAGTACAAAAGTATGCCAATATCTATATTCCCCAAGGATGGTACGTTGTAAAAGAGCCGTTGACTCTGAAACAAAACACGAATCTGATAGGCCTGCACCCCGGCACTACTATCCTATTAAGCTTGGGCGGCAATCCCGCATTCAGCGGCTTCGGTGCCCCGCAAGCACAGTTGACTACTCCCCAAGGTGGAAAGAACATCGTATGCGGTATCTTCCTGAATGCCGATGCCTACAATTACCGGGCTGTCAATTGCAAATGGATGGCAGGCGAAGGCTCTTATATGTATGATGTCAAATTCAGCGGGCACGATAAAGCCCGTTTCTTCCACAACGGACAAAGTGCTGCCAACCCTTTGGAGAAACCTATGTCCATCACTCCGGAAACTCACGACCTCATTACCCGTGCTTGGGACAACCAGCATTGGAGCCTATGGATTACAAACGGAGGAGGAGGCTCATTCCGGGATATATGGACAGCCAACGAATATAGTTCGGCAGGACTGTACATCAGTCATACAGATACCCCGGGACGTATTTACGGAATGTCTTTAGAGCATCATTTACGCAATGAAGCCATCTTCCGCAATGTTGCCAACTGGAAAATCTACGACTTCCAGTTTGAAGTGGAAGCAGAAGGCATCGATACGCAACCTTTGGACCTGATAGACTGCAAGAACCTGACTTTTGCCAATTTCTATTCCTATCGCGTATCGCGCATGTTGAAATCCTATCCGTCGGCTATACGCACCTGGAATTGCAAGGATATTGAGTTTCTGAATGTTCACAACTATGCACATGCCCGCGTAAAGTTCACTTCCAATGCCAGCCTTTACGATGTCAATACCCACCGGGAAGCACGCCGTTGGGAACTGGCACGCCTTTCATTGACCGGCAAGGAAAGCCGTAAATACCCATTGAGCCAGGAAAAAGGAAAAGCCGAACTTGTAGTCACCGGATTTGAGTTCATTGACGGACTGGCACAAGACAGCCGGGGAAATATATATTTCTGCGAGCATCGCATGCGCCGCATCTATAAATTGGATGCCCGAAGCGGGCAGGTAACTTCTATTGCCGATTTCCCCTGGAACGCAGTAGCACTGGCATGCGATACACAAGACAACTTGATTGTCGTTACCAAATACATCTCCCAACCCGGCTATAATAATGACGATACCCGTAACGGCAACCGTCCTCTATTCGGCTGGAAAGGTTCGGGAGGGCTGTGGGGCTTCAATTATGTTCCTAAGCTTTACGCAATACGTCCCGATAATCCGGATGAAAGTTTCCAAGTTTTACCGTTAGTGGATATGAAGCAATTTGCTGCACCGCAACAAATTTATTATCCGGGTAATAGAACCATCACTCAAAGCGAGTATTACAACGGAAGAAAGCCGGAACAATGTTTTGTTGCTCCCGACGGTGTAACCATCATTCCGAATTACGAAGATTTATTCCGTTGTTCATCTCTGGTTAAGGCAGTACCGGGCAAAACAGTCTATACATTGGATGAATATCACCAACGCGTAATCCATGCGGATGTAGATGCCCAAGGCTTCTTGCAAAACTGTCGCATATTTGCCGACGGAGGCGACCGGAGCGTAGTTACGGACTCTAAAGGCAACGTATATGTAGCCAACGGAGACATTTCCATATTCTCCCCGTCAGGTGAATCCATAGGTACGTTAGAGGTGCCGGAACGTCCCACGTCTCTACTGATATCAGGAAACAAGCTCTATATCACAGCTCTTTCTTCGCTCTATCAAATAGAGCTTTAACAATAGGATTATCATAATAAGAGATTAGGATTATCAATCATGACAAAGTGATATTTTCATAGGTTAGATTTTTAAGTTTGTAACTAAGGTTGCGATTCAGGTTTAAGTTAAAGAGGCGGATAACTACTTGTTTTTTTTTACATCCGCCTCTTTTTTAGTAGTTTTGGCAGTAATATCATTTATAACATATCACCATGGAAAGAGAGAAAAATACACTCCAGCAAAAGGCCTGCCATTGGATGGCTGCCGTTATTATATCCTTATTTGTCCTGCCCCCTGTCCACGCCCAACGCCAAACCCAAACCATCAACGACAGCTGGAAGTTCCTCAAAGGAGAATGCACCGCAGCAGCCGACAGTGCCTTTGACGACAGCAAATGGACATCCATCCATCTGCCCCATACCTGGAATACCGATGCTTATACCGAAAAGGATTACTACCGCGGCACGGGCTGGTATCGCCGGCAACTGACCTTGCCGCAGGGCTGGAAGGAGAAACAGATTATCCTGAGACTGGATGCTGCCGGCAAATCAGCCACTATCTATATCAATGGCAAAAACGTAGGTGAGCATGCCGGAGGATATACCGCCTGTTCATTCAACATCACGCCGTTCCTCTCTTTCGACACACCCAACACGCTGGCCGTATGCGTGGATAATGCCCGCCAGGATATTGCTCCCATCTCCGGAGACTTCACTTTCTTTGGCGGCATCTACCGGGATGTTTGGCTTACGGCGGTTCCCAACCAGCACTTCAACCTAACGAACCACGGCTCGGACGGTCTGTTCATCAGCACCCCGCAGGTTTCCGAGGAGCAGGCAACCCTCTCCATACGCGGTGAAGTAAAGAACGATGCACCGGAAAAAGCGACGTTGGAACTGACGCACACCATCTACCGCCCGGATGGTACCCTGCTACAAACACTCAAGAAGAATATACAGCTAAAAGCCGGAGAAACCTACGCTTTCAGCAACGAGACAACCCCGGTGTTGAAACCTGAATTGTGGACTCCTGAAACGCCCCGCCTCTACCGCGTAGAAACAACCCTGCGCAACCGTAAGACCAAAACCTTGCTGGACCAAAGCAATCATTACACCGCTTTCCGCTGGTTCCGGTTCGACGGAGATGAGGGTTTCTTCCTCAACGGAAAGCCCTATAAACTGCGCGGCATCTGTCGCCATCAAGACCAGAAACCCATAGGTCCCGCGCTGACAGACGAGATGCACCGGAGAGATTTCCTGCTGATGAAAGAGATGGGGGCCAATTTTATCCGTATCTCCCACTATCCGCAAGACGATGCCCTGCTGGAGATGTGCGACAAGCTGGGTATGCTGGCATGGGAAGAGATTCCCATTATAGACATTGTGCCCGATACGCCGGGTTATGGAGATAACTGTGAACGAAACTTGCGGGAAATGATTCGCCAGCACTACAACCACCCTTCTATCATCACCTGGGGATATATGAACGAAATATTGCTCGTAACCCAACGGAAGTACAAAACCGAAGCGGAACTGAAGCCGGTACTGGAACGCACACTGGCACTGGCCAACAGGCTGGAACAGGTACTGAAAGAAGAAGATAGCACCCGCATAAGCACCATGGCATTCCACGGCAGCAACAGCTACAACGAAACCGGATTAAGCAAAATCACCGATATTGTAGGCTGGAACTTATACCAGGGATGGTATGGGGGTGACCTCACGGGCTTTGAGAAGTTCCTGGCACAACAACACCAAAACCATCCCACTCACCCGATGATTGTAAGCGAATATGGTGCAGGTTCGGACAAGCGATTACATTCGCTGCATCCGCGTGCTTTTGACTTCAGCATCGAATACCAGCAGAAGTACCTCGAACACTATTTGCCGGTATTGGAAGATACACCTTATATCTGCGGCGGCACGCACTGGAACTTTATCGACTTCTCTTCTGCCCTGCGAGACGAATCCATGCCACGCATCAACAATAAAGGGTTGGTTTATGCCGACCGTACCCCGAAAGATGTATATCACTACTATCAGGCAGCTTGGCGCAAGGACATTCCGGTGCTGCATATTGCCAGCCGCGACTGGACAGACCGTGCCGGCGTGCAGCAAGGCAATGCTCCCGTATATCTGCCGGTCAAGATATACACCAACCTTTCTGAAGTAGAGCTGTTTATCGACGGTATTTCATTGGGAAAGCAGAAAACAGAGAACTACACGGGCACCTTCGAAGTTCCATTTTCTAACAGAAATCCTTTCCTATTCGCACAAGGAAACTATCAAGGAAAGACAGTGCAAGACGGGCTGAGAATAAACTTCACTCCCATACCGGCATGCCTGGATGCAAACAACCTGAAAGGGTTGGAACTGGCCGTTAATGTAGGAAGCCAATGCTTCTTCACCTCGGACGAAAGCCAACTGACCTGGCTACCCGACCAGCCTTATGCCGCAGGCAGTTGGGGATACATCGGCGGTAAGGAGGGAACTGCACAAACCGAAATCCAAAACACGGCAGACGACCCCTTGTTCCAAACCCTCCGGAATGAGATAGAAGGTTATCGCTTCGATGCTCCCCAAGGTGTATATGAAATAGAGCTTCTCTTTACCGATATCTTCCGCCGGAATGCGGGCATTGCCTACCAACTGGACCGGAACGGGCAACAAGAGAACCGGGAAAACACATTCGGCATTTCCATAAACGGGGAAGTGGTGGAAGAGAGCCTCTCTCCCTGCAAAGAAAGCGGGTACTTCCGTGCTTTGCGAAAGAAGTACTACATTACGAATGACAAAGAATACATCGATATACGCTTCCATTCAACAAGCGGTACTTGCTTCCTGAACGGTATTAAACTCAGAAACATTTATTAATCAATAAAATAGAAAACCATGAAACTAAAAGTAGTACAATGGGTGCTTGCTTTATTGCTTCTGGCGCCTTGCACACAAGCACAATCCATCTGGGATGCCACGCACCTTGCCAACGTAAAACAGTCCATCCATGAACCTTTCTACGCAACCGCCTACCAAGCATTGCAAGCGGAGGCCGATAAACTATTGGATGTACAGCCTCTTTCCGTTATGATGAAAGAGAAGGTGCCTGCCAGTGGCAACAAGCACGACTACATGAGCCAGGCCCGCTATTATTGGCCGGACCCCACAAAGCCCGACGGACTGCCTTACGTGAGCCGCGACGGCGAATCGAACCCCGAATTGAACAAGCTCGACCGCAACCGCCTGGGAGCAACCGCCAGCCGCGTCACCACGCTGGCATTGGCCTGGTACTTCAGCGGAGAAGAGAAGTATGCCCAAAAGGCAACGGAGCTTATCCGCGTATGGTTCTTCGACAAGGATACACGCATGAATCCCAACCTGGAGTATGCGCAGATGATACCCGGACACAACGGCGGCAAAGGCCGTTGCTACGGCGTGCTGGATAGTTACTCCTTTGTAGAGATGCTGGATGCCGTGAAGTTGTTGGAGCAATCGAAGTCTTTTACGGCCAAAGATTCCAAGCAGCTGCAAGCA
The DNA here is from genome assembly GCF_003436255.1 of Bacteroides sp. D20. Lineage (NCBI taxonomy): Bacteria > Pseudomonadati > Bacteroidota > Bacteroidia > Bacteroidales > Bacteroidaceae > Bacteroides > Bacteroides sp. D20. The sequence goes on along the minus strand of NZ_QSOO01000003.1, from coordinate 177,875 downwards.
TGGTTCGGCAAGTTGCTGAACTGGATATTGACCAGCCCGCAGGGACAAGAAGAATCCCGCCAGGCCAACAACCACAGTACGGCCTACGATGCGCAGGTGATAGCCATTGCCCTCTACACCGGCAACCTTAAAGTAGCCCGGGAAGTTATCAACGCCGTTCCTGCCAAGCGCATCTTCACCCAGATAGAACCGGACGGACGGCAGCCGCATGAATTGCGCCGCACGCTTGCCTTCGGTTATTCCCAATACAATCTGACCCATCTACTCGACATCTTCTGCATGGCAGAGAAAATAGGAATCAGGATTGATAACGCCACCTCTCCCGACGGACGCAACTTCTACCGGGCAATGGATTTCCTGGCGCAATATGCAGGAAAGGGTACAGAGGAATGGCCTTACCAACAGATTAGCGAATGGGACTACAAACAACAGGAATTCTGTAAAGACCTATACCGTGCCGGCTTGCTCAACCCTGCACGCAAAGACTATCTGAGACTATCCAAAGCCCACAGAGTCATTCAGTGGAAAGACCGCTTCAACTTGCTCTATGTGCAACCCTCCGAAGTGGATAACGCCTATGCCTTTGCCTGCAAACAACTGGAATTTGCCATGCAGTGCGCCGACAAAGCAAAGAAAGAGGAGAAGAATGCTGCCCGGCGTCGCGTCATGCCGCGCAGCATCCATAAAGACGGTTCGCTGGCTATGATACATCCCCACGATTGGTGCTCGGGTTTCTTCCCCGGCTCGTTGTGGCAGGTATATGCCTATACGCATGATGATTACTGGCGCCGGGCTGCCATCTCGTGGACCTGGCCTATTGAAGAAGCCAAGTGGCACAAGGGCACGCACGACCTCGGCTTTATGATGTACGACAGCTTTGGAAAGGCGTATGAACTGACGGGTGAACGCTCTTACAAGGATGTGGTGCTGCAAAGTGCCAAGACTTTGATTACCCGCTACAGCCCGAAGGTGAAAAGCATCCGCTCATGGGACCACAATCGCGACCGATGGAAATATCCGGTCATCATCGACAATATGATGAACCTAGAAATGCTGTTCCGCGCCACGCAGTTGACGGGCGATTCCATTTACTGGAATGTCGCCGTGAACCATGCCAACACTACACTGAAGAATCATTTCCGTCCGGACTACTCCTCTTATCACGTAGTGGACTACCATCCGGAAACAGGTGAAGTCCGCCTGAAGTGTACACACCAGGGAAACTCGGACGACTCCTTCTGGAGCCGCGGACAAGCCTGGGGGATGTACGGCTTTGCCATGTGTTACCGCTTCACCAAAGACCCCGCCTATCTGAAACAATCGGAAGGCATTGCCGACTTCTTCCTCAACCTGCCCAACATGCCGGCAGACGGCGTGCCCTACTGGGATATGAAGATGGATGTCATTAAGGACTGCACCCCCGATAACATCAACCCCGACGTACCACGCGATGCTTCTGCCGCCGCACTCATCGCTTCGGGTTTATATGAACTCTGCACCTACGTAGCTCCGGAGAAGGGTAAACAGTATCGCGCCGTTGCCGACAAGATTGTCGATAGCCTCAACAAGCATTACCGGGCAGAACCGGGCACTCACTACGGCTTCCTGCTGCTGCATTCCACGGGACATCATCCGGGAGGAAGCGAAATAGATGTGCCGCTGAACTATGCCGATTACTTCTATCTGGAAGCGTTGGCAAGGAAAGAGGCGCTGGACATGAAATAAAGTTTATTCGCAAGCTGCGGATATGTATCCGGGGCTTGCGAACGCTTATCCGCGCACTGCGAATGTTTATCCGCAAGCTGCGAACAGAGAATTGTCTTAAGAGAAAAGAACTTTTCTCCCTATACCTCAGAACTTTGTCCTTAATACCTAACAACTTTTATATATATACCCCGCAGGACGTATATATGTATCATTTTTATAACATACCATGAAAGCACCCCGAATCCTACTTAGTCTATTGTTCAGCAGCCTGTTGTTGCAGGCACACGCACTGATTCCTACCGACCGCAAGCAACGTCTTACGGAGCATTGGGAGTTTATCCGCCAGGATATGGGAAGCATTTGGGAAGTGATGCGCCCTATCACCGGAGCAGGAAAGCCCGAAACCGTTCCCCTCTGGCAGAAAGTCACCCTGCCCCACTGCTTCAATGCGGAAGACGCCGTTGACCCTGATGTGAACTATTATCAAGGCCCCGGCTGGTATCGCACCATGCTCAACATAGAGAATCCCTATACCAACGGACGTACCTGCCTGGAGTTTGAAGGCGCGGGACAGAAGACAGAGGTATATGTCTATACCACCCGAATCGCTTCGCACGTGGGTGGTTACGACGAGTGGAAGGCAGACATCACCGAAGCCGTGGAAGCATTCCATCGCACGCCGCTCTGCCGGGAGCGTTTCGGCGGAAAGATTCCTATTGCCATTCGCTGCGACAACAGCCGCGACACGGAGCTTATTCCTTCCGATATGTCCGACTTCAACCTCTACGGCGGACTCTACCGATATGTCAACCTCGTCTATACGCCTGCCGTCCATTTTGAGCAGATACGGATAGAAGCAACAACCGATGAGAAAGGGAAGCAAGGCAGTATCTCGATAGACATTGCTTTCGGCGGACTATCCGGCAAGGAGAAGAAGGCAAAAGAGTTCTCTCTCCGCGTCTTCTCACCCGAAGGCAAGGAGGTTAATTCCATATCATCCGAGCTTACGGAAATATCCTCGTACCAGATCTCCCTGAAACGCCCGCAGCTGTGGAGCCCCCACTCTCCCGCTCTCTACACCTGCGTGGCAGAACTTATCGACAACGGAGATACCCTGCGCACCACCCAGCACTTCGGCTTCCGCCATTTCCGCTTCGAAGAGAAAGGGCCTTTCTACCTGAACGGCGAACGGCTGCTGCTGCGCGGCACCCACCGCCATGAAGACCATGCCGGAGTAGGCGCTGCCTTGACCGAAGAGATGATGCGCACCGAAATGCAACAAATAAAAGAGATGGGTGCCAACTTTATCCGCCTGGGGCACTATCAGCAGTCCGGCATCATTCTGCGGCTCTGCGACGAGCTGGGACTTCTCGTCTGGGAAGAAATACCCTGGTGCCGCGGCGGTCTGGGCGGAGAGAGCTACAAGAACCAGGCGCGCCGGATGCTCACCAATATGATTGAGCAACATCGCAACCATCCTTCCGTCATCCTGTGGGGGCTGGGCAATGAGAACGACTGGCCGGGCGATTTCCAAACGTTCGAAAAAGACAGCATACGCGCCTTTATGGGCGAGCTGCACGACCTTGCCCATCGCCTCGACCCGACGCGCTCCACAGCCATTCGCCGCTGCGAGTTCTGCAAAGACATTGTGGACGTTTACTCCCCCACCATCTGGGCGGGCTGGTATGGCCGCCGCTTCCGCAACTACCGCGAGATGGAGACGGCCGGAATAAACGCCACCACCCGTTTCCTCCATGCCGAATGGGGAGGCGACAGCCATGCCGGGCGCCATATGGAAGTGAACAAGGAGACGGGCGGAAAAGGAATAGATAACTTCGACATCGAAGCCGCAGACCGCAACGGCGACTGGAGCGAAAGTTATATCATCCGCCTCTTCGACTGGCACCTGAAAGAACAAGAGACCATGCCCCGGCTTACGGGAAGCCTCTTCTGGACTTTCAAGGACTTTTCCACTCCGCTGCGCCCGGACAATCCCATCCCTTACGTCAATCAGAAGGGGGTGGTGCAACGCGACGGCACCCCGAAAGAGAGCTATTACGTCTTTCAATCCTATTGGAGCAGCAAACCGATGCTGCACATCTATGGACACTCCTGGCCGGTGCGCTGGGGTAAGCCGGGCGAGCCCAAGGAAATTCTGGTCTATTCCAACTGCCCCGAAGTGGAGCTGTTTGTCAACGGTGTGTCGCAAGGACGGAAGAAGCGCAACAGCCAGGACTTTCCGGCAGCAGGGCTGCGCTGGAATGTGCCATTACGAGAAGGAAACAACAAGATTACCGCCACGGGCTATGACGGCAAGCTGCGCCTCGACGATGAAATTCAGCAGGAGTATCAAACCCGAACCTGGGGCAAACCGTCAAGAATACTTCTGACGCAGACCGCCCAGGATGCGGAAACCATACTTGTGCAGGCTGAACTGATAGACGAAAACGGCATACGCTGCCTGGATGCCTGCCAGTTCATAGAATTCGGCTGCACGGACAGTGAAGCGTTGCTCCGCAACCAAGGCACCGCGCAAGGCTCACTCCGCATACAAGCTGCTAACGGGCGGGCAAGTATCCGCGTAAACAAGCAGCACGCACCCGTCGTGGTGAGTGCATCTGATAGCAAACGAATCTTAAAAACCGCACTAATTTCCGTTTCCGGCCAGTAAGATAAGTATTTTAGCACTCTATTTAAGCACTGAAAATGATTTAATCCCTAACTTTGCGAAAAAGATTCATTTTATAAACTAATACATAACATTATGAAGAACTTATTCAACATCAAAGACAAAGTAGTAGTAATAACCGGCGGAACAGGAGTATTAGGAAAGGCTATCGCTCTTCATCTGGCGGAAGAAGGAGCGAAAGTAGTAATCTTAGGTCGCAAAGCAGAGGTAGGAAACGCCATCGTCAACGAAATAAAGACAAATGGCGGAGAGGCCTTGTTCCTTACTACAGACGTGATGAACCGGGAGATACTGGAACAGAACCTGGCAGATATACTGAAAGCCTATGGCCGCATAGATGCCCTGCTGAATGCAGCCGGCGGAAATATGCCGGGTGCCACCATCGCGCCCACGGGCACTTTCTTCGATTTGAAGATAGAAGAGTTCCAACGGGTGCTTGAATTAAACCTGACGGGTACCGTACTGCCTACACAAGTCTTCCTCAAACCGATGGTGGAACAGAAGACAGGCGCTATTGTCAACTTCTCCAGCATGGCTGCTTTCCGCCCCATGACGCGTGTAGCCGGATATGCTGCCGCAAAAGCCGGTATCTCCAATTTCACAGCCTTCATGGCTACGGAAGTTGCCAAGAAGTTTGGTGAAGGTATTCGTGTAAATGCCATCGCACCCGGATTTTTCCTCACAGAGCAGAACCGTGCCCTGCTGACGAACCCGGATGGAAGCTACACGGAACGTGGGCAAGATGTGATTCGCCAAACTCCCTTCGGACGTATGGGCCGTGCAGAAGAGCTTTGCGGAACCATCCAATACCTCATCAGCGATGCTTCCAGCTTTGTCACCGGTACGGTGGCTGTAGTGGACGGAGGGTTCAACGCATTCGCCATGTAAATAGTAAATTGCAAATCATCAAACAATAAATAACATGATTCTTTGTGAACAAACCTGGCGCTGGTACGGTCCCAACGACCCGGTAAGCCTTTGGGACATCAAACAAGCCGGGGCTACCGGCATTGTAAACGCCTTGCATCATATTCCAAACGGGGAAATATGGACAGTAGAGGAAATCAAGAAACGGAAAGAAATGATTGAAGCCGTCGGTCTGCGCTGGTCTGTAGTAGAAAGTGTACCCGTACACGAACATATCAAGACCCAAACCGGAGACTTCCGGAAGTATATCGACAACTATAAAGAGAGCTTGCGTAACCTGGGCAAATGCGGCATTCACATTGTCACCTACAACTTTATGCCCGTACTGGACTGGACACGTACCGACCTCGCCTACGAACTACCCGACGGCAGTCGTGCCCTCCGCTTTGAACGTGCCTCTTTCATCGCCTTCGACCTCTTCCTGCTACGTCGTCCCGGTGCAGAAGGCGAATACACCGATGAAGAAAAGGCCAAAGCCCGTGCCCGCTTCGAACAGATGACAGAGGCAGACAAACAACTGCTTGTACGCAACATGATTGCCGGACTTCCCGGCTCAGAAGAAAGCTTCACCCTGGAACAGTTCCAACAGGAACTGGACCGCTACAAGGGCATCACTCCGGAACGCCTGCGTGCCAACCTGATCTATTTCCTGCAAGAAATCACTCCGGTAGCCGACGAAGCAGGTGTCATGCTCGTTATCCATCCGGACGACCCACCGTGCTCCATCCTCGGCCTGCCACGCATCATGAGCTGTGCTGCCGATTTCCAGGCACTGATTGACGCTGTTCCCAACAAGAGCAACGGTCTTTGCCTCTGCACCGGTTCGCTCGGTGTAAGCAGCGCCAACGATTGTGCAGCCATCATGCAGCAATTTGCCGACCGCATCAACTTTGTCCATCTGCGCAGTACACAACGCGACGCCGAAGGCAATTTCTACGAAGCCAACCACCTGGAAGGAGACGTGGACATGTATCACGTGATGAAAGCCTTCCTTGAACTGCAACAACGCCGTGGTGTCTCTATCCCGATGCGACCCGACCACGGACACCAGATGGTAGACGACTTGAAGAAGAAAACCAATCCCGGCTATTCCTGTATCGGCCGTCTGCGCGGACTGGCAGAGCTTCGTGGACTGGAAATGGGTATAGCCAAATCGCTGTACGAATAAGGCACAAGATATAGCAAGCATAAGGAAAGAACAGGAAGCCCTCCGTCCGAAACTTCAAAGTTTCGGACGGAGGGCTTCCCTTTATAAGTTTTCTGCCATCAGCCGCCTCTTCTTAAGGCACTGTCTGCCGACATTTATTTACCTTCTTTTGCAGCAAGCACTTTCCATACAACGGCACTCAGCGCAGCACCCACAAACGGAGCTACAATGAACAGCCACAACTGAGAGAGAGCCTCGCCACCCTGGAACAGTGCCGGACCGATGCTACGGGCAGGATTGACAGAAGTTCCCGTAACAGGAATACAAACAATGTGCACTAATACCAACGTAAGACCAATGGCCAATCCTGCAAGATTACCCGCCCCCTTCTCGGAATCAGTAGAACCTAACACAACCAGCACAAAGATAAACGTGAACACAGCCTCTGCAATGAATGCCTGCAACATCATTCCGTCAGCAAACCCATTGGAACCGGTAGCCGTAGGACCACCATGAGCGCCCGTAGACACCAATGCATAAAGAATGGCAGAACCGATAACCGCCCCGATAACCTGAAACACCATATACATGGCTGCATCTTTCCCGCTCATCCTGCCGGACAACAGAACGCCCAGGGTAATGGCAGGATTAATATGACAGCCCGAGATTCCTCCGATAGCGTATGCCATCGCCACAACGGACAAGCCGAAAGCAAAAGCCACTCCCAGCGTTCCGACACCTGCACTAACCGCCCCCGCCGCACTTCCGGCAAAGACAGCACTACCACATCCCATCAGGACAAGAACCATTGTCCCGATCATTTCTGTAAAAATAAATATAAAAGATGAAAATCTGCCCAAACACGGCGGTAAAAACTCACCCATTACTACAAAACATCACTGCTTTAACTCTAACATCCAGCATATCTGCATCTTCCTTAGCCAACCCGAAGAAACTCAGAAATATAAGAAAACATATTGGCTTGTAAAGAGTACAAAGAAAGGGTGCAACCTCACGGCCACACCCTCCATCTACACTATCTTTGATAATAACCTAAAAGGAAACTTTATTTTCCTACATCATTTCAATTCAAAAGGAACCGTTCCCTTCACATCGGCTGCCGAAGCTGCTATGACAGCCTCGAACTTGCCCGGCTCGGCCACCCAAGCGTGCTGGGTGTCATCGAAGAAGCTAAGAGCCTCCTTATCAATGGTAAATGTGACTTCCTTTGTTTCGCCCGGAGCCAGTTTCACCTTTTGGAAACCTTTCAGTTCCTTGACGGGACGAGGCAGAGAGGACTTCTTGTCACTGATGTACAGTTGGACAACTTCCTGCCCTTCGCGCGCTCCGGTATTCTTTACAGAAACCTTCACGGTCAGCGTACCGTCGGCCTGCATGGTCTTGCTGTCGGCCGTCGGCTTGCCATATTCGAAAGTGGTATAGCTCAAACCGTGGCCGAAGGGGAACAACGGTTTCACCTTCTTCTGCTTATCGGCCCAACGGTAGCCCACGAAGATGCTTTCATTATACTTGATGTCGATGATGTCCTTGCTCCGTTTGCCGGTATATTCGCCCAAGCTGTGGGCCGGGCAGTCCTCCAGCTTCACGGGGAAGGTGAACGGAAGCTTGCCGCTGGGATTGACATCACCCATGAGGATGGCGGCAAGGGAACTGCCGGCTTCGGAACCCAGATACCAGTCCTGCACGATGGCAGGCACCTCGTTCACCCACGGCATGGCAATGGCGTTGCCGGAGATGTTGACGACAATCAGATTCTTGTTCGCCTCGGCCAGTGCGGAGATAACGGCATCCTGACCGTAGGACAAGCCCAGACCCTTACGGTCGGAGTCCTCGCAGTCCTGGCCGTTGCTCTTGTTCAAGCCGCCGATGAAGATGACATAATCGGCATCCCGGGCCTCTTTCACGGCTTCAGCTATCAGCTCTTCGGGAGTACGGTCATCCTTCAGATTCTGTCCGGTCACCACCCCGTTGTATTCACCGCTTGCATCGCCCACGTAGCCACGGGCATAGACCACCTCGGCCTTGCCGGCCACACGCTGCTTGATGCCGTCCAACGGAGAGAGTTCGCGCTGTACCTTCAGGGAAGAACTACCACCGCCTACGGTCATCATCTTGATGGCATTCTCGCCCACTACAAGAATCTTTTTAGCCCGGTTCAGGTCTATCGGGAGCACATTGCCCTTGTTCTGCAACAGTACGATGCCCTCCTCACCGATGCGGCGGGCAGCCTCGTAATGTTCCGGAGAGAGCATGCTTCCCCACGGACGATCGGGGTTCATCACCGTACGGAAGATAAGGCGCAGAATGCGGCGTACCTTGTCGTCCAGTTCCGTGGTACCTACCTTACCTTCGCGGATGAGGTTCAGATAGGGATTTGCCAGATAATAGTTATCGTATGCGTTGCTGGCACCGTTCGAGAGCCCGTTGGTCCAACTGCCGAATTCCATATCCAGCCCGTTGGTGATGGCTTGCCGGGTATCGTGCGTGCCGCCCCAGTCGGAAATGACTACGCCGTCGAATCCCCATTCGCCCTTCAATATATCGTTCAATGTGTATTGGTTGTGACAAAGATGTTGGCCTTTGTATAGGTTGTAGGCACCCATGATGCTCCACGCTCCGCCTTCCTGCACGGCCATCTTGAAAGCAGGCAGATAGATTTCATAAAGAGCACGGTCGTCCACGATGACGTTGGTGGTGTGGCGGTTCACTTCGTGGTTGTTCAAGGCGAAGTGTTTCACGCAGGCAGCCACGCCGTTCTGCTGCACGCCCCGGATATAGGGCGACACCATCTTTCCGGCCAGATAAGGGTCCTCACCCATATACTCGAAGTTGCGTCCGTTGAGCGGTGTGCGGTAGATATTGACACCGGGGCCCAGCAGGACGGACTTGTTGCGGTAGCGCGCCTCTTCACCGATGCTCTGTCCGTAAAGGAGAGACATTTCGGGGTTCCAGGTTGCCGCCAGACAGGTCAGGGCAGGGAAAGCCACGCAGGAGTCGTTGGTGCATCCGGCTTGTTCCCACTCGTCCCACAACACATCGGGACGTATGCCGTGGGGGCCGTCGTCCGTCCATACATCGGGAATGCCCAGACGGGGCACACCCGCACTGCTGAACTTGCTTTGCGCATGAGTCAACTTCACTTTCTCTTCCAGGGTCAGACGGCTCAAGGCGTCTTCCACTCTTTCTTCAATAGGTTTGCTTGCGTCCAGATAGACGGGCTTCTGCTGGGCCGAAAGAGGCAGCGCGACAGCGGCCAGAACCAAACCGAATAATACTTTTTTCATTGTTGTATAATTAAGTTGTTATATAAGTAAGCAATCATAATCAGTCCGTACCATTGATAATCCCCAACATACAAGGGAATATGACTTAGCCCTACCTACATAGGAACTGAAGTCCTTACACCCGTATAGTGAGTACCCATAACATCCGGATGTTGTTGTCCAAAACATCCCCATGTTTTACCCCAAAACACCCGGATGTTTTATCCCAATACATCCCCATGTTTTACCCTAAAACATCCGGATGTTTTGGATACTCAGTCCTATGGTGTGTACAGCTCAGTCCCTACCTCTTTCATGCTAAGTCCCGGCATCTCATCCTCTGGGACTTGATACGTACTGTTTGCAGCGAGGCAGCACCCGCTACTTCATTCCCAATGACCGGATATAACCCTCCTGAACCACACAATTCTTCAGTTTGCATGCCTCGATAAAGTCCATCATCGCCTTGCGGGACATGGCCTGCGCGGGACGTGCCTCACGGATTTCCTTGTACGTGGCACGCGGTGCTTCGGAGAAATACACGATGTTTGCCCAGTTCTCCGGCGGAGTGATGCCGACGAAAGAAGAACCGTCCATCTTCTTGTAGGGCCAGAAGGTATAGCCGATGTTGTTCTCGCGCATCGTCTGGCAGAAAGCGGCCTGCCATTCGTCCGTATTGTGGCCTATCTCACCCATGTACATGGGCAGGTTCACACTGTCGCGGAAGTTGATAATCGTCTGGATGGCAGCTTGGGTAGGTTCGCCTCCGTAACGGTGGCAAGTGTACATTATCTTGTCGTCGAACTTGGAGTCCTTGAAAGGCTTGAAATTACCGTTCCATTGCGCACCGCCCAGCAGGATGATGTGGTTGCTGTCCACCTCGCGGATGGCGGCTACACCTTTCTTATATACATCTTCCAGCTTGCCGTTGAGTTCCTCCATGTTCTCGAAGTAAGGGGCAATGGGCTCGTTGAAGAGTTCGTAACCGAGGATGACTGGTTCGTTCTTGTAGCGGTCGGCTATCCGACGCCAGATGTCACAGTAGAGTTGCTGGCTGACTTCGCTGTCGAACAGCCAGGGATAGCCGTAGCTGTCGTCGATATTGTCGCCCGTCTGTCCGCCGGGAGCGTCGTGCATGTCGAGGATGAGGTACAAGTCCGATTCGCGGCACCACTCTACCAGGCTGTCCACGCGGGCAAAGCCGTCTTGGTCGGCAGTCAGCCCCATATAGTCCTCGTCTGTAAACAGTTTGTAATGGAAAGGCAGGCGGATGGTGTTGGCACCCTGCTCCTTGATGAAGCGGATGTCCTCGCGCGTTACATAATTGTCCTTGAATGCTTTCCAGAAGTCGGCCGTAAAGTCCGGTCCCACCAACTGGCAGAACATCTCATTGATGAAACGGCCGGAATTGGTCTTGTTGAACTTGAACATGTATCCTTCCGGATTCAGCCAGTTGCCCAGGTTGGTACCCATGATGAAGAGTTTGGTACCGTCGGGCTTTATCAAGTCCTGACCCTGAATGGTTACGAATGCATCCGAAGTTACTTCTTTTGTCGCTTGTTTCTCACCGCATCCCGCAAGGCCCAAAGACAGCAAGGCGATGGAAATGCTTGTCGCTAATAAATGTTTCATGGCAATAATTTTGGTTATAGTATCAGTTGCGATATTCGCTTTTGCTTCCCCAAAGTTAGGAAAGATAAGAACACCTCGTACCGGCGAATCGGGAATAGGTGGAAGGAGTGAAGAAGCATGAACAAACAAACAACTAATAATCAGAAATATAAGCAAAAGAAGAGAAAGGCAGAAAGTGGATTCAAAAAGCCGGTTTGACGTATTGTCAGCGTATCTGCATCAGCCGTATTTCAAAGTCCTCGCGCGAAATGCGGGCCTTGTTCTTCACTTTGGCACGGTAATTATAGATGGTGTTTACGGAATAACGGAGGAATTCTGCAATCTGCGAACTGTCGTCGATGCCCAGACGAATCAAGGCGAAAATGCGGAGTTCCGTATTCAGCAACTCGCCTTTACGGAGCACGATGCGTTCTTCGGGCTGTAGCAAGTCATTGAATTTATCGACAAAATCGGGGAAAAGGTGCAAGAAGGCAGTATCAAAGTTATCATAGAGTTCCTTCAGTCCGGTGTCCAGCACCTCGCGGGAACGCACCATCTTCAGCAGCTCTTCCATCTGCCCGGCAGAGATTTTCTTGTTGACCATCCGCCGGTAGGTATCCAGCCGGTTGATATAAACGGAGCAGAGGTTCATGAAACGGCCCACATACTCCTCCTTGATGTTGTTTGAGAGTTGCAGTTGCTCGTTGGCATGCTCCAGCTTGTTCCGTGCGGCAGAGAGCCGCTGCATCTGCCGGTAGATAAAGCCCACTGCCACCACCAGCAGCACAATCAAAGCGCTGATGAGCCAGAGGTACAGCCGGAGCCGGTCATTCTGCTTCTCACGCATGGCCTGATAAGTGAGGTCTATCAGTGAAAGGATGCCGGCAGTCTGGAGGCTGCGGCTACGGGCGTTGTATCGGTTGGTTTCGTCCCACGAGAAACGGATGTAACGGTAGGCATGCTCCATATCCCCTTCCTCATAAAGAAGTTCCGCCAGGTTCCAGAGTGAGGCATGGTCTGTGATGCTCAGGCGAATATCGGTCAGTGCAGACAAAGCCAGATAGCGCTTCTCCTCCTCCCGGTTCCCGAGCCGGCGGTAGAGCAATGAGCGCTGATAGGTCACCAGCGCATATTCGGGAGTATTGGGCTTGGCATGTGCCAGACGCGTATCATTGATGCTCAAGGCTTCGTCCGGATGGCCTGCAGCGGCCTCCCGCGTCTCTCTTCGTTCCAGATAGAGGGGGGATGAAGGCAGAAGTACCTGCATCAAAGAATCGTCATAATGGGTAGCCAAAGCCTGATAATGCTTCTTGAAAGAATCGTCCAGCGTATAGAAACTCAGTTCTGTGTAAAGTTTATGACAGGCATTGTAATAATCCGGCATCAGATGGGTGGGAAGGGAGGCTTTGTCCGTCTGCCTCAAGAGTTCGGCGGCTTCCTCGTACATGCCTGCCGAAGCCATCAGGTGGGCAAGCTCCAGCCTTGTTTCGAGTGCTGCATTCCGTTGGCCATAGCGTTCTGCCCAATCCAGATTGACACGAAGATAATGGATGGCAGAGTCGCAGATATATGCCTTGTACTCCTTATAAATTTCCCCATTCCATCGAAAAAAAGAGAGATTGGCGGTGTCGGCATCCAGCAATTGGCGCTTCAGCCGGGCAATGCGCCCTTCACGCACGGCGACATAGTGCCGATGCGCCTCGATAGCCTCATCCAAAGAAGCCGTCAGTGCAGTGAAAGACGACGTGCCGGCAGCCAAAGCCACACTTTGCCATACCACGACGGCAAGAAAACAAAAAATGAACAATCTCCTTTCCATGACCATAAAGTTCATGCAAATATAGCAAGAAATCCTGCAAAGCAGTAGTATCGGAAAGAATAGTTTCCTATATTTGCGTTCAAAACCCCCAAACAAATTATCTATCATGAAAAGCTTAACACTCCAACGGATTGCCGCGGTAGACGTATTCCGCGCACTCACCATGTTCCTCATGCTCTTTGTCAACGACATTCCCGGACTGAAAAACGTGCCCCACTGGCTGATGCATGCCAGGATGGACGAAGACATGATGGGATTCTCCGACACCATCTTCCCTGCTTTCCTTTTCTGCATGGGCATGTCCGTATCCTTTGCCATACAAAACCGGTACAAAAAGGGAGACAACACCCTGCAAGTCGTGGCCCATATCTTCTGGCGGACAGTGGCACTGATTGCCATGGGACTGTTTTCACTGAACAGCGGAGGCATCGAAGGCGGCCTCTCGCACCCATGGTTCTCCATCCTGATGGTCATCGGTTTCTTCCTCACCTGGGGGGTATATCCCAAAGCGGTAGGAACGAAAAAGGTCCTTTTCACCGCAATGAAAACAGCAGGCGTGCTTCTGCTTGCCTTCCTCGTCATCTACAAGGACATGAACGGGAAACCGTTCCAGATAAGCTGGTGGGGCATCCTCGGACTTATCGGCTGGACGTATGCGGTATGTGCAGGCATCTATCTATTCACTCGGGAGAACCTGCGGAAGAATGCCATTGCCTGGTTCGTGGTCGTATTGCTTGCCGTAGTCAGCCATTCCGACTTGATACCGGGAGAGTACGGCAGCCGGATTGTCCTGCTTCCCTTTATCCCGAGCGACTGGACGCTGCATGCCCTTGGTATGTCCGGCGTACTGACCTCCCTGCTCATGCAGCGCTATGCCGACCGGGAACGGCCGGGACGGTTCATCGGCATGCTCTGTGCCCTCGGCATAGGAATGCTTGTCCTTGCCCTCGTCTCACACCCGTTCTGGATTATATCCAAAATACAAGCCACACCGACATGGCTGTTCTACTGCCTCGCCATGTTCTTCCCCTTGTTCGGCTTCTTCTACTGGCTGACGGACGTGAAAGGCAAGACCAACTGGTTCGATATTATCAAACCCGCAGGCACGGCAACGCTGACCTGCTATATTATCCCTTACATCTGGTATGCTGTCCAGCAACTGCTGCATCTGCACTATCCCGAAGCATTGGGAAGCGGTGTACCGGGGCTGCTCAAGTCCCTCGTCTTCTCGCTTGTCATTGTGGGGCTGACCGGCCTGCTGGTGAAAGGCAAGATTAAACTGAAAGTATAATGTTGAAAGTCCAAACACCCAACGGTGACCGCAAGGTGCTGCTGCATTCGTGCTGCGCACCTTGCTCCTCTGCCATCATCGAGTGCATGCTGGAGAACGGCATACGCCCCACCGTATTCTACTGCAATCCCAACATCTATCCGCAGGCGGAATATGAGATAAGGAAAAACGAGGCTATCCGTTTCGTAACCTCCAAAAACATCGATTTCATCGATGCAGACTACGATTATGCACACTGGCTGCACACCATGCAAGGCCTGGAGCACGAACCGGAACGCGGCAGCCGTTGCCTGAAGTGCTTCACCCTGCGCCTGACAGAGACAGCCCGCTACGCCTCCGAACACGGTTTCTCCGTATTCACCACTACCCTCGCCTCTTCGCGCTGGAAAAGCCTGGAACAAATCAATGAAGCCGGACGCCGTGCCGCCGCGCTCTACCCGGGCACCCTCTTCTGGGAACAGAACTGGCGGAAAGGCGGACTTCAGGACCGGCGCAACCAACTGCTGAAAGAGTATGACTTCTACAACCAGCAGTATTGCGGCTGTGAATTCAGCATGCAACGGTTGGAAAAGAACGAAACGATATAAAATCGGCTGGATTATGTACGATATCGTACTAAAACTAGGTACGTTTCCCGTAACTTTGTTTCATGTTAACAATAAGAACTAAAGAAAACATGAAGAAACTGACTTTTACATTATTCATCGCCCTAGCAGTGGCATGCCTCTTTTCAGTTCCCTGCAATGCCAAGGGAAAAGCAAAACACGTAGTTTTCATCGGTCTTGACGGCTGGGGTAGCTACAGTGTTCCCAAAGCAGACATCCCCCACATCAAGCAACTGATGGCAGACGGTTCTTATACATTAGAAAAACGGACTGTACTTCCCTCCTCCAGCGCCGTCAACTGGGCAAGCATGTTTATGGGGGCAGGTCCTGAATTGCACGGATATACGCAATGGGGCTCCAAGACTCCCGAGCTTCCGTCACGCGTACTGAACCAGCACGGCATATTTCCTACCATCTTCCAGCTGCTACGTGATGCCCGGCCGGAAGCGGAAATAGGCTGCCTGTATGAATGGGACGGTATCAAATACCTTGTAGACACTCTTGCCTTAAGCCACTATGCGCAAGCGCCCGACTACAACAAACATCCCGAAGCCTTATGCGGTATGGCAGAAAAGTATATCAAGGAGAAACAACCGACCCTTCTTGCCATTTGCTTTGACAACCCCGACCATGTAGGCCATCAAGCCGGACACAATACTCCTGAATATTACGCCAAACTGAAAGAACTCGACGGTTATGTGAGCCGCATCATCCAGGCCGTTACAGAGGCAGGCATGCTGAAAGAAACCATCTTCATCGTTACTGCCGACCACGGAGGCATTGAAAAAGGACATGGCGGCAAGACCATGCAGGAAATGCAGACTCCCTTCATCATCTCCGGAAAGAACATTAAGAAAGAAGGCGAATTCCACGAAAGCATGATGCAGTATGACGTTGCCTCCACCATTGCCCACATCTTCGGGCTGAAACAGCCACAAGTATGGATAGGACGTCCTATGTTGCAGGTTTTCAAATAAAAAAAGCGGTCAGCGATAAATGAGCGTCGAAAGATAGTCCTCGGCAAACATCTCGTTCGCCACCTCTAACAGAGCTTCCGAAGTGAGCTGTTCAATGCGATGGAACACGGCTTCGGAAGTTTCGCATTTATTATAATGCAGGAAAGTCTTTCCCATACCCAGCGCATTGTTCTCATTATTATCCGAAGCTACACCGATTTGCCCGATAAGCTGCTTCTTGGCGGCCGCAAGCTGCGAGGAAGTCATCCGGACATCACGCAAGCGTTTCAATTCCTTATATACCAGACGGGTGCAGTAGTCCAAATCTGCAGGGTCGCAACCGAAGTAGATGCAGAAAGTTCCCGTATCGGTATAGGAAGTCAAGTTGGATTCTACGTTATAGACCAGCCCACGACGTTCACGGAGAGAGACGTTCAAGCGGCTATTCATGCCCGGGCCACCCAAGACATTGTTCAGCAGGTAAAGTGCGGTGCGCTTGTCATCGTATGCATTATATCCCCGGCTGCCAATCATGACATGTGCCTGGTGAGTATCCTTATGCACTACAAGATGCTCGGGTACATAGAGGGGCGGCAGAGTACGACCATAATGCACCGGTGTTGCCGGTATATCCGCCAGAAGTTTTTTTGCCATAAGCACAACTTTCTTGAAACTCAGATTACCCAGAACAAAGAAAACCATATTGTTGGGATGGTAGAAGCGGGCAGTGAATGCGGCAGCATCCTCACTGCGAAACTGCTTTAACTGCTCGGGATTGCCAAGAATGTTGCGTCCCAGGGGATGCCCCCTGAATATCAAGTCCTCAAAATCATCGAAGATTAGCTCGGAAGGGTTGTCTTCGTAGGATTGTATCTCGTCGATAATCACCTCTGTCTCCTTCTCTATCTCGCGTTGCGGAAAGGTGGAGTGGAATACAATATCCACCAGAAGTTCGAAGGCACGGCCGAAATGCTCGGTCAGGAAAGCAGAGTAAATCACCGTCTCTTCCTTGTTGGTGTAAGCGTTGAGGTCACCGCCCACATTCTCCATGCGGTTCAGAATGTGCCATGCCTTGCGCTTGGCGGTACCTTTAAATATAAGGTGCTCCACAAAATGCGCCATACCCTGCTCGTTTTCAAGCTCGTCGCGCGTACCCGCATCTACGGCAAAACCACAATAAGCCACTTTGGAGGCTGAGGGTTCGTGAATGATGCGCATGCCATTGGGCAGGGTATATTGATTGAAAGTTGGCAGTAAATTTTCTTTTAAGTTCTTCATTCTGACGTTTCAAACTATTTGAGGCGACAAAAATACAATAAAACTTATTGCCGTTTATAGAAAATTGCAGATATTTGCAATTGCTATAATTTTAAGCACATTAATCAAATTAGCACATTAAGTATGATTGCATCCATTCAAGAGCTTTTGCAGAAAGAGGCACAAGCCGTACTGAACATTCCAGTGACGGACGCTTATGAAAGAGCTGTAGAACTCATCGTAGAACAAGTGCACCGCAAAAAAGGGAAACTGGTAACTTCGGGCATGGGCAAGGCAGGACAGATAGCCATGAACATCGCTACCACCTTCTGCTCTACCGGTATTCCGTCCGTTTTCCTGCACCCCAGCGAAGCACAGCATGGTGACCTCGGCATCCTCCAGGAGAACGACTTGTTGCTACTTATCTCCAATTCGGGCAAAACTCGCGAAATCGTGGAGCTGACACAGCTGGCACATAACCTGAACCCAGAACTGAAGTTTATCGTCATCACCGGAAACCCCGACAGCCCCCTGGCACACGAATCCGATGTATGCCTTAGCACCGGAAAGCCGCAAGAAGTATGCGCACTGGGCATGACGCCCACGACTTCGACCACTGCCATGACCGTCATCGGCGACATCCTGGTGGTACAGACCATGAAAGAAACCGGATTCACCATTGAAGACTACTCCAAGCGCCATCACGGCGGTTACCTCGGAGAAAAATCAAGATCGCTATGCGTAAAGTAATAGGTATCGGAGAAACCATACTGGACATCATATTCCGTGGCGAACAGCCCACAGCAGCCATTCCAGGCGGTTCAGTATTCAACGGCATCGTTTCGCTGGGGCGTACGGGCATCCCCATCTGCTTTATCAGCGAGACGGGCAATGACCACGTGGGCAATATTATCCTCAACTTCATGCGCGAGAACAATATCCCCACAGACCATGTCAATGTCTTCCCTGACGGGAAATCACCCGTATCACTCGCGTTCCTTAACGACCGGAGCGATGCGGAATACATCTTCTATAAAGATTATCCCAAACAACGGTTAGATATAGAGTATCCGCAAATTCAAGAGGACGACATCGTTATAATAGGGTCTTATTATGCCTTGAACCCCGTATTGCGCGACAAGGTATTGGAACTGCTGGAACGCGCACACGACATGCATGCCATCATCTACTACGATCCCAATTTCCGTTCGTCCCATAAAGAGGAGGCCATCAAGCTGGCTCCCACCATCATCGAGAATCTGGAATACGCCAACATTGTACGCGGCTCGCAAGAGGATTTCTTCTATATGTGGGGCCTGCAGGAGGCCGACAAGATATACAAAGACAAGGTGAAATTCTACTGCCGCAACTTCCTCTGCACGGCAGGCGCGGAGCAGGTGTCATTGCGCACCGGCACGATTTCCAAGGAATATTCCATCCCCCCACTGGAGGCGGTCAGCACCATCGGTGCAGGAGACAACTTCAACGCAGGCATCATCTTCGGGCTGCTGAAACATAATGTACGCTACGAGGACCTCGATACCATGGACGAGGCTACTTGGGACCAAGTTATCCAATACGGCATTGAGTTTGCCGCCGAGGTATGCAAGAGTTTCAACAACTCCGTTTCAAAGGAATTTGCAGAAGCACGAAAATACCAGCCATAGACACCCTTACAAAAGGGTGTTCACCACAGATTACATGGCCTGAAAATCCATGCAATCTGTGGTAGAACAGCTTCCGGATTAACAAAATTCTCCCGCTTTTCCTTTCATTTCTGCTTTTTTTTTGCTTTATTTGTCTATCCTTTATACCTTAAGCATTCGCGCTATGAATACAAAAGGAAGCAGACAGCACTCTCCAACCCCTCCTAAGCAGAAATGGCAAAACATCTGCCTTGCCTTGTGCATTCTTTTAGGAATACTCGCCTCTTGCGAAACAGAAGAATCCTTCTATCAACCCCGATTCCCGGCAAACGATGTCCCGTTGACCCGGCAAGCGTTATTCAAGCCGGAAAACTTCTTTGCCTACACCGACTCTACCCTAAAAGCCGTGATTTCCGCACTACGCAGAGTGGAAGAAGAAAAGCATTTCACCGCTTCTTTCCTGTTGAAATACGGCATTCCTCTCTGGAACTTCACCTATAAATTGACTGGAGAAGAGACCTGTATCTTCGTTCCCCTCTACCGCCTTGACAAGCCACACTGCATCGATGCCATCTGGCTGTTGCACATCAAAGACGGATGGATGAAGTTTTTTCCATTGAAGCGTGATGACGAACTCATAAGAGAAAGCGACCAAGTGTTCATATTCGACTTGTTAAGCTATCTAGTATTTGGCGAAGAGAATGCGCAAGGACTCACATTCAAGCCTCATGCCCAGACCCGTTCGGTAATAACCGTCACCCAATGCTGGGATGTATATACCGGACCTAAAGACCAGCTGGAATACAGCTATACCAACTGCGTTAGTCATTCCTATTGGGTGGATGATGCCTTTATAAATAATAGCAACTGGAACAGTGGTGGAGGAGGAAGTGGCGATGTGTGGATTGGAGGAGGAAGTTCTGGAGGTTCCGGCTCTTCACCGGGTACTCCGGCAGGAAATATATTCAAGAAAGAAGCCGACCAAGACTCGCTTTTATGGGTAATCACCGAAAACATGACAGCCCGAATCATGGAAGACTGTTTGGGAGGAGACCTATACAGCCAACTGAAAGAGAAAGTCAAAAACAACAAAATCAATCTGGAATTCGATTTCGGCAAAGGGTATTCCTACAATTGGGAAGAGCATACCTTGCACATCGGATTGGAAGAATTGGAAGCAAACAACCTTCTGCATGAAATGTTCCATGTTTTCCAAACCACACAAGAGCCTATATCATCGTTCAAAAGTTCTATGATGAACAGAGAGATAGAAGCGCACTATGCGCAATACCTGTTCTTGAGGAGGAGCGTGGAGTGGACGGACAAAAAACAAGATAAATATGCAAAAAGCCAACGCCTAAGAGCAACAACTTCATTGACTAAATATGTAAATCAGCAAGGTCATGTTACAACTTCATTCTTGGATATCTTTGAAACCTATATATCTAATAATGTCGTTAATGCTTTCCGTCAGGAAGGATACGACAATTATCCATTTAAAGAGTATTCGGATATCACCAATATTTTTCCCAACATAAAATTAACAACTAAAAATTGTGACGAATGAAAAGACTATTGCTTATTACACTGCTTATAGGATACATCTACCCTTGTGTAGCACAGGACAAACCTATCAGAACAGAAGAATCACTTGAAGGAACAGTCATTTATAAAAAGACCACCACTTTCGAGGTAGATGGTTATACGTACCAATGCGACGTAGATGACGGTAGCCAGTTTGTGACTCTTTATAACAAAGAAAACAAACTGACATACGAAAAGATTGTGTATAAAGACACGGGGAAGACATATATTGGCAGCTGGAGTAGCAATGTAATTGAATATGACAGATTCATGAGTCAGCAAGCAGATTTCATAGTAGACCAAGCATTCACCAAAGCCATGGCAGATGAAATTGGGAAAACGGAACTTATGATAACCATGTTGCTCAGTCCAAATACGGGAGAAGTAATGGAAGTGAATTTCAATTTTTTCACCTTTGAGCCATACGCCAAAGTGCCACTACATGTATATAGGGAAATCGAAGTAAAACTGAAAGAACAAATTCATTTTAAACCCATAGAGGAAGGAAAACAACTCAACTACATTATGCTGGCATGGATGCAAAAGCCCCAAGGGAAACTCCCCCCATTACCTCCTCCCGGTTCGCTAATGTAAGCAACATACAAAATTAACAACTAAAAATTGTGACGAATGAAAAGACTATTGCTTATTACACTGCTTATAGGATACATCTACCCTTGTGTAGCACAGGATAAACCTATCAGAACAGAAGAATCGCTTGAAGGAACAGTCATTTATAAAAAAACCACCACTTTCGAGGTAGATGGTTATACGTATCAATGTGACGTAGATGACGGTAGCCAGTTTGTGACTCTTTATAACAAAGAGAACAAGTTGACATACAAAGATATTGTATATAAAGCCACAGGAAAAATATACATCGGTAGCTGGAATGAAAAAAAAGTAATTGAATACAATAGCTCCATGAGTAAACAAGCAGACTTCATTGTGGACGAAGCTTTTACCAAAGCCATGGCAGATGAACTCGGAAAGCGTGAGTTCACAATAACCATGCTACTCAGTCCGGATACGGGGAAAGTAATGGAAGTGAATTTCAATTTCACGACCTTTAGCCCATACGCCAGAGTACCACTGCATGTATATAGGGAAATCGAAGTAAAACTGAAAGAACAAATACACTTTAAACCCGGAGAAGTGGGAAAACAACTCAATTACATCATGCTGTCATGGAGACAAAAGCCCCAAGGGAAACTCCCCCCATTACCACCTCCCGGTTCGCTGATGTAACATTGTAAACCAACCTGCCTATGCACGAAAGAATCTATAGCAGTTTTTTTAAAGTTCAAAAAAGAAATATAAAAGCTTGGCATTGCTGTTACCTTCTGTGGGTAAATTACATATATTTGTGATTAACGACATCAGAGAGGTTACGAATTATGTATAAGAACTTATTGAACTTGCTTGTTTTGGCAGTGCTGCTCCCTTCCTGCAGCGGCACTGCCCCTCACATTTCCGTTGTATGCGAAGAAAACAACGTGGGCAACTGCATTGTAAAATGGGAAATGGCCCCTCTCATCAAAGGAAATGTGAAGGTATATGCTTCGACCAATCCCAACCATATCCCCGAAGATGTTCCCGTTGCCGTCGCCAACATCTCCGACCTGAAGATGACTGTCATCACTACCGACCCTACACAACGATACTACTACACACTTGTATTCGCTGACAAATACCGGGTAAAGATTGCCACCCGCAACATCAACATCCCCGGCATACAGAACTTCCGAGACCTGGGAGGCTATTCCTCCTATCCCACCCAAAAGAAAGTGCATTGGGGCATGCTGTACCGCTCTGCCGAAATAGATAAACTGAAACCGTGTTCGCGCAAAGAGCTCAAGAACATAGGCATAAGGACTATCATCGACCTGCGTTCATCTGTCGAAGCGAATAGACAAAGCCCTTTGCAACAGGCATTCAAAGTGATCCATATCCCCATTCCTACCGGCGACATGGAGTATATCCTGAAAGGTGTGCAGGAACAGAAAATCAAGAGCGACACTGTCTACCGAATCGTGGAGCAGATGAACCGCGAGCTCATCAGCAACTACACCAAAGAATACCGCCGGATTTTCGATATTCTGCTGGACAAGAACAATTATCCCGTCGTTATCCATTGCTCGTCGGGCAAAGGGCGCACAGGCATCGTATCGGCACTTGTGCTTGCCTCCCTTGGAGTGGACGAAGACATCATCATGGAAGACTACCGCCTCAGCAACGACTACTTCAACATCCCGGCGGCCTCCCGATACGCCTACCAGCTTCCGGCACGCTCGCAAGAGGCCATCACCACCCTCTTCTCGGCACGCGAGGATTTCCTGAATGCCGCCATCGAAGAAATGGAACGAAGGTATGGAGATACCGACACCTACCTGCAAAGAGGCATCGGTCTGACAAAAGAAGAAAGAAAGAGACTGCAAGACATTCTTTTAACGGATAATTGACAATGGATAATGGATAATGAGTAGCCAATAAAAAACGATTTTATCATGTAATTGCATAATTATCAACCATCAATTATCAATTATCCATTGAAAAGCACTATCTTTGCGCCCGAAATATAAAGATAAAGATATACAGAAGATTTAATGAAGACATTTGAAGAGCTCGGTGTGTCGCCGGAGATACGCCGCGCCATCGAAGAAATGGGTTACGAGCAGCCCATGCCGGTACAAGAGGAAGTAATTCCCTACCTTTTAGGAGAAAACAATGATGTAGTAGCACTGGCACAAACAGGAACAGGAAAGACCGCAGCGTTCGGCCTGCCGCTCATACAGAAGATTAACGTCAACAACCGAATTCCCCAATCACTTATTCTCTGCCCCACCCGCGAACTTTGTTTGCAGATAGCAGGCGACTTGAACGATTATTCTAAATATACCGATGGCTTGCGAGTGTTGCCCGTATATGGAGGCTCGTCCATCGAAAGCCAGATACGCGCCCTGAAACGGGGTGTACACATCATCGTAGCCACACCGGGACGACTGCTGGACCTGATGGAACGCAAAACCGTGTCCCTCGCCACCATACAGAACGTGGTTATGGACGAAGCGGACGAAATGCTGAACATGGGATTCACAGACAGCATCAACGCCATTCTCGCCGATGTGCCGCAGGAGCGCAACACCTTGCTGTTCTCCGCTACCATGAGCCCGGAAATCGCACGCATCTCCAAGAAGTACCTGCGCGATGCCAAGGAAATCACCATCGGACGCAAAAATGAAAGCACCAGCAACGTGAAACACGTAGCCTTCTGTGTACATGCCAAAGACAAGTATGCTGCCCTGAAACGTATTGTGGACTACTATCCGCAGATATACGGCATCATCTTCTGCCGTACCCGCAAAGAAACGCAGGAAATAGCTGACAAGTTGATGCAGGAAGGCTATAATGCCGACTCGCTGCACGGCGAACTGAGTCAAGCGCAGCGTGACACCGTGATGCAAAAGTTCCGCATCCGCAACCTACAACTGCTGGTTGCCACGGACGTTGCCGCACGCGGCCTCGATGTGGACGACCTGACACACGTCATCAACTACGGATTGCCCGATGACACCGAGAGTTATACCCACCGCAGCGGCCGTACGGGACGTGCCGGCAAAACCGGGACTTCCATCGCCATCATCAACCTGCGAGAGAAAGGCAAAATGCGCGAGATTGAGCGCATCATCGGCAAGAAATTCATTGCAGGCGAAATGCCCACCGGCAAACAGATATGCGAAAAGCAACTGCTCAAAGTGATAGACGATCTTGAAAAGGTGAAAGTGAACGAGGAGGAAATCGCCGACTTTATGACCGACATCTACCGCAAGCTGGACTGGCTGAGCAAAGAGGACCTGATTAAACGCATGGTTTCGCATGAATTCAACCGTTTCCTGGATTACTATCGCGGCCGTGACGAGATAGAGACAGCAACCGGTAGTGAGCGTGGTGCAAGAAGTGGCGAGAGGGGCGACCGCAACGACCGTAGAAGCAGCCGCAAAGCAGAACCCGGCTTTACCCGCTTGTTCATCAACCTGGGTAAAATGGACAACTTCTTCCCCAACGAATTAATCAGCCTGCTGAACAACAATACACGTGGACGTGTAGAGCTGGGACGAATTGACCTGATGCAGAAGTTCTCCTTCTTCGAAGTGGAGGAAAAGGAAGCCACCAATGTAGTGAAGGCCCTGAACCGCGCCAGCTGGAACGGCCGTAAAGTATCCGTAGAGGTTGCCGGAGACGAGGGTAAGGAGGCTCCGAGGGGCAAACGTCCGGGTACAGCCGGAAGCCATGGAAAAAAAGAGTTTGACAGCAAGAAGCGCAGTTACAAGGAAGACGGCAAACGGAACGATGCCACCGGCAAACGCAGCGAAAAGGCCGAAAGTCCTGCAAACGACAAGAAGAAAGGCAAGCCCAGCCGCGAAGAGCGGGGTTACACCAAAGCCCGTGGCAAAAAGGATGACTGGAAACAGTTCTTCCAGGGCAACAATGACTTTAAGGATGCAGAGCCCGACTTCAGTGAAGAAGGGTGGGCAAGACGGACACCGAAGAAGAAGTGATATAAACTATAGAAAGATAATAGGGTGATAAAACCGGCAGCATCCGCTACCGTTTTATCACCCTATCCTTTTTCACGACTCTTTATCCTTTATTTCGTGCAGCTTTTCGTACTGAATGCAACGAGCATCCAAACCATTTTCTCCTGCTCTTTCAAGTAGCCGGTCATCAAATCTGCCGTCACGTCATCGCCAGCTTCATTTGCCAGTTCAATTACCTTTCTCTCTTCACCAATCAGGTAGCCGTAAGTCTCGAGGATATGGTCCACAGCCTCACTGCCGCAAGAGATGTCGGACACTTCCTTCACGTTGGCAACCTTCAGGTATTCACTGAACTTATTCTCGGGCACGCCACCCAGCATCAAGATGCGCTCTGCAATCTCGTCAATCTTCTCGGCGGTATCGTCATACATACTCTCGAACTTCTCGTGCAGCACAAAGAAGCCGTGTCCCTTGATGTTCCAGTGCATACCGCGCAGATTGGTGTAATGTACCTGGAAGTCGGCCAATAATTGGTGCAATGCTGATGCTACGCCAGCCACTTTCTTTTCATTCAAATGCAAGTAATCTAAAGTTTTCATAATTCTATTGTTTTAAATATTTATACTATTTTTCTTTTGGGTATTGCAAAGATAAGGGGTAAATCAAGGCTTGTCAAACAGATAATTTCTATCTTTGCATAGACGAACTCTATACATAACCTTCAAATGCCTTGTTCATCATGACTTTACAACAATTGGAATACATCCTTGCCGTCAACCAGTTCCGCCACTTTGCCAAAGCAGCCGAATATTGCCGCGTGACACAGCCCACCCTCAGTGCCATGATTCAGAAACTGGAAGAGGAACTGGACACCCGGATTTTTGACCGCAGCCAGCAGCCGGTATGCCCCACTCCCGTCGGTATCCACATCATAGAACAAGCACAGAATATATTGGTTCAAGCCAACCGTATAAAGAATATTATAGAAGAAGAAAAACACTCACTGACCGGCACCTTCAAGCTGGGCATACTTCCCACCGTAGCTCCTTACCTCCTGCCCCGTTTCTTTCCGCAGCTGATGAAGAAATACCCCGACCTCGACATCCGGGTAGTCGAAATGAAAACAAACGACATCAAGAAAGCCCTGCAGACGGGAGAAATAGATGCAGGTATCGTAGCGAGTCTGGCAGGTATGGAAGAGTTGCAGCAGACGCCGTTGTTCTATGAACAGTTCTTTGCCTACGTGTCGCGCGAAGACGCCCTCTTCAACAACGAGGTAATCCGTACTTCCGACCTGAACGGCGAACAGCTTTGGCTGCTCGACGAGGGCCATTGCTTCCGCGATCAGCTGGTGCGTTTCTGCCAGATGAAGTCGGCACGTGCCAGCCAGCTTGCCTATCACTTGGGCAGCATGGAGACCTTTATGCGCATGGTAGAAAGCGGCAAAGGCGTGACCTTCATCCCCGAACTGGCCGTTCTGCAACTGGGCGATGCCCAGAAAGAGCTGGTACGTTCCTTCGCCATCCCCTGCCCCACCCGCCAGGTCGTGCTGCTGACCAATAAGAACTTTATCCGCCACACGCTGCTCGAAGTGCTGGTTAAGGAGATAAAACTTTCCGTACCCAAGGAAATGCTCTCACTGAAAGCAACCCAAGCAGTCGTATAGATTTCATCTATCGCTCCATAAAATCTTTCAATCGGATTTTTTGTTCTATCGGGGAAAAATGCTATATTTTTGCAAACAGAAAAAGCGAAGGTCGGTTGCACCTCAGCATCATCAAGCAAACTGGCTTCTACATTCTGTCTGCACAATCTTCGCATTGGTAAAACAAAAAACTAAACCTATTAAAAGAGAAAAATTATGGAACCGATCATCAACTCACAACTCCCTGAATTCAAGGTTCAGGCTTTCCAAAACGGAAGTTTCAAAACAGTATCCCACGAAGACGTAAAAGGTAAATGGGCCATTTTCTTCTTCTATCCGGCAGACTTTACCTTCGTATGCCCTACCGAGCTTGTAGACATCGCAGAGAAATATGACCAATTCCAAGCAATGGGCGTAGAAGTATATTCTGTAAGCACAGACTCGCACTTTGTGCACAAGGCATGGCACGATGCTTCCGAAAGCATCCGCAAGATTAAGTACCCCATGCTTGCCGACCCCACAGGCGTGCTGAGCCGCGCATTCGGCGTGATGATTGAAGAGGAAGGCATGGCATATCGCGGCACATTCCTCGTAAATCCCGAGGGTAAAATCAAGATTGCCGAGATACAGGACAACAACATCGGACGCAATGCCGACGAGCTGCTGCGCAAGGTAGAAGCTGCACAGTTTGTTGCCACACACGATGGAGAAGTCTGCCCTGCCAAGTGGAAGAAAGGAGCGGAAACTTTGAAGCCGAGCATCGACCTTGTAGGAAAGATTTGATAAGTAATAGGAGGAGCGGGCGCTTTCACCATAGAAAGACGTCCGCTTTCCTTTAAGACGTCCGCAGTACTTGTACAGAAGTACTGTAGTACTTTCAAAGGAGTACCGCAGTACTTTCGAAGGAGTATTGGAGTACTTCCTCACAAGTTCTGCAACTACTCTATATCAAACATATTAAAAGACTATTTTCTCACCCCAAACACCCTATTAATCATGTTAGAAACAACTATATTAGACCAGGTGCGGAGCGTATTCCAGCATTTGGAAGCCCGCTACGTCTTTCACATCACCTATCATCCGGGTCACGAGCAGGCACAAGAGCTTATCGGATTCTTGAAGGATGTGGCAAGCTGTTCCGACAAGCTCTCCTGCCGGATGAGTGAGATAGAGAACCCCGTGTTGGAGTTCACATTGCTGAAAGACGATGTGGAAACCGGCATCAAGTTCCGCGGCATCCCCGGCGGACACGAGTTCACTTCCCTCCTGCTTGCCGTGCTGAATGCCGATGGAAAGGGGAAAAATCTGCCGGACGAAGCAATTCGTCGCCGCATCCGGGCGTTGCAAGGCGACATCAGCCTGCAAACGTATGTATCGCTTACTTGCACCAACTGTCCGGATGTGGTGCAGGCACTGAACATCATCGCATTGCTGAATCCGCACGTCACCCACGAGATGGTGGACGGGGCGCTTAATCAAGAGGAAGTAGATGCGCTGAAGATACAAGCCGTGCCGTCAGTCTACGCTAATGGCAAGCTGCTTCACGTAGGTCGCGGTTCTTTAGGAGAGCTTTTGCAGAAGCTGGAAGAAGCCTTCGGCAGTGCTCCGCAAGAGGACGAAGCGCCGATAGAGAGAGATTTCGACGTGCTGGTATTGGGCGGCGGACCAGCCGGAGCTTCCGCAGCCATCTACTCTGCACGCAAGGGCCTACGGGTGGCGATTGTTGCCGAGCGCATAGGCGGACAGGTAAAAGAGACGGTAGGCATAGAAAACCTTATCTCCGTGCCGCAGACTACTGGTGCAGAACTTGCCAACGCACTCCGCACACATATAGAGCACTATCCGATAGAGATTTTCGAGGAGCGTAAGATAGAGAAAGTAGAGTTGCAGGGAACGGAGAAAAGTGTCTCCACCGTAGGCAGCGAGATGTTCCATGCACCGGCGGTAATCATTGCCACAGGGGCAAGCTGGCGCAAACTGAATGTGGAGGGCGAAGCGGAATATATAGGACGCGGCGTGGCATTCTGTCCGCATTGCGACGGTCCGTTCTATCAAGGCAAGCATGTGGCGGTTATCGGTGGAGGTAACTCGGGGATTGAAGCTGCCATCGACCTGGCAGGCATCTGCCGGAAGGTAACGGTATTCGAATTTGCCGATACACTGAAAGCCGACCAAGTGCTGCAAGAGAAAGCCCGGAGCCTGCCGAATGTGGAAATCTTCACCTCGTCACAGACCGTAAAAGTCGATGGAAACGGGGAAAAAGTAACTTCTATCCGCATCAAGGACCGCCTTACCGGCGAGGAACGCGACTTCCCGTTAGACGGCATCTTCGTGCAAATCGGTTTGGCAGCCAACAGCGCTCCTTTCCGCAACAAGCTGGAAACGACTCCGACCGGGGAGATTAAGATTGACGCTTTCTGCCGTACCACACTTCCGGGGGTATATGCGGCAGGGGATGTATCGAATGTTCCCTACAAGCAGATAGTCATTGCCATGGGCGAAGGGGCAAAGGCAGCACTCTCGGCATTCGATGACCGTATCCGTGGAGTGATTTAGAAAATATCACCCATAAAAGTATAGGCAGGGGGCACACGTTAAGGATTGGCAAGCTTCAGTTCCTGAATCAGATTTCCTGCCTTCCCATACTTCTCAATCATAAACAGTATGTAGCGTACATCCACCCCGATGGTACGCTGCATCTTCGGCTCATAAAGGATGTCGCTGCTCATGGCTTCCCAGTTCCCATCGAAGGCAAGCCCCAGAAGTTCTCCTTTGGCATTGAACATGGCACTGCCGGAATTGCCTCCCGTAATGTCATTATTGGAGATAAAGCAGACATTCATTTCTCCCTTCTCATCGGCATATCTACCGAAATCACCGGAGGAAAGAAGGGATAGCAACTCAGGCTGCACTTCAAAATCCACATCACCTGCATGGGCTCTGACTTTCTCCAGAATACCTTTCGCGGTGGTATAATAATCATATTCCGCTCCGTCGAAGGGGGCATAACCGCAGACAGTGCCAAAACTCAAACGCATGGTGGAGTTGGCGTCGGGATAGAAGTTACGAGATGCGTACATACGTCGCACGGCAGAGTTGAACAAACGTTCATTCCGCTCGATTTCACCGGAAGCCTGCTGTACCTGCATATTCATCTCGAATAGCTTCGTGATGAGGTCGATGCCCAAGTTGATGGCAGGGTCATTATATATCTGATAGGTGGTGTCCTGCTCCAGAAAACGCTTCAATCCACGGGGGGTGGTCAGCTCCGAGCGGGCATAAAGACTATCCACATAGGTACGCTCGTTACCTCCGTATTCTGTCGCAATCGTCTGGTAGAGCTCGGGCAGATAGGTGGAATCCACTTGGGAGCGGTATTCTTTCAACAGTGCTGTAAACACTTCCTTGTCAATGCCCAAGTCCAGATTGGCATATTTCTCAACGATAGCTTTCAGATTGGCAACCACCGTTTTCTCTTCCCCCTCAAAGTCGAAGTTGAGGATGGACAAAGCAAGCTGCACCAGTTCCGGACCGTTCAGGAAAGATTCGGCAAAGTAAGCTCTGGCACGATAAGCATCACGGCGGCTCTTGTAGTTCAGCTCCAGGTCGGAAAAAAGATGCAGCAGATGTTCCCGCTCCTCCGGTGTCTGCTGTATCCAGCGACGGAGTTCGGTCTCCATGGCACGCTTCTTATCCAGCACATGCAGTTTCTTGATGGTGCGGTTCACTCCTATGCTGTTCTTCCAATAATTGGAACTTTCGTCGTATTTGGAAGCGTACTTGATGCGGATGCTGTCACGGCTATCCATTTCACGCTTCCAGATGGCCTGCTTCACACCACGGACATCTATCTGAGCCTGGTTGGTGGTGGTCATCATCTCTTCGATGCCAAAAGAGGAAAGATAGCGTTCCGTACTGCCCGGATAGCCCATCGTCATACAGAAGGAACCCTCACGATAACCGTCCAGAGATATCGGAGCCACGTATTCGGGATGGTAGGGAACATTGTCGGGAGAATAGTCGGCAGGACGGTTGTCTTTGCCGGCATAGATACGGAATACGGCGAAGTCACCCGTATGGCGCGGCCATACCCAGTTGTCAGTGTCCCAGCCGAACTTGCCCACTGAAGAAGGCGGTGCAAATACCAGACGCACATCATTGTAGTCGCGATAAACGGAAAGCCAGAATTCATTGCCTCCATAGTAAGCATCCACAATGCCTATCAGCGTGGAGTCTTTACGAGAAACCTCTTCGCCAATGACCAGCATCACCGAATCTACTACACTTGTACGCTCAGATTCGTTCATATCCGGTTTTACTGCTCCAAGTACCCGACGGGTCACGTCTTGCTGGTGCAAGAGGAAGCGGACGTAAAGTTCCGGATTAGGCAGTTCTTCACTAAGATTACGTGCCACAAAGCCGTCTTTCAGATAGTCGTGCTCCACAGACGAGTGTTGCTGTATGCTGCTGAAGCCGCAGTGATGATTGGTAAACACCAGCCCGTCCCCGGACACCACCACTCCGGAACAAAAGCCTCCGAAGCTGACTACCGCATCCTTCAGAGACGGGCGTTTCGTATTGTATAGCTTGTTGACAGACATCTGCAAGCCCAACTCTTTCATGGTCTGGCGTGTCTGCTTGTTCAGATTTCCCAGCATCCACATCCCTTCATCCGCTTGTCCCGGCAGAGAAAAAAGGAAGCAGACAGCTATCAGTATAAATCTTATTTTCATTCCGTCAATTCTTGTATTATTCAGTAATCAGCCTCAATTGCTTGGCACCCGTACGCGCCTTGAGCCACTCCGCAATCTTTTCCTTCTCGTGCGCACCCGGATGCTTGCCGAATTTCAAGACGGCAAGGGTCACAGTATCCACCCGTACAGAATCTACCGCCAGTTCAATCGCATGAGATATTGATACAGTCTTTACCGACGGGTAGAGCACTTTCAGTTCCGGGATAATCTTCTTGCCCAATTCATCGAAGGTTTTGTATCTTTCCAAATTCTGCTCCAGTGTGGCAATCTTCTGTTTCTGTTCCACCAGACGCTGCTCACTGTTCTTGTAGAAGTCTTCCATCACCATGGCACGGATGGAAGAAATATCCACCGCTTCATTGTTCATGCCTTGGAGGACTATCAGCTTGGTATTGTCCAGCTTATAGTCTTTCATCTTACTGCGGGCAATGGCGATGGAAGCTTCGGGCACCTCCTGCCCAATCAGCACGACACGTATTTCGTGGCCCTTGCCCTCGTGATGGATTTTCTTGTCCAGCACCTGCGTATTCTCAAAGGAGAGCTGCTCGTTGACAAAACGGTTGGCAGCACTCTCAAAGAAGGTATCCTGGACGATACCTACCGTCAGATAGACAGCGGGACACATGGTCAAGATAGCAATCAGGACGATATATTTACGTACTTTCTTCTCCCGGTTCTTATCCACAAACTCCTTGCGCTGGAAGTGCATCACGCGCACGCCCAGGAAAGTGGCAAGACTGATAAACACGGAATTGATGAAATAAAGATAGAATGCACCGAGGAAATAAATCAAGTTACCCGTTGCCAGCCCGTAGCCTGCCGTACAGAGAGGCGGCATCAAAGCCGTGGCAATGGCAACACCCGGAATCACATTTCCTTTCTCTTTGGTAGAGAGCGCCGTCACACCTGCCAAGCCACCCATCAAGGCGATGAATACGTCATAAATGGTGGGTGACGTACGTGCCAGCAATTCCGACTGCCCTTCGGCAACGGGACTCACCAGAAAGAAAATGGTAGCAGTGGTCACACTGAACAAGGTAGTTATCAAGAAGCTCTTCAAAGACCGCTTCATCAATTCAAAATCATTCAACCCCACAGAAAGCCCCACGCCCATGATAGGCCCCATCAGCGGCGAGATGAGCATGGCACCGATAATCACGGCTGTGGAGTTTACATTCAATCCCAACGAGGCCATGAATATGGCGAATATCAGAATCCAAAGATTGGCTCCTTTGAATTCCACTCCCTTACGGATGGAATCTACAGTTTCCAGTTCATTGTCCTTGTCTTTACGCAAATCAAGATAGTCTTTCAGAAAAGTCTTGATAGCGAAGGTATTTCTGTTGTCGGTCGTCTTTTCTTCCATTATCAATTATCAGTTTTCAATTTTCTCTCAATGAAACGCCTCGTAAAACACTGCTGGTCATCTCGGCAGCAAAGTCCTTTGCCTTAATGCCAAGAGTTGGCAAGAAATCTGCCAAAGCACGTTTTTCCGGTGCCCCAAGTTTACGTTTAAGCATAGCAGTGTTCATGCGAAAAAGAGCTTGGTCGCCCTTACTACGTATGATTCCGAACCCCTTGTCATCCACACCACGCTCGTAAAGAACACCAAAGAGGCGTTTCTCTGTCTCTGCCAACTTATGGCGAGCCTGGACACGGTCGTAGTCAAGAAGTCGTTGCTCTATTACCTCTGCCACACGTGTTTGTACAGCAAAGTAATTTTGGGCAAAAGCAATCTCCGACTTACGAGGGTCACCATTTTGTGCCACGAGGTAGCAGGCATAGCGAGTGAGCATAAAGTCTTCAATGTCCTTTGATGCACCTTTAGGCATAAGTATCGTTTTACTGATGCCGGTAAAATGATTACTCGTCTCTACACCAGCGTTTTGGCAAGCCTCCTTAGCTTTTCCTAAAACATTCTCAAACGTTTGCCATTTGGCATAGCCCAGAATGGGATATAATTCGCGAGCACTCCAGCACTCCACGCCTTCGTATTCACACGCAATGGATTCGAATCTTGCGAGGAAATTCTGAATTGCTTCTGATTTAATCATACTTGATTCTGAATTTATTGTTTGCTCTTCTGCACAATCCTTGATTTCAAAACAATCTTTATGCGATTGATTTTTCTGTCCATTGTGTCACTTCAGTTTTAATAACAGTACAAAAGTAATGCTTTTCTTGACAAAACTGTTAAATACGCAATGTTTATCAATCTAACTTCTCTAACCTCACTTCACCAGCCTACCAATGAACGGAATCTGCCTCAACGGCAAGTCGCACTTCACGATATAGGCCACAAAGAGCAGCAACAAAACGGTACGGTACGCCATACGCAGGTAAATATTTTCTATCGGGACATATTCGGCAGCCAGATAGAGTACTGCCGCAAGCAGCACATAACTACCGATAGCCCTCAGGTCATACTGAATGGGATACTTCTTCTGCCCTACGAAATAGGACAGAAGCATGGCGATGCCATAGCCACAGAATCCTGCCCAGGCACAAGCCATATAACTGTATCGGGGAATCAGAAGTATGTTCATCACTACCAGCACCGTGCAACCTATCAAGGAGAAATAAGCTCCCCAACGCGTTTCGTCAATCAGCTTGTACCAGAAGGAAAGATTGAAATAGATACCCATAAAGATTTCGGCAGCCATCACGATAGGCACTACCCGCAATCCCGGCCAGTAATCAGGGCCGATGATATAGCGCAAAATATCCAGATAGAACATGACAGCCAGGAATGCCAGCAGTGTAAAGATGATGAAAAACTTCATGGCCTGCGCATATACCTGCTTATTGTCTTTGTCCCGGCTCTTTCCGAAGACAAAAGGCTCGTATGCATAGCGGAAAGCTTGTGTAAGCATCGCCATCACCATAGCAATTTTGCTGGCAGCTCCATAAATGCCCAACTGCACGGTAGCTTCCGCCTCATCCGGATAGACAAAAGGAAAAATAATCTTATCGGCCACCTGATTCAAGATACCCGCCAAGCCAAGTACCAGTAACGGCAGACTGTAAGCAAGCATCCGCTTCAACAGTTTTTTATCCAGCACATAAGCAAACCCGCGTAACTCCGGAATCATGCAAAGCATAATGGTAGAGGTGCATATCAGATTGAAAAGGAAGGCATAGCCCACGTCATCCCCTTTCATCCCTACATAATAGACCAGATTCAGTGCTATATTCAGGAAGATAAACAGCAGTTTGAGTGCCGCAAACTTAATGGGACGCTTCTTGTAGCGCAAATAAGCGAAAGGAATGCTTTGAATAGCATCCATCGCCACCACAATCATCATCATGCCCACGTACCAGGGATGCTCACTGTACTCCATCCATCCGGCAATAGGGTCGAGAAACAGCAGCCCCAATGCAAGGAAAGTAAGCGCCCCCATACTCACACTGAGTAATGTCGTGGAGTACACACGCATCGGGTCATCCTCCCCTTTATTGGCAAAGCGGAAGAAACCGGTTTCCATGCCGCACGTCAATAATACCAGCATGAGGGCCACCCACGCATATACATTCGTCACTACGCCATAGCCGCCACTCTGTGCGGACATCGCCATGGTATATACGGGCACCAGCAGGTAATTGAGGAAACGCCCCACAATACTGCTCAGCCCATAAATGGCAGTTTCTTTTGCCAATGATTTTAATCCGGCCACTTCTTTTTAATGATTAATGATTAATGGTTAGTGATTAATGAATCACTCGTCGCCAAACAAGGTACGCTGGCTACTATAGAGACTCCGCCCCAAATGCTTGTAGGCAAGCTCCGTCACTTCACGCCCACGGGGGGTACGTTTCAGGAAACCCTCTTTTATCAAGAACGGTTCATAGACTTCCTCTATCGTGCCGGCATCTTCGCCCAAAGCGGTGGCAATGGTGGTCAGTCCCACCGGGCCGCCTTTGAACTTGTCAATGATGGTGCAGAGTATCTTATTATCTATCTCATCCAGACCGTATTTGTCGATATTCAGGGCTTCGAGGGCAAACTGTGCAATTTCCGTATCGATACTCCCCGAACCTTTCACTTGGGCAAAATCGCGTACACGCCGCAGCAATGCATTGGCAATACGCGGTGTGCCACGGCTGCGGCTCGCAATCTCGGCGGCAGCCCTTACGGAGCAAGGCACATCGAGGATGCCGGACGAACGACGGATAATGCCGCTCAACACATCATCATCGTAATATTCCAGATGCAGGTTGATACCGAAACGGGCACGCAACGGAGCTGTCAACAGACCGCTACGCGTGGTAGCTCCCACCAGCGTGAAAGGATTCAAATCAATCTGTATGCTTCGGGCAGAAGGGCCTTTGTCTATCATGATGTCTATGCGGTAGTCCTCCATGGCTGAGTACAGATATTCCTCCACTACGGGGCTCAACCGGTGTATTTCGTCGATGAAAAGTACATCATTGGGCTCCAGGCTGGTAAGCACTCCCGCCAAATCCCCCGGCTTGTCGAGTACCGGACCGGAAGTTATCTTGAAGCCTACCCCCAGTTCGTTGGCTATGATATTGCTGAGTGTTGTTTTTCCCAATCCGGGAGGGCCGTGAAGCAACACATGGTCCAGCGCCTCGCCACGCAGGCGGGCAGCTTTCACAAATATGCGTAGATTGTCCACCACCTTGTCCTGCCCGCTGAAATCCTCAAAATTCAACGGACGGAGAGCGTTCTCGAAATCACGTTCTCGGCTGGTGACGGGCTGCTGGTTGCGTATATCAAAATCTTCTTGTTCCATACTATCTATCATATAACTTATTCAGCCATCCTATAAAAGCTTTTGCTTCTTCTGCATCCGGATTCAATATACGAGCAGTAATAGCTTGTCCGATAGGCTTTCCCGGTTCATCCTGCCATGCCAAGAACGTATGTATTTTTGCCTTGGAGCGATGCACTTGCTTGTAGCGTTGTATCCCTTCTGCTTCCAACTCTGACAGCACTACTTCAACTTTCCGAATCAAAAGGTCTTCTGCCGGAATCATGTTCAATGCAAAATCCTCCAACATCCCCTCAAAACGATTATTGGGCATAATCCAAATACCTACTACAGCGTCATAGTCATTCAACGGATACAAGACCAGTCCGTCAGAAGGCAAATCTAAGCCATCACAGTCATATTTATTACTGGATTTCAAAATATCAACCAATTGCCTCCAGCGTTTTTCCACATCAGTATCAGCATCCAGCACAACACCGATACGAGGATATGCCGATGGATTAGTAAGTGTCAGCCTGAACAGCCCGATTGCGTTCTCTACACTCTCACAAACTTTGATATTGAAATTCTGATTCACATGATGTAGTCCGCATAAAGACGAAACTACATGAAGGTCATTTTTCCCTTCAACGAACAAATGATAGGGCAAGCTCTTGCTTAATTTACTCATATCCTATCGTATTTCAACACCATTTTGTGCTATAAATTCCATCTCCTTGTCATCGCTATAGTTCACAGCAACGATCTCTCCTCCCCGGTTGTCTAAGCGAATTATCTGACCTCCCCGGTTCACAGCTATAAAACTATTGATACAATCGTGACTATGCGAAGTGGCAAATACCTGGACATTCAGTTTTTCGGAAAGCATGAAGATAACTCTCCACAATTGGGTCTGTACCGTATAGTGAAGCCCCGTTTCAAACTCATCCAGCAAGAAGACGCCACCTTTGCAATTGACCAACGCAAGAATTACAGTAAGAATCCGGTTAATGCCGTCACCCATCGAACTCAAACGGACACGCTCGCCCGTATCTTTCAAAGTGACAAAAGGGACACGCCTATTGGAATATTCATTCTCATTCAAGAAGTTCAGCCGGTCAATACTTGGTTCGATGATGCGCAGGGCATCCAAAACATAACCTTCTCTATCGGATAGAGAGATACGGTCGAAAAGCAATACATTTTTTCTAAGATGAAAGTCTTGCGCCAATACGTACTCAAACGGAACTCTGTCCTTTACATTGCCCGGAAAGCCACGTCGAAAGAAAGGTATTAGCATAGGGGCATTCGAGCCTGAAACCACACTCAAACCATCACCTATGTAACGAAATAAGTGTTCGCCCGAATCAGCATCGTCATCATTATAGACCCAACGTACAATTGTCCCTCCCCTCTGTTCCTCGGCTATATGTACAAGTTTGATATTCAGTAGGTCACTCTGTTCGCCAATGGAAATAGCCGTGGCATTCCTGAAATCCATCTTACGCCCGGAAAACAAGGAGCTGTAATGCTCCGACAATACTTGGCTGAAATCCACATCCCCTTTAGCGAAATCTACATTCACCATTTCCCCTCTGAAATCCAAAATCGTTTTCAGCCATTCGTCATTCCCGTTTGCCAAATAAATGGAAACAGCTTCCAGCAACGTAGATTTACCTACATTGTTGCACCCTACTATCAAATTGACCCGAGCAAGCGAATCAATAGACAGCTCTCTTAGGTTCTTATAGTTCTTGATATACAATGACTTCATACTCCAAAGCTTTTTGTCTACTGCAAAATAACGAATTTATTTTGAGATAGCACTCATCCCCTTTCTTTTTTCACATAAGTAAAAGGCGTATGGCATGCCTGGCACGCTCCATACAACGGAATATTATGCTGCCCGGAGGCAAATTACAGAAAAAAACGATAGAAGTAGCAAGATATATACTTGAAATATATTTGCAGGTTCACACTTTCTTCCTACATTTGTGTAAAATAACCAGCCATTTACTGACAGCAAACCAAATCTACCCCTGCTGAAAGCACAATGCATAGAACACGCTACTTATGAAAGAAGAAATATCCTTTACCCAAGTCCCCTTCGACTACCCCTTATGCCTCAACGGTCAATGCCCCAAGGCTGCCACCTGCCTCCGCCAGCTCGCCATGCAGAGCATGCCTACCGAAAAGGATTACTGGAAAATCATCAGCCCCAAACGCCTTGCCACCGTCAAAGGGGAATGCCCCTTCTACCGCTCCAGTCAGAAGGCGCGCTACGCCAAAGGCTTCATGAACATGCTGAACAGCCTACCCTACAACAAGCGGGGAATCGCCATCGCCAACCTGATAGCCGGCTTCGGCCAACGTACCTACTACCGCGCCCGCAAAGGCGAACGCCTGCTGCTCCCCGAAGAGCAACAATCCGTACTGAACGTCTTCAGACATCTGGATGCCGGCATGGCTACAGAATTTGATAGTTACGCAGAAGGCTACCTTTGGTAACGCACTGACCATCAGAGACTAATTTTGCCAACTCTTTGCCTCACCTTTGGCAAAACTTTGCCATGCCTATGGCAAAAGTTTGCCAACGCGGTGGCAAAGTCTTGCCAATAAGGTGGCAAAAACTTGTCAACTTGTTGGCAAGAAGAGCAAAATACAGTTTAACGATTTTCATTCCCCATCAGCGCTTCATAAACTCCTTGCGCTCCTCCTCCGGAAACTTCTCTATGGCATAGCGCAACATCGTTCGCGGCATCGTCCTGCAATACTTCTCCAAGAATTGTACCAGCAAGTCCTTGTCCCGCTTACCCATCTCCCGGAGCATCCATCCTACCGCCTTTTGCATCAAGTCATGCTTATGATGGAGCAGCCGTTCCGAAAGGGCTAATATATCGATGAAATCACCATTTTTGATAAGAGTATAGGTAGATACCACAGCAATGCGCTGGTCCCAAAGCAGCGGACTATCCGCCAGCCGGTAGAGGTCTTTACGAAGTTTGTCTTTCAAATATTCGCCCACAATGCCGGGGGCAGACAAATCGACCAAATCCCAATTATTGATACGGCCCGTTTGCGAAAGGTAAAAGTCATAAATCTCCTTTTTCCCCTTTTCATCGCTCTTTTTGAATCGCTCCACCAACATCAGCAAGGCACAAAGGCGACACTCGTGCCATTCACTCTGAAGCAAGGCTGCCATTACCCCAAAAGGTTCGTGCTTGTGCTGCTTTGCCACCTGCCGGGTGTTGGGTACCACCACTCCCAGAAACTTATCCCCCTCGCCATACTGCCCCTTTCCGGTCTTGAAGAAACGGGGAAGATACTCCCTTTTCACCGGGTCGATATACGCCTC
Source organism: Bacteroides sp. D20 (assembly GCF_003436255.1). Taxonomy (NCBI): domain Bacteria; kingdom Pseudomonadati; phylum Bacteroidota; class Bacteroidia; order Bacteroidales; family Bacteroidaceae; genus Bacteroides; species Bacteroides sp. D20. The sequence goes on along the minus strand of NZ_QSOO01000003.1, from coordinate 138,348 downwards.
CAATTCCTGCTGAATCTGTACCGAGATGCACGCCACTTCTTCTGCCGAAAGCACACGTTCGCACAAGACGGTTTCCACTGCTTCATTCTTCTTTTTCATCCTTCTCTCATTTGATTTACACGGATTTGAATTCATCCACCAATGGACAAAAATACAACATTTATATAGAAACTATGGAAAGTTATCTTTAATTTTGCAACCGGTATGTCCAATCCTTAAAACCGTACGACATGTATAAAGCTGTTTTGGGAGCAATCTGCTGCCTTTCTTTCGCACTATCCTTACATGCACAATCTCCACAAGAAAAGGGGTTGCAAAGCATCAGCCGCACTTCAGCCAAGGCTATTGTCGGCTTTCTGGCCGATGATGAGCTGCAAGGACGCGAAGCAGGCATGCACGGTTCACGACTGGCTGCCCGCTATCTGGCATCCTGCCTGAAAGAAGCCGGCATTGCCCCGCTGGAAAAGGACAATTATTACCAGCCCTTCGAGGCTTACAACAAGGAACGCCAACAACGGGGACGGTGGCAAGTGCATCCCGACTCCATCGCCATCCTTAAACAAGGCGTCCACCGCATCCTGCAGATGAGTAATGTATTGGGAACCATCCCGGGAGAACGATCGGATGAATATGTCATCGTAGGTGCCCACTTCGACCATCTGGGTGTGGACGAGACGCTGGCAAACGACCGGATATACAACGGTGCAGACGACAATGCCTCCGGTGTCTCTGCCGTCCTGCAGATAGCCCGTGCATTTCTTGCCACTGGACAGAAGCCTCTGCGCACGGTCATCTTTGCCTTTTGGGATGGGGAAGAAAAGGGATTGCTCGGCTCAAAATACTTTGTACAAAGCTGTCCTTTCATCAGCCAGGTGAAAGGTTATCTCAATTTCGACATGATAGGCCGTAACAATAAGCCCGAGCAGCCTCAACACGTTGTCTACTTCTACACCGCCGCCCACCCCGTATTCGGCGACTGGCTGAAGCAGGACATTGCACGCTACAGCTTGCGCCTGCAACCGGACTACCGCGCCTGGGACCGCCCCACGGGAGGAAGTGACAATGCTTCTTTTGCCCTGTGCAACATCCCCATCATCTGGTACCACACAGACGGACATCCCGATTACCACCAGCCTTCGGACCACCCCGACCGGCTGAACTGGGAAAAAATGATAGAAATAACCAAAGCAGCTTTCCTCAACGCCTGGAATCTTGCCAACGAAAACAAATATTAATCCATTAGAACAAAGTAACGATACATGGTTTTAAATTACATCTGGGTAGCATTTTTCGTCATCGCATTCATCGTAGCCCTCTGCAAACTCATTTTTATGGGTGATGTGGAGATATTCACAGAACTCGTCAACTCCACCTTCTCCTCTTCCAAAACAGCTTTTGAAATATCCCTGGGACTGACGGGAATACTCGCCCTCTGGCTCGGCGTGATGAAGATAGGCGAAAACAGCGGCATGATCAACGCCCTCTCCCGTTGGCTGAGTCCGGTATTCTGCCGCCTTTTTCCCGAAATACCGAAAGGACATCCTGCCATGGGCTCCATTTTCATGAATCTCTCTGCCAACATGCTGGGGCTGGACAATGCCGCTACTCCGATGGGACTGAAAGCCATGAAGGAACTCCAAGAACTGAACCCTAAAAAGGATACTGCCACCAATCCGATGGTAATGTTCCTTGTCCTCAACACCTCGGGACTGATACTTATCCCCGTCAGCATCATGATGTATCGCTCGCAGATGGGTGCCGCCCAACCCACGGACATCTTTATCCCCACACTGATAACGACCGCCATCTCGACCATTGTCGGTGTCATTGCCGTCAGCATTGCACAACGCATCAACCTGCTGAACAAGCCCATACTTATCCTGATTGGCTGCATCAGTCTTTTCTTTGCCGCGCTCATTTATCTGTTCACACAGATTAGCCGTGATGAAATGGGTGTATATTCCACTTTAATTGCCAACATACTGCTGTTCTCCATCATCCTGCTGTTCATCCTCTGGGGGCTATGGAAGAAAATCAATGTATACGATGCCTTCATCGAAGGGGCCAAAGAAGGCTTCACCACCGCTGTACGCATCATTCCCTATCTGGTTGCCTTCCTCGTTGGAATCGCCGTTTTCCGTACTTCCGGCGCCATGGATATACTGGTGAACGGTATCGGTTATGTAGTAGGACTATTCGGTGTAGATACCAGCTTTGTAGGTGCCCTACCCACTGCCCTGATGAAGTCACTGAGCGGCAGCGGTGCCAACGGACTGATGATTGACACCATGAAGCAATATGGTCCCGATTCATTCGTCAGCCGTATGAGCTGCGTGGCACGCGGTGCTTCGGATACTACGTTCTATATCCTTGCTGTGTATTTCGGCAGCGTAGGTATCACCAAAACGAGGAATGCCGTGACGTGTGGGCTGATTGCCGATTTTTCCGGCATCATTGCAGCCATCATCATCAGTTACTTATTCTTCTTTTAAAAGAACTAGCTTAATCGCAAGAACGTAATTTCAATCGTACATCGTAAATCATTAAATCGTAAATAAAATGATTAGTTATCAGACAGACGGCGTGGAAATGCCATCCATCAAGAAGCGTGAAACCACGGAATGGATAAAATCCGTAGCCGCCACTTACGGAAAAAGAGTCGGTGAAATCGCCTACATCTTCTGCTCGGACGAGAAGATACTCGAAGTGAACCGCCAATATCTGCAACACGATTATTACACAGATATCATCACTTTCGACTACTGTGAAGGCAACCGCCTTAGCGGTGACCTCTTCATCAGCCTCGATACCGTACGCACCAATGCGGAACAGTTCGCCGATAACAACTACGAACGTGAACTGTACCGGGTCATCATCCACGGCATCCTCCACCTTTGCGGCATCAATGACAAAGGGCCGGGAGAACGGGAGATTATGGAGGAGGCGGAGAATAAGGCGCTGGCGATGCGGTAATTCCAAAGAATAAAAACTCTGTCTTGATAAAGTGCTGATTTTACCAAGACAGAGTATTTAAGAAAAACAAGTTACTTTGCCAACACAGCGATAACTAACGGTTGTTGATATTTGTCTGTTCCTGATTCGATGCGGGCATCCACACCATCTATAGTTATTCTAATAAGTTCAACACTGCCATAACCATCATTATACTTCCAATGGGAAATAATGGAATGTTCCTCTTCGTCACCAAAGATATAGGGGCAAACAAAGGTACGTGTCAACACTTCAGGCTTCTTGTCATATTTATATCCATCCCATAATGCATCAAAGATTGCCAAAGTAAAAAGTCCGTCCCTGCTTTCCACATAGATACAGTCCGGTCCGGTAAAGTCATCTTTAGAATCGGGTTCTACCAATTTATAGGAGTAATCTTTCTCTCTCAAAGCAGGCTTACCATTTCTTCCAAGACCGGTTTGCATTCCCTCAATCAAATCATTGCCATTTTCATCGACAAATGCTAAATTGTATCCATAATGAATAGGAGGATAAGAGTCTTCCTCACTTTTGCAACCCATGAAAATCAAAGGGAATAAAGCAGTCAATAACAAAAATCTAAAATTTCTCATAATATATTTTCTGAAGTGAAACATACAAACTTACTCTATCATATTGATAAATCTATCTTCTATAGGACTAACATCATAAGCTGTATACCAACCATTATATCGTCCATATAAAAAACATAAGATACTCTCTATTTATCTAAGCTAACAAGAGCTTGAGGATAAAATTTGTCAAAACCTTCAAGAATCGGACTCTCCACATCATCTATTGTAAGACGGATAAGTTCTGCCTCCCGATAATCAGTATCAAACTTCCAATAAGAAACAATCGTATGTACTTTCTCATCACCGAATATATGCTTACAGGCAAGTTTATGAGTAAGGACTTCCGGCTTCTTATGCCCATACCAGTCTTCCATGCAGACATCAATGCGTAGCGATTGATAGCCACTTACCTTTCCTAATATTAATGATTTGGTATCAAAATAATCATCTTCCGTTGATTTGATAAACTCAAAAGTATAAGTTCCGCGTAATAAAACAGAATCCCTCTCGCTGTTTATTTCAAATGGTACATCTGCAAGCAAATCATTACCCGATTTATCTATGAATGCTAAATAGTATCTATAGAGATGAGGCGGGTAAGAGTCCAATTTATGTTCACAACCGGCAAAGCATATCGCAAACAATAACAATGAATAGATATATACTCTTCTCATAATGCGTCATTTTAAGGGTGAAACATACAGATTTTCTCTGTCGTATTGATAGTTCCTATCATCTGTAGGATTCACATTATTTCCACTAAACCAGCCATTACCAGTGCCATACCACCCCCAGTTCATATGAAAATATATGCGACCAGAACCAAAAGAAGTAGTAGTGGGATTCATATAATTAGGGAATCCACAACTTGAATAACTTGGATTTGTAGAACGGTTTACAAGATACTCCACAAAATAGCTATAGGAACTTCCATATTCTTCCGCACCATCACAAACCCATGCATGCCCTTTCCAAGTTATTCCGATAAAATTTTTCCTGTCACCTGTCATATATACAGGACGTCCTCTAAAATAGATTTCACTTTCTACATCCCACATGTCATGATCCTTTTTAGATACTGCATACCCCATTGCCTCAAAACCTCTTTTGGCATCACCTAAGGAAGCTCCAGATTCGTCTTTACCATATTCCATATTCACGGCTTTACCAATCATCGCTATTAGAGATTGAGATGCAGAAGTCGGTCTATCATTAGCCATACCGCTCCAGTCAAAGGATTGAGGCCATTCATGATACTTCTCAATCTGAGCCATAGCAATGGCAACACAGCCAGCAGGATATTCATTCGGACATAATGCACTATATCCTCCCTCCTGCCCCCATTTTGTATTCATCAAAGGCCCAACTTTTCTGTTATTACTATTATATCCTACTATTGTAAACTCAAGAGGAGAACCATAAAAATTAGCCTTTTCTACAAGACTTTCATAATCTGATTGTGAGAGAAAAGATCTTGCAGAACTTAAAGGACCAAACGAATATCCCGGACACAAAGTATACAATTCGCCTAACCTTTCACGAAACATTGTCCCATCACTATAATGATCAGAAGTAGCATCACGTGTTGTGGCAGGCAGTATTTCGTAAGCCTCCCACATAGAGCGCATATTTGCCAAAGTCTCGGCATTTTGCATATCGCTTTCCTTAATAGCCCAATTTGTTTCATCCATCCAAATAGAAAAGCCACTCTGCTTAGCTTTTTCTATATTGATAGAGTTAGTATCTGAATATGCCAGAATCGGATAGTAATTCTTGGTAGCACCTACTATAACAAAACCACCGCCTTCATAATTTATTATATACATAGAAGGCGTATTGTCTTCACCGTAAACCGTCTTAATATCTTTTACTGTTTTACCAGAAAAGGCATCTGGCTCAATAGAGCCATTTCTTGTTGTCACCGCATCTTTACCATTAGCAGCTAAAAACAAGCCGGCCACCTCTGTGGCTTGACTAACCGGCACAAAGCTTTCATCATTTACAATGTCTACACAATCAGCATCCACTTCTATAGGAAGGGGTTCCATGCTATTCTCACTGCATGAACAAAATGCTGATACAATCCAAGCATACAATAAATACTTTTTCATACGCATTAATTTTTAAAGTTAACAAAAGAGATTATTATAAATATAAGGCAGGCTACGCCTGCCTTATATTTATTTCTTCACCGAAAAGCGATAGATGCAATGACTGTCATACTTTTCTCCCGGCTTCAGCAACGCCGAAGGCCATTCCGGCTTGTTGGGCGTATCGGGATATTTCTGCGTCTCCAAACAGACGGACGCACGATGACCGTACACGATACCTTTCTTTCCGGTCAGTGTGCCATCCAGGAAGTTACCGGCATAAATCTGAATGCCCGGTTCGTTGGTATAGACATCAAGCACAATACCCGTTGAGAGAGATTCGAGGGTGGCACACGGGTGGGTGATGTCACCCTTCGTATTGAGTACCCAGTTATGGTCATAGCCCTTGCCGTTCTTCAATTGCTCAAAGTCATTGTCAATGCGGGCGCCAATGGCTGTAGGAGTGCGGAAATCCATATCCGTACCTTCTACGGAAGCTATCTCACCGGTAGTCATGAAGGTACTGTCCACGGGAGTATAGGCATCTGCATCGATGGTAAGCAGATAATCCGAATTGGACTTGGAGGGATCGCCATCCAGATTGAAGTAAGAATGGTTCGTCATATTGACAACAGTGGTACGGTCTGTTTCGGCACTGTAACGAATGTCGATGGCATCGTCATCTGTCAGCGAGAAAGTGACCTTGCAGGTCAGGTTACCCGGGAAGCCCTCCTCTCCGTCTTTCGACAGATAAGTCAGTTCCAGAACCTGACTGCTCAACTGGCGGGCATCGAACACTTGATATTGGTATCCCTTGGGACCTCCATGCAGGCAATGACCGTAATTGTTGCGCGGCAGCTGATACTCTACCCCATCCACTGTAATCTTACCCTGATTGATACGGTTGGCATAACGTCCGATGGTAGCGCCGAAATCCGAAGGGAACTTGATGTAGTCCTGAATGGAATCGAAGCCCAGCACCACATCACGCATAACGCCATCCTTGTCCGGCACCATCACTGATACAATACGTCCACCGAAATTCGTAATACAAACTTCCATACCATTCTTATTCTCCAAAACAAACAAGTCTGTCTGCTTGCCATCCACTTCCGTACGGAAGTTCGCAGGTTCCAGTCCAGAAGCAGTCTTTTCACTCGCCTGCTTGCCCGTGCAAGCCGATGCCAATAGCATCACGCTTGCCAACAAAGTCATCATCTTATTCATAAATACAATATTGGTTACTGTTTAGACTATCATTTTTTCAACAAGAACTGCTCCGCACGTCCCGGAGTGAACAGCTCCCACAAAGAAGCGACCGTCCAGCCCGGAGCGAAGATATTGTTGTAATATCCCTTTCCGTTACGTCCGTAGTCCCAATTGGTATGCTGCACCACTTCCGGGTAATAGCCTACTTTGGCAATGCCGCACATGTGTCCTTCATACGGCAGTAACTGGCGCATGGAAGTGGAAATCACCTCGGCAAAGTCAGAGAAGCGCGGCTCGTTGTACTCCTTGGAGAGCCAATGCAGCACATCGGCAAATTCGAAGATAAATACATCGATATGGTTATTCTCTACCGACACATTTCCCCAACCACGGGTTTTCAAGCCGATATCTCCCAGCATCTGACCTTCGGCAAAAGGAACATCCCAAGTATAATACCATGACAAGGCAAAATAAGCGGCTTTCTTTGCCAGACCGGCATAGTGTGCACGCTCTTCTCCTTTGGTAACCAAAGCCAGATAATAAGCAGCCGTAGCAGCATACAAGGAGGCTTCCTTGTCCTCGCAGTTGGCATCCAGCGTAGAAGAGAAATAATCGGCTTTGGATATCAGTTCCTTCTCCAGATAGTCTACCGTACGCTTGGCGCTTGCCAGATAACGTTTGTCCTTGAAATACTTGGACGCCATCACCAAAGGCAATGTTGCCGAAGGCGTGCTACCGCCGCTGGCATCCACGATAGAGAAATCATCCTTGAACTTGCGCGGGAAGCTGCCGTCCTCGTTCTGCAACTTGAGGAAGCTGTCCAGCATGCCCTTGATGCGTTTCTCCCATTCGGGGTGTTTACGCTTCTGCTGTTTCTCATAGTTCAAATAGTTCAAGATGGCATATACTCCCTCGGACTGACGGCGGATGCTATGTCTGGTTTCCTTAAAGCCGCGGTTGTAGTGCACCACTTCGTTGAAGAAACCGGCAGGCGAAAAACCGTTCTGGAGATAAGTGTCAAAGATATGGTTGGCATTGTCCACCAGGTCTTGGCGGTTCTGCTGTTTGCCATACTCCAAAGCATTGAAAGCGTTCAGCAACGTACGTCCCACAAAGCCCACTTCGGCAACATCGGTATTGGCACAAGTAGCAGTCTCCAACTCTACACCGGAGTAATAATGAGTGGGGGTATTGCTGGCATAGCTTTCCACAAAGAAGTTGCTCATCACCTCCTTCATGCGGTCTACCGTGTAAGGTGTGTCAACCGGTTTCGGGCGGTTAGTGTCATAACAATACTCCCAGGTGCGCTGTACGCATTCCGAGAAATCGGCAGCATTCCTTTCGGACACCTCCCAAGTCATGGAGATGCTGTCGCCCTTACGCAGCAACTGGAAAGCCTCAACGGCAGGAGCCAGCGTCAATTTGCGGATATATGTCTTCGGTGCTTCCTTATAGGGGAAACCGTATGCCAAGACAGTCACACCATCCACATTGCAGAAACCGGTATATCCGATGGAAGTCTCGCCGGACAAGATTACCTCTCCCTCCTTATGAGTGGTCAAAGCTTCCTTGTCGAACTTGTCAATACGGATAACCGACATGGACGTACCGCTTGCCGGATTGAAAGCTGCCGTCAGCGGAGTGCTCAAACGGTCCTCACGCACCAGCCAACTGTCCGATGTGTGGAAAGAAGGAGCTTCCTTCGGCGAACGCAGGTTGCGGCGATACCAGAAGCCCGGCATGTAGAACTGGCAGTCCGAATGCTTGTAACCGGTCTTTATCTGTTCCCCGTAGTTGAAATACACATTTTCCAGCGCCTTGAGTGTGACGGTAATGCGCTGTTTGCCATCCTTGTCCACCACCTGGCGGATGATGTCCAACGGCAACGTTTCCGAAGCCCGGCAGCTGTACATACCATCCTGCATCTTCTGCAAGGCCAGCGGATATTGCTTGGCATCATTCCCCGGCACTTTCAAGGAAATAGAAGCAGAGATGTCTTCCGGAGCAACATTTGCCGCTCCTGCACCCGTAATGCCTGCCAAAAGCATTACCCCCAAAAACAATCTTTTTAGTCTCATAGTTACATCTGTTTTATTGTTGTTAGAAAAATATCATTCAGACATGAATACATACTTGCCGGAGCCCAATTCGACTACCAGCTTACCGTCAGCCTCCTCCACGGAATGAATCCCCGCCTGACCGGCATCTACCTGTACATGGAAGTCAAGCGGCAGCTTGACCGTAGCGGTTGTATTGGCGGGAATCTCAACGTTCCACTCCAGCTTATTGCCGTCACGTTTCCAGGAACTTCCTATTCTGCCATAAGGCGATACATGCGAAGCATTCACATAATTCAGTTTTTCCGGGAATACCGGTTCCATCAGAATCTGCTTGAACCCGACGGAAGCAGGAGCATTCTTTATACCGGCAAGGTCCTCATAGAACCATATCAGCAGGTCTCCCAAAAGCATCACATGGTTTCTTGAATTCATCGCCGGATTTGCCGTGTCACCGTTCCATAATTCCCAAATGGTGGTTGCACCCTTCTTAATCATGTAACCCCATGAGGGATAAGTGTCATTGGTCACTATCTTATAGGCAAGTTCCAGTCCGCCGTACTCGGTAAGTCCGCGCATCAGATGCTGGATGCCAAGCACACCGGCACTGACATGTCCCTTACAGTCTTTTTCCGTCTTCTCCACGACATTGGCAAATACTTTATCTTCATATCCGTCGGGAACCAGACCCAGTCTGAGGGAAAGCAGGTTTGCCGTCACCGTATTGTTGTCATACTGTGCAGCCTCAGTATTGAAGAATTTCTTGTTATAAGCGTCCTTGACCTTAATGGCAAGTGCTGCATACTCTTCAGCATCTGCCGGAAGTCCGTTCATTTGCGCGAACTTCTCCATCAGTTGCAGAATACTGTAAAACACCGTTGTACTCAACACTTCACCGTTCGTCTTACGGGCAGGGTCCTCCGAATGAATCAGCTCCGGCGACTCGGGAGGCATGCACCAATCCCCGTATTCATCCTTCACCAGAATATAGTCCTTCATTTTGGTCTCCGTCATGTGGTTTACCCAACGCTTCATGGACGGATAACGCTCTTTGATGGAGCTATCATCGCCAAACTGGCGGTAAAGCATGTCGGCTACGTAAAAATAGGCAGCCGGCCAAGTCACGTCATCATGGAAGATGGTCCAGTAACGGGGAGATACCACAGAGATACTTCCATTTTCATTCATGGACTCTTCTATATCCACCAGCCACTTCTTATACATCAAGGCATTGCCGAAAATGAAACTTTCACCATAGGCACCGGTAGTGCGGTCGCCCAGCCATCCAAGACGTTCATCACGCTGGGGACAGTCGGTAGGCATACCGCGATAGTTTCCACGGATTCCCCAATAGGCATTCTTGTGAAGTCTGTTAATCAACTCCTCGGAAGTCTCGAACGTACCGTTCGTTGCCATTTCATCATACACCACCTTACCGGTGAAATCATCCGCTGCCGGTTCATAGTCCAAACCGGATATTTCCATAAAACGGAAACCATGGTAAACAAACAACGGTTCCCAAACAAACTCACCGTCAGCGGCAGGAGTATAAATATCCGTGACAAGGGCACTGCGCAGGTTGTCAAGATACAGTTCCGTACCATTGTCCTTCAGCACTTCGGCAAAACGCATAGTAATGGGCTTGTCCTTCTTGCCACGCAGTTTCACCTGCTGTATTCCTACCATATTCTGCCCCATATCCACGATATATCTTCCATCACCTACCGATTTAACGGATATTGGCTTTATCTCCTCCATCACCTTCAGACTCGGAGAAAGCTGTGCCACAAGTTTTCCTTTGGGAGCCTCCATCCGTTCGGCCAACTGCCATCCGGAATCATCATAGCCGCTTTCCGTCCATTTACCCAATTCCAAGCGGGCATCGTAATGTTCACCATCAAATTCGTTGTTCGCAGTTATAGGACCGTGGTTCGTCGCTTTCCAGGAATCATCGCTGACTACCGACACCGTCTCACCATTGTCGTACTCTATATTCAACTGCGCCATGAGACGGGGCAAACCAAAACCTACCATCCCATTGGCGCGCATGGAAAGATAGCGGCCGTTGCCCAGAGCCACGCCTATCGCATTGGTACCGGACTTCAACAAGGGGGTGACATCATAGGTCAGATAAGATACAGAAGCATCGTACCAGGTAGGCAAAGGACCGAATACATCGTTTCCAATCCTCTCGCCATTCATATAGCATACGGAAGAGCCTACTCCCGAAACATAAAGGACTGCACGCTTCGGCTGTGACGGCAAATCAAACTCCTTCCTCAGATAACGTGCCGGAAGGATGGTCCGTTCACCGTCCAGTTTCAAGTTTGTACTGTCGTTCAGTCCAATCCAGCCGGCTTTCCAGTCCGAACTGTCCAGCAAGGACATTGACCAGTGCCGGACATTGCTTTGCGCTTTGTCACCGGTATTTGTCCATACCGTGACACGCCAATAATATTTCTGTCCCGACTCCAAAGGCGCCCCTGCATATTTCACCAGCACCGATTGGCCAGACTCCACACGACCACTGTTCCATACCAGCCCGGAGCCGGTCTGCAAACCCTTGTCCGAGTCCGCCACTTCAATCTGATAAGCAGTCTGCATCACATCCTGCTTGCCGGTTACCAGTTGCCATGAGAAACGGGGAGCCGATACAGCTACTCCTTCGGGATTCTTCCGCATTTCAACAGTGGTTTCCTCCACTTTCAAGGAACTGCCACCCGATACTTGACAGCCCATCATCAATAGGGCCAACAAGGAGATTAAAATAGATTTCTTCATACTTGTCAAAATTTCGGTTTCTCCGCTTCCGTGGATGCAACGGAGCCTTCTACCGTCGGCCATCCGTCTTCCCAGCTAATCTTATCCAACATCAATACACGGCCTTCAGGCTTCTTTGTGCTCACCGCATGATAGAAGAACCAGTCATTGCCGGCATTGTCCGTCACAATCTCGGAGTTATGGCCGGTACCCACAAAGGAATTGCTTTTCTGAATCAGCACTTCGTGCTTGTTATCCATCATGCTACCGCCATTCTTGTTGACATAGGGGCCGAAAAGATTATCTGAACGGCCTACAACAGTAGTGTAAGTACTCTTCAACCCCTCACAACAACTTCCTATGGAAGCAAAGAAGTAGTAATGTCCGTCTTTCTTATGGATATAAGTACCCTCGTAAGCGGTTCCCGCCACTTGCTGCGGTGTGGCGCCTTCCTTCAGGGAAAGACCGTCATCGGACAGCTCAACCGCATAGATTCCACGGAAGCTACCCCAGAAAAGATATTTCTTCCCTCCCTCCTCTATGTAGAAAGGGTCGATGGAATTCTGCACATTGATTTCATCGCTGCGGAACATCTTCCCGTGGTCCTTGAAAGGCCCGTCCGGTTTATCGGCAACAGCACAACCGATGCCGCAAGTCCACTCGCCTCCCCAGACGGACATGGAATAGTAGAGCACGTATTTATCACCTATCTTGTTGATGTCCGGTGCCCACAAACCGCCGTTCGGCTCAAAATCAGGCCGGGTACGGTCGGTAAAGGCAGTACCTACATATTCCCAATCCACCAGATTCCTGGAACGGTGAATCGGCAGATTGCGTATGTCCTCGGTGGCATACAGATAGTAGTAGCCGTCACCGCCCTTTATCACAGAAGGGTCGGGCAAACTGTAGTTTATCACCGGATTGCGGTAGACATTCTTCGGTTGTTCATTCGGCTGTTCACCCGGTTTGTCTTCCTTTGTGGCCGATGACGAGGAGCATGCTATCAGGCAGCATAACACCGATAATACAAGAAACTTTTTCATACTATGTATTTTTTTCATTTTACTTTTTCAGATGATACGCCGCCCAATACCTGCGGACAGACAAGAGTGCCGCCGATGGAAACCGTTCCCCGGTCGGAAATGGCAAAATCCTTGATGTACGAAGTGCGCGGCTGTACCTTCGTAGAATCCCAGTGTGCATGGAAAATATACTTCCAACTGCCGTCCTTGCAGCGGAAGGGCGCTCCGTGTCCGGTGCCCGTCAAGCCGTCGGCACGTTGCAGAATAGGGTTTCCCTCGTATTTCTTCCACGGTCCCATCGGGCTGTCCGAAGTGGCGTAGCCCACACCGTAGTTCTTGCTTTCAAAGTGATTGGCCGAATAAACCAGGTAATATACACCCTCTTTCTTCAAGACGGAAGGACCTTCGGCAACCCTGGCGGGCTTGTCCTGCGAAAGCTCCCAAGGCTCTCCCACCTTGATGCACTCCGTCAGCGTCTCCTGCTTGATGCCGGTCAGGTCATCGTTCATCTCTGCCACCCAGATGACGTTGCCATCCGTGAAACGCACGAAATAGAGGTAAGGCGTGCCGTCATCGTCGATGAAGAGAGAGGTATCGATACTCTTCTCATCCCATATCGGCTGCTTCACCTCCTGACGAAACGGACCTTGGGGAGCATCTGCCGTTGCCACGCAGATATGCTCTTCGGTGGAATAGAACAGATAGAACTTCTTCTTCGACCCGATGTAGTAGACTTCCGGTGCCCAGAATCCCCACGTGCCGTAGGAGTCGGCAGCCGACAATGCCTGGCCTTCACGCGTCCAGCTTTTCAGGTCATCGGAAGAGAAGCAGGCAAAGCCCTCCCCCTCCACCGTACCTCCAGTGCCGTAAGCATAATACTTGCCGTCGTAAAGCATTACGTAAGGGTCGGCAATCGGCAGATAGTCTGATTCTACAACCGTCTTCTCCTTGCAGCCTGCAAAGCAAAGACAAAGCAACAGCAGCAATATATAATTCTTCTTCATATCCATCTCTTATTTTACTATTTTGGGTGTCATATAGTCCTTGCTGATTCTCATGCGGTCCACACCGTCCACTTTCTCGAAAGAAACGTCACTGATGTACATGGCGCGCGGATGGATGCTACTCTTGTCCTTATGGGCATGGAAAACGATACGAAGCTTGCCCGCCTTGTCGGTGAAGGTGGCACTGTGCCCCACCCCAACCAGTTCTCCGGGTTTCTGCAGCAAGGGATTCTCCTCGTATTTGGTCCAGGTACCCATCAAATCGGTAGCTGTGGCGCAACCTATGCCGTAGAAAGGACTCTCATAGCTGTTGGCGGAATAGGTCATATAGTAGAGTCCGTTGTGCTTGATGACAAACGGACCTTCATTCACGCGGGGCCACACTTCCTCCCATGCCTGAGAGACGTGGATGCAAGGGTGCATGGTCTCCTTCTTGATAGTCATGAGGTCTTTCTCCAATTCGGCCACCCAGATGTTGAGCCCGTCGTTGAAACGGTCGAAGAAGAGATAAGGCGTGCCGTCATCATCAATGAACAGAGAGTTGTCAATGCATTTCTCATCGGCAATCATCGGTTCCTTCTTACTTTGGGTAAATGGTCCTGCAGGTGAGTCTGCTGTTGCCACACAGATATGCTCGTCTGCCGAGTAATACATATAGAACTTCCCGTTCACTTCGTAGACCTCCGGTGCCCAGAACCAGCGGTCGGCCCAGACATCCTTCTTCTGGAGCGCCATGCCCTTATACTTCCAAGTCTTCAAATCATCGGAGGTATAGACTTCGATGCCGTCATCCGCATGGGTGCCATAGGCATAGTAAGTGCCATCGTGCAACATGATGAACGGGTCGCCCAAAAGCACCGGCGTTTCAACTCCTTCGACAACAATATCGTCCACATCCTTATAGTCTGAAGAGCAGGACTGGCAGGAAGCCAGCGTGGCCAACAGAAACAGATACATACATATAAAATTCTTTTTCATGATTCTTTCTTAAACAATTGTTATGATGATAAATATTTACTTTCAAGAAGATGTTCCGTTACACCCGTATATTGAACCCTATTCAGTCGTATACTGAATCCTATTCAATCGTATACTGAAATACATTCAGTCGTATACTGAATCACCCCAGTCCATCACACTGATTCACAAGGAAATACAAACACCGGCTTCTATATACATCTTTCATTACATATATACGGAACGGCACATCCCACGATCGCGTCTAATCGCGCCTCTGCCCTACATGATAATACAACGTACCACTATAAACCGGAGAGCCGCCCTCCGAACAGAATCCGATGCGGGATGCAGGGTAGCGTATATCCAAAGCTCCCAGCTCCCTGCCGTCGACAAACAGATACAGCTTGTCTGCACGACGCACGGCACGAAAATTATAGGATTCCTTCCACAATTCATGTACACCTATCTTATAGATATGGCGTTCCAAATCCTCCGCCTCTTTGTTGATGAAGCGGATGCCTTCTGCCTTTACCGGAGTAAAGGTACAATAATTATATGCAGGATGTTCTGCTATCCCCCTATCTTTGTTTTCTATCGGATGCCATTCGCCGCCATTCAGGTATTCTATGTCGAACTTGCCGAACATGTCATCCGCAAATTCGGATTTATTGCCTGCTTCGTGACGATTCAGGTAAAGTGTATCCAACCATGCAGGTGCGGCAAAACGATAACCTTTCTCAATGAAGTCGGTATACTTCACATCCGGATAGAGCGTTTGCAGGCATCCCAACGGGAATTCCTTCTTCCAGGCAGTTTTCCCTTTCTTCACGGCTGTCACCTCAAGCATACGGGTGATGCCATCGAACTGAGCCTTCACATAGTTATCCTTATCCACATAAACCGGATAGCTTCCTGCCTTGTCTTGTCCGGACAAGCCGGACAACTGGAAGCTGAATTCATAATCGTTCAAGAAATCGCCCTTCAACAACTCCTCATTCCCCGAAAGCTGGAAATGCACATCATCGAAGCCGATGGTATAGGTAGCCCCTTCGAACAAGGCAGACTTTGTCTCGTCAAATACTCCGGGAACACCCGCTTCTTCCGCCGGAAGAGCCTCTGCAAAGACATGTTTTCCCGGTGCGGGAATCTCATCCAGCCAAATCTTCAGACAGCCACCATTACGCTCAATGCGCAGATGATGGTACACACCCCAACGGAAATCTTCAGGCAGGGCATAGGATTCCTTATTTTCTTTACCGCCGACAAGTGTACGCAGGTACCAGCTCCGGTTCTCGGCATCCAAACCTACATAGGCACAGTTATCTGCATCCTTCCACCAGGCAATGACGCCGGCTCCACCCTCGGTCTTGACTCCCGTCTCGAACAAGTAAGCCACGGACGGCTGTACTTGTTGCAACACACCGAACGAAGCTGTCTCGCCTTTACCCGCAAAGGTAGGCATCGAAGGTTCGGGATGATAACCTGCCGTGCGGGGGCCGGTGATACCATCCACAAACAACGTCTTGTCGAAGAACTGGACACGGTTGATATATTGTCCCCGATGCTCATTGTTCTTGTTTGCCATATAAATCAGCCACCATTCAAATCCGTTGGGGCCTCTCAGGATATTGGGCTGGCCGGGAGTCATCAGAATATCGTCGGCAATGCCGTCTTTCATATCGAACAGAGAAACGTCGAAGAATTGCGAACGTCCCTTGTTTGTTTCTACGGCAAGCAGATTCGTGCCTTCCTTCAAAGCAGCACGCAGCTTCTTGTCCAGGTTCACGATACAATAATCACGCCCCTGCTTCTCGTAGACAATTGTTCCGTTCAGATAAATCCGGGTATCTCCGTCGTGAGCGACACGCAGTGCCAGATTGCCGGTTTCGCTACCGGCAGAGAAAGTCTTTCGCAACCATAGGGAGGGCGTATTCCACCAAGTACCCAGATGCCGGGTTGTGGAACCTTTCACTTCACGGGACGAAAAGCCGGTCTCCCCCCTCGCCCAGCCGGAGTCATCGTAGGTCACTTTTGTCCAGTCGCCCTCCGGCTTGCTCTCCGTATAAGCAAACAACGGCTCATACGTGCGGCCATACCGCAATAAATCCACTTGCTTCTCCTCCAGTTGTGTCTGATTGCAGCCTACAACCGGATAGCTATATTTATTACCATTTTGAAAACCTAAAGGAGAGTCTGCCTCAGCAACTCCCAACTGATAATTGCCCCACTCTGTAGAGGTGTGGTTGGCATTATACATCATATAGTAGCGGTCTCTATACTTCATGACCCACGGTCCCTCCGCTACTCTGTTATCCATCGTTTCCCATGTATCCGGCAATGAGGCGAACTGACACACCGGTTCGCCGGCAAATTCTGCCGGGTTCTTCATTTTACGTCCCCATATGGTATTTCCATCAGTAAAACGTACCATATACATGTATAGTTGTCCATCATCATCTCTGAATATTTTGGGGTCGATACGGTTATCCATCCATGTCTTCTTGTTCGGTTCTGTATAAGCGCCCAAGACATCTTTGCTCTGCGCATGTACAATGTGAACGGCATGCTTGTCCTTCCCCCAATAATTGACTGACCAGTATAAATGAAAATCTCCATTCAGATAGAACATGTCATTGGCATGAATCTGGTCATCTCCGGCTCCGCTGCCTCTGGTCCAGTCATTGTCCATGGATACGACATGGATAGGTTTCCCCCAATGAACCAGGTCATCGGATACATAGAAATCCCCGTTTGTACGGACCCCTCCAATATAATATTTGCCATTATATTTCATTACGCCGGCATCCGCCACTCCCGGAAGTACCGGATTCTGGATGTTCTGCGCAAACAAGCTGCCGCAGCAAGCAAAAGCGAATGGTAATAGTAGTTTTTTACAGACAAGCATATGGTATAAGATTTAAGAAAGAAAAGGCTATGCCGGAAGCATCCTAAATGAGAACAGGCTTCCAGGCATAGCCTTCTTTAGTTATTAATAGTTAGGATTCTGAGTAAGATGTGCAACACCACCTACTGTGCTGTTTTCCACCTCATCTCTTGGAATAGGCAGACGTCTGTGCTTGCCAACAATAAAGTTGTCAAAGTCTTTGTCACGAGCTTTCAGTTCATCAATTCCAGCCTGGGAATCAAGTAATCCCCAGCGCTTCAAGTCAGCCCAACGCCAACCTTCGAAACAGAGTTCCAAAGTACGTTCCATCTGCAGACGCTTGATAAAGGCATCTTTAGAGCTCAAGCAATCTTTCCACTGACTGTCTTTCAACTTGGCCAGACCGGCACGTTCTCTCACCTTGTCCACATAAACAGCAGCATCGGCAGGATTAGTACCCGTTTCAACAAGACACTCTGCATAGTTCATCAGGATATCTGCGTAACGCATGATACGATAGTTGTTACGGGCAAAATAATCTTCTGCACTACGATAGTAAGAAGTATTGTATTTACGGATATAGCAGTCTTCCGGGTCAGTTCCCCAATTGTCATTCCAATCGGCATTTTCAAATCCATAATATTTCTTCGGCTGGTCGGGGAAGTCTTGCGAAAATCCACGATAAAGGATACTGCCGTACAAGCGCAAGTCATTCTTTCCATCCACACGTTTCTCTTTCAAGAACTCGTCTACCAACCAGCGGCGTGCCTTACCATCTCCCCAACCTATACCACTTGGAGCATAGAACTGAGTACGCTGGAAACCGAATGCCATACTGGCATCATTACCCGTACCACCCTTGTTCTGGTCATCGAACTGAATCTCAAAGATACCTTCCTTGTTGTTCTCGTCCAAGTCAGTGAAATTATCTTCACGATTGGCGATAAGACCGTATAAAGAGCCCTCTTTATCAATCAGCCATTGCAACTGTTCCTTTGCCTTGTCATACTTATGTTGTTGCATATAAGCCTTGCCCAACAATGCCTTGGCAGCACCTTTGGTAGCACGTCCCAGATTGGCAGCATCCCAAGATTCCGGCAGATACTGCATGGCAAAAGTCAAATCTTTCTCTACCTGGTCCCATATTTCCTGCTCGGAAGCATCTTCCGGTATATAAGAAGCATCTTTAGGCTCCAACGGCATAGTTCCTTTGTCCCACAACAAATTTACCTGAAAATACCACAATGCACGCAAGAAAGAAGCTTGTGCCAGTACCTGGTTTTTCGTCGTCTCATCCATTTCGATAGAAGGAACATGAGCCAACACCTGATTACAACGGAAAATACCTACATAGAAATGTTCCCAATGTATGTTGTTGCCTTCATAAAAATTATAATTATTATAGAGAAAACGTGTCCAGTCGCCCAATTCAATCCAAGGAGAAGAACTCCATCCTTCGTCCGAAGTCAAATCATAGCGGAAAGAAAGCCAACGCATCCAAGTGCCTTCCTTATAGAAGAAGCTATAACAAGCATTGACACCGGCTGTCGCATCTTCCGGCTTATTCCAATAAGTATCATTAGTTACTTCATTGGGATTATCAATATCCAATAAACTCGAACTGCATCCGGTGCACAAGGTCAAGGCACCTGCAAGCATTAATCCATAATATATCTTTTTCATAATTTATAAGCTGATTTATAAGTTAAAAGGTCAAATCCAATCCAAACATTACCGAACGGGTATTAGGATATGCAAAACTGTCCGTACCACTGTTCCAAACGGAATTCGCGCCCTTGAAGTCAGGATCCAAGCCGGAATATCCGGTGATAGTAATCAAATTGCTACCGGTAGCAAACAGACGGAGTTTCTCAACACCCAGGTTGGTCAGCCACTTCTGCTTGAAGTTATAACCGATAGAAATATTCTTCATGCGGAAATAAGAGCCATTCTCCAAGAAACGGTCGGCATCACGGGAGTTACGGAAATCACCGTAAATGATACGCGGGGTATTGGAGTTAGGATTTACCTGGTAAGGTTCTTCACCCTTTTCAAAGCGGATATAGTTGGAGTTGTCTGCAAACAGACGTCCTTGCCAGCGGGATACGTTGTATATCTTATTGCCGAACTGACCATTCCACATCATACTGAAATCGAAGTTCTTCCACTCTGCATTGAATACCAATGACATTTGCATCTTGGCCCAGGGACTACCGCAATAATCACGGTCGGCATCAGTAATCTCTCCATCATCATTCAAATCGAGATACTTGACATCTCCCAATTGAGGACGCTTTCCCTCAATCATAATGGGGGTACCCGTAGATGTCACATAATTATCAATCTGCTCTTGTGTCTTGAAGATACCGTCTGTTTTTCTCAAATAAAATTCAGCCAAAGATCTGCCCGGTTTAGTTCTTGCCTGACCAGAATCAATATAATCTCTATTAGTACCATCACGACCCAAGCTCAATACTTCGTTATCCATAGTAGTCACATTCAGCAAAGCGCTATACCTAAAGTCCGAAATCTGATCTTTCCAACCAAGTGTAAACTCGAAGCCCTTGTTGCGCAAGCTGGCAGCATTTTTCCATGGAGAACCTCCTTGGTTACCGGTAGAAATGGCAATCGGAGTCTCTGCCAATACATCACTGGTCTTTGAGTTGTAATACTCTGCGCTGACAGTCAAGCGCTGGTTAAGGAAACTGGCATCAAAGCCTACATTCACTGTTTCTTTTGTTTCCCAAACAAGACCTGCATTCACAAGTTTCACCTGAGTGGAACCCGGAACAATAGCACCTCCGAATACAGTTACAATACTCTGGTTGATAGTTCCAATATAATCCCAATCGCCAATGGAAGAGTTACCAAGACGGCCCCAGTTACCTCTAATCTTCAAATCATTAATCCAAGGTACATCAAAGAATTCCTCTTTTGAAATTCTCCAGGCACCGGAGAATGATGGGAAATTACCCCAACGATTTTCCTTAGCCAGACGGGAAGTTCCGTCACGACGGAAGGTGGCAGTCAAATAGTATTTATCATCATAAATGTAGTTCGCACGTCCCAAATAAGAAATCATCGCATTTTCACTGATGCTGTTTGTATTCTGCTGGTTGCTCTGTCCGGCATTCAATACGGTCAGGTAATCACCGTTACCCAACATCGGGAAGTTCAGACGGGAAGCCCACAAACCTTCCCACTCATGGTGCTGGTAAGTAGTACCGACTACAGCATCCACATGATGCTTGCCAAAATCCTTATTAAAGTTCAAAGTATGTTCAACCAGCATATTGTAAGTATTGTCACGTGCCTTCTGGCTTTCCGGGTCACGGTGTTCCTGGTTCTGAGTCCAGTTACCTTCTCCACGGAACCATGAATTCTCATAAAAGTAAAGGTCAATACCACCATTGAATTTATAAGAAAGGAATTCGAAAGGCTTGAATTCCAACCATAAAGAACCATTCAAACGATTCTGACGGAAATGACGGTATTCCAAATCTTCACGGGCAATCGGGTTTACACCGAACGTATTATACTTGGCTGCATCACCATAGCCATATCCACCCGGATTATTCTCATCATAGATAGGAATAGTAGGCATCATACGCAAAAAGTCATTGTAGGTATTTGTCTGGTTCGGGTCTGTGTTTGTGAGTGAATAAGCCAAGTTTTCACCAAAAGAGAACCAGCCCTTTTTACCTTGTGTATTGACACGGAAGCTATAACGGTCGAAAGTATTTCCATAAGAAACGCCGTCATTGTTATAGTAACCGGCTGATACAAAATAACTACCGGAATCACCACCACCAGAAAGCGATACGTTGTAGTCCTGAACCAATGCAGTCTTCAACACTTCATCCTGCCAGTTGGTATCATACTGTGAGTGTTTCTGAGTGCTGTTTACAGTGGCAATACCGTCTTTGATGGCTTCATTGTAGGCAATATCATTATACTTGATATATTCTGCCGCATTCATCAAGTCAAACTTCGGACTCCATTCCAATGTTTCCTTTACGCTTACATTCACTTTCATGGGGCCTTTCGTACCTTTCTTGGTAGTAACGATAATCACACCATTGGCAGCACGCGAACCGTAGATGGCAGCAGCAGAAGCATCCTTCAGAATCTGGATGGACTCTGCATCCGCAGGATTGAAATCAACACCCGGGTCTGTAATCATACCGTCAATAACCCACAGCGGAGAGTTATTGCTCAAGGAACCGACACCACGAATTTCAATAGAGGCATCTTCGCCTGCCCTACCGCTACTGCGTACGTTAATACCGGTTGCCAAACCCTGCATCTGGCTGACCAGTGTTCCTGCAGCGCTTTTCTTCATTTCCTTGGTATCAACAACGGCAACCGCTCCAGTCAAGTCGGACTTCTTCACAGTCTGATAACCGATGACAACCACTTCTTCCAGTGCTTTCGAATCATCTTTCATCACCACGCGCAAGGCAGTTCCCTTATAGACAACTTCCTGCGTAAGCATACCGATATAAGAGAAAACGAGTGTACTTCCTTTCTTTCCACTCACTGAGAAATTACCGTCAATATCGGTAATGGCACCCGTAGTAGTACCCTTCACCAATACATTCACGCCCACCAAAGGCTCACTATTTGCATCCGTCACCGTTCCCGTTATGGTCACATCTTGTGAATAAGCGGTAGCTGCAAACACAACAAAGAATAAGAATAAGATTTTCTTGATCATTTTTGATAGAATTAGATTTTAAAACTATGCGGAAACTAACGTCCGCTTTTAAATACACCGCAGAAAGTGATTAGTCACTTCTGCCAATCATAGAACATTGATTAGGATTTGTTACGTCATAGGCATAGGGGTCATAGTATTATAAATTGTTGGCTTTCGGATGCAAATATATCCGCATAAAGCTAAAATTAATGCAAATATCGCTTCAATCTATGCAATTATAAATCCAAAAAATGCCCCTGAGAGACATCTCAGGGGCATTTGATTGGATTGTTATATTTAGCAAGCATTCCATGCTATCATTTCACGAAGTCTTTGGGCAGAATACCGAATTGTTTTTGGAAGCACTTGGTGAAATAGGAAGGAGTATTGAAGCCGGTCATATAGCAAACCTCATTGATTTTACACTCTCCTTCCTTTAAAAGCTGCGCCGCTTTCTTCAACCGCTCCAGGCGGATGTAGTCATTGGGAGTCATATCCAATATGCCCTTTATCTTCCGGTTCAGGCTCGACCGGCTCATGTTCAGCAGGCTTGCCATATCATCCAGACAGAAATCCGGATTCTGCATATTGGCAACCACCACTTCCTTCAATGTTTTAAGGAAAGATTCATCTGCCTTTGTCATTGCCATACTGCCCGTCTGCACAAAAGGAGAATTGACAAAAGAAGCCCGTAGCTTCTCACGGTTGTTCAGCAGATTGGCCACACAAACTTTCAGATATTCCACGGAGAAAGGTTTCTCTATATATACGTCAGCCCCCAGCTTCATTCCCTCTATTTTGGCTTGAAGGGTCGTCTTCGCCGTAAGCAGGATAATCGGTATATGGCTATAGTCAAGCTCGGACTTCAGATGCTCGCACAGCTCCAATCCATCCATCTCGGGCATCATAATGTCTGAAATGACAAGATTTACAGTATGTTCCTTCAACACCTTCAAAGCTTCCACCCCATTCACGGCAGTCAGCACACGATATTCCGAAGAGAGCTGTTTCACAACAAATGCCTGCATTTCCAGACTGTCTTCCACCACCAAAAGAGTATACCGGTGCTGTTCCAAGGCAGTACCTGCACCACTTTCCTCAGAGGATTCCCCGCCCGTTACCGGTTCTTTATGCTCCATAGCCACCGTCTGCTCGTGCTTCAGCGGAAGTGACAGCAGGAAACAGTTGTTCTCCATCGAATCTTCCATGCACAACGTACCCTCATGGAGTTCGGCCAATGAACGGGCAAGTGCAAGCCCGATACCGGTGCCGGGCACAGAGCGCAAGGCACCGGTTTTATACTGGATGAACGGCTTGAAAATCTCCTCGCGCATCTCTACCGGAATGACAAGACCGTCATTGCATACGGAAAGCAGCAGTCTTTCACCTTCCGAATATAGCCTGATGCATATATAGGTCTCCGAATACTTTATCGCATTGGTCAGCAGATTGCTGATAATCTTGGTAAGCCCTTCCCTATCAACCGAAGCATACAAGCTTTCGGGAGTCTCTATACTCAATGCCAGCCCCCTTTCACGTGCCAAAGGCTTGAAACGCTTATACGTCTTTTGTAAGAGCTCAGACACGTCACATTCCACAAAATTCAATTGGAAGCCTTGCGTCTCCGTCTTCCGGAAGTCCAGCAACTGGTTCACCAAATCAAGCAGCCGGTTAGTGTTCAGTTCCATGGTCTCCAAATCATCCCTGATGTCATCCGAAACAGAACGGGAAGCCAATACATTCTCGAGCGGACTCTTTATCAATGTAAGCGGTGTACGTATCTCATGCGCCACATTCGTGAAGAAGTCTATCTTCGCAGTATACAACTCCCGTTCCTTTTCCCGCTCAAACTTGTCCATAGCCTGCTGATGCTTCTGCCGGGTCCGTTTTCTGAAATAGATAATTACAGCAGCCAGTGAGCATAACGCCAATACCGTATAAACAGCATACGCCCAGGTGGAGAGATAGAAAGGAGGATGAATATGGATGTCGAGCACACGTTCCGTCGCGTTCCACTTGCCATCGCTGTTGGAACCTTTTATACGCAATGTATAGCTTCCATAAGGAAGGTTTGAATAGTTGATGATGGAATTCCGCCCTACCGTATACCAGTCGCGGTCAAAGCCTTCCAGCTTACATTCAAGACCATTCATTTCGGGT
Organism: Bacteroides sp. D20; assembly: GCF_003436255.1. Taxonomy (NCBI): domain Bacteria; kingdom Pseudomonadati; phylum Bacteroidota; class Bacteroidia; order Bacteroidales; family Bacteroidaceae; genus Bacteroides; species Bacteroides sp. D20. Next base: position 113,937 of record NZ_QSOO01000003.1, on the reverse strand, counting down.
GCCTGGTAACTCAGGGCTGCAACCTGAAAAGAGAAAGAATTCTGGTCGGCATCCAGCTCTATCTCATCCGCATAGGTGATGCTCTTCTCCAAAGGAGAATCCGGACTATCCACCGAAAGCCGTTTGTTGAACAGATAAAAATCTGTAATCACTACGGGAGGGAGAAAAGTGTTCTCCACAAAAGTTTCCGGGTCAAAGGCTATGAATCCGTTGATACTTCCCAAATAGATGCGTCCCTTCTTGTCAATGTAACCGGACTGGAAATTAAATTGGTTGCTCAGCAGCCCGTTTGCCGTGGTATAGACATGTTTGCTCTCCGTATCGGGATTGAAGCAGACCAGACCATAATTGGAAGTAATCCATAAGTTACCCCGCTTATCCTCGACCATCTTGTAGATAGTGTTGCTCGGAAATCCTTTCGACATGTCATAACGGGTAAAATTGTCCGTTTCCGGATTGTAGCGGCAGAAGCCCTCACCCAGCGTCATGAACCACAGACGCTTCCTGCTGTCTTCGTAGATACTGATTACCTTATTGTAGGGAAGAGAGGTCGAATCATTCTCATTAGACAGATAATTCCTCCACTGCTGGCTTCTTACATTGTAGCAGAACACTCCATTGGAAAAAGTAGCAAACCACAGATTTCCGTTGAAGTCCTCCAGAATGTTATAAGTAAACATATTCTTCAGCTGAGGAATCCGGGTAAAGTCATCTGTGGAGCGATTGTACTTCAACAGACCGGACGTGGTGCCTATCCACACGTCTCCCGTAGTGGTCCTGCAAATGGTAAAGGCGTCATTGGCGACCATGGAATTCTCACTCTCACCCTTGGCATAATGTTTCACCTGTCTGGTCCGAAGATTCACCCGATTCAGACCACCGGAGAACGTACCTACCCACAAATCATCCCCGTCCAGGCAAAGACCGTGGACATTCTGATAAATGGCCGGATGCTCAAAAGGCTCTATCTTTCCGTTTTCCGGATTGTAATTGAACAAGCCTTTGTCTTCGGTACCTATCCACAAGGTGCCATCATTACTTTCACAGATTTCCCGTACACGACGGCCGAAATGCCTGAGATTGTCTCTCGGATAGAACTTCTCGAAATAAGTCCACTGATAAGGGCAATAGTTCACTCCACCGAAATAAGACCCTATCCACATGCCGTTCTCCTTGTCGCAGCAGAGCGAATAAATGGCATTGTCCGACAATGCATACGAATCATCCTGGTCGGGAACGGTCAAATGGGTAATCTTGTCATTCGTCAGATTGTAAATATACAAGCCGGACTCTGCGCCCACCCACAGCTCATTGTCAGATTTGAACTGCAAAGCCCTCACATAGGTGTTCAGCAGTTTCCGCGTCTTGCCTGTAGTCTGGTTTATCTCGGTCAGCCCGTTCAACGAAGCGATATACACACAATTATGGGGTCCGCTGACCTGCCAGTTGATAATATCATTCTTGAAAATCTCATTTCCTTCCGCATCCTTGAAAGGCTGCAGAGGAGTTTCAAAGTCAGCTTTCGTATAGTAAAGATTATCCGCATACAAGGCCAGCCAACACGTATTCCCATTCAGCCAAAAGCGGGTTACATTGGGCAGTCCCGAATCGTGCAGATGGTTCAGCAACCTCCCTTCATCCGGTTTATAGCAGAACAACCCCTGGTTTTCTACCGATATCCAGATATTATCGTCCTCGTCACTTCCAATCATGGTGACGAAATCCCTGATGATACTGCCGTTATCACTGGCCTCATCGAAAGCGGTAAAGGAATCCAGTACCGGGTCATAAATAAAGACTCCCCCATCGGTACCAATCCAGATATTTCCCCGGCAGTCCTCGTAGAGCGCAGTTATGAAATTCTTGCCTAAACCGGAGTTCTCTTTCTTGTAAATACGGAAAGACAATCCGTCATAACGGTTCAGACCGTCCTTGGTTCCGAACCACATAAAGCCTTTCCTATCCTGCAAAATCTGATACACGGTGTTCTGCGAAAGACCGTTCCGGATATCCATCGTTCTGAAATAGTAATGAACAGCATCCTGCGCACAGACCGGCAATACCGCCCATAGGCACAGACTAAGGAAAAGCTTTATAATCAATCGTTTCATAACAACATTTTTAATGTACAATTTACCATTTACAAAGTACAATTTAACTATGCAGATGACAGCGCAGCCAAATTGTACTTTGTAAATGGTAAATTGTAAATGCCCCTATTTCTTAAGTGAATTGCAGATACGTGTATTTATCTCTTTCACGCGTTTCTCATCCAGCTTTATCACCTTGCGGTCGTAAGTCATCAGACCGTTCACTTCCACCTCCACATCCGTGGTCTGTGTATAGACGGCTGCCGAGAAACCTCTTTTTATCATCTGATACAGCATATCGGCATATTTCACGTACTCATCAGTCACTTCTTTGGAAGAGTTGAACTGAACATATCCCCAGTTGCGGTTCGGTTCCCAAAGATGATCTTTCAAGACAAGACCAATGCCGCCATACTCACCCAAAACCGTAGCGCGCTGTGCATCATACAAATACATTTCCGGTTGGGGATAGTTGTGGAGGTCGAGCATGTCACCGCAAGTATAATGGTTACCGCCACTTGCCGGATTCACCAGACGGGTCGGGTCATATTGTTTCGTCCATTCGGCCACCTCTACCGTCTTGAACTGCCCCCAGGCTTCGTTGAACGGTACCCATGTACCGATACACGGATAAGAGTAGAGGCAATCCATTATTTCCTTCCATTCCTTGTGATAATAGGCTTCGGATTCGGCGGAGCGTTTCAGTTCTGTTCCGTTGAAATAGCGGCGGTTCTGCCATTCCGGATTACGGTCACCGCTCGGCATATCCTGCCATACGATGATACCCAAACGGTCACAATGTGTGTACCAACGTGCCGGTTCCACCTTGATATGCTTACGAATCATATTGAAACCGAAATCTTTCGTCTTCTGTACATCATACAGCAAAGCCTCGTCTGTGGGAGCTGTATACAGTCCGTCGGGCCACCAACCCTGGTCCAGCGGTCCAAACTGGAACAAAGCCTCGTTATTTAGTTCCAGGCGTACGATGCCATCCGCGTCACGACGGGTGGAGTACTTACGCATGGCAGCATAGCTGTCCACCTTATCCACTACCTTGCCTCCACTTTTCAGAGTCACTTTCAGCGTATAGAGGAAGGGGGAATCCGGACTCCACAACTTGGCATTCCGGGGCATGGACACCTCCACCGGCTCTGCATTGATACTTTTGCCGGTGGCTACCAGTTGATTGCCGTCATACACATTCACTTCCACAAAGTCGGAAGGACATGCACTATTCAATTCAGCCTTCACTGTCAACAGATTACGGTCAATATCGGGAGTGATACGGAGATTCTCGATATGTTTTCCGGCAACCGGCTCCATCCATACCGTCTGCCAGATACCGCTTACGGGAGTGTACCAGATACCTTCCGGATTGCTGACCTGCTTTCCACGGGGTTGAGGTCCTTTATCCGTCGGGTCCCAAACCTTTACGACCAACTGATTATTGCCTTTGCCAGAAAGGGCGGCAGTAATATCGAAGGAGAACGGAGTAAATCCACCCGTATGGCTGCCTACTTTCACATCATTCACCCATACATCCGTTTTCCAGTCGACAGCACCAAAGTGCAACAGCACTTGTTTTCCCTTCCAGGCGGAAGGAATATCAAAACTGCGCTGGTAGACCAGTTCCTGGTTTTCATTGATTCTTTTTCCAACTCCGGACAAGGAGGATTCGATGGCAAAAGGAACAAGTATCTGCCCTTCGAACTCTGCCGGAAGATGCTCACCTTTATTTATAACGGCATAATTCCACAGTCCGTTCAAGTTCTTCCAGTCACTCCGTTCCATGATGGGACGAGGATATTCGGGCAACACATTCGCGGGATTAATCTGGGATGCCCAGTCCGTTTTGATTTTATCACCTGCCGGCTTCCATTGCGCCGAACTTCCGATTGCAAACAACGTCAAGAATGACGATATGAGGAAAAATCTTCTCATAGTATTATAACTTTTTATTGGTTTCTACGAAAGCAAAGATAAGCCGATTCAGAAAAAAAGAATAGAAATTTCGAACCAATAAATAGTATTTTTGTGGAATATCAAGGTATTACCATCTCATTTTATCAAAGAAATTCATCAAAGGCACCTTTTTCCGCTTTTCTTGCCACGCCTATGACAAGGTTTTGCCTTCCCATTGGCAAGACTTTGCCACCGCGTTGGCAAAACTTTGCCATAGGCGTGGCAAAAGTTTGCCAAGGCAGTGACAACTTGTTGGCAAAATACCTCCCTGATATACAAGGAGTAGCAAACAATAGACAGCAGGGAACGACTAATATCCCGGATTCTGCTGGTTCTCCAATGCCGGATTGGCATTTATCTCATCCTGCGAAATAGGAAGCACAATCTTCTCGAAAGTACGGTCGATTGTTTTTCCACGGTGACTCACCGGAATATCTTGAAAATCGTCGTTGAATTCGATGGTTCTGCCCATACGCATCATGTCGAAGAAGCGTTGTCCTTCACCAAAAAGCTCCTTGCTGCGCTCGTCCAGAATCATATCATCGGTAATGGTAGCGGCAGTGGCCGGTGCCAGTCCGGGAGAACGCCTGCGGATTTCATTCAGGTAACCGGCGGCGGCATCTGCGCCTGCTTCCTGCTTCGTGGAGTGCAAGGCTGCTTCGGCGGCAATCAGATATATCTCGGAAAGACGGATTATCTTGATATTGACGGCTGTATTGGTTGCCTTGCCGTCACCTGCCAGGGTGGTACTGCCCATATACTTGTAGCAGGCTCCCTTGCGTTCAATCTCATTGTCCACCCAGTATTCATCGTTGTCCATGATTCCCCAACGCACATCCGTCTCGTCTTCACCCAGACGGTTCAGGAAATAATCGCTGGCAAGATACCAGCCCATGGCATTCTTCAACTGTCCGTAGCGCATCAGGTAAAAGCCCAAAGAAGAAGTTCCCAGGTCTGATTCCTCAGTGGTGATGCCCAGCTCAAAGATGGACTCGGAACCAAACTGCTTGCTCCAGGAAGCCGTCCAATCGGCAGGCTCATACAGTTTGTACACACCGCTTTCTATAATCTCCCGGGCAGCGTTCAAAGCACCGTCATAATCTTCCATATAGAGTTTCACACGCGCTTGCAGGGCTATGTTGGTGTAATAGTCCGCATATCCGCTCTGCTTTGTCTTCTTCTTGGCAAGCAGGGCCGCCCCGTCCGACAAGTCCTGCAGAATCTGGCGATAGTTCTCCTCCACAGTAGCACGGGTGGGCTGGGCGTTCACCGTAAGCGGCTCGGTTACATTGGGAACTCCATAAGAGGTCTTGTTGTAATTGTAAGGAAGCCCGTAGAGACGGACCAAATCGAAATAGAACAGCGCCCTCAGAGTCAACGCCTGCCCTTTGGCTTCGGAAAAGTCTTCCATACTGCCCGATTCTTCCAGCTTCTCAATGTTGCTCAACAAGGTGTTGACCTGCAGAATGCAGTAATATCCACGGCTCCAGAAACCGGAATAAATATTGCTGTTGGAAGTGTGGTTGAACGTATAGAATGCATCCAGTCCGCGTCCGGCAGCAAAAATCGTGAGGTCACCGCCCTTGGCATCACCGTACATAAAAAGGTTTCTGCCGTAATAGGACGATGAGGTCATCGCACTCATCACACCGTTGATAACCACCTGCGCATCGGCTACCGTACCGACAGCACCTTCTGCATTTCCGGAGTTGGTGGGCTGCATATCCAGAAAATCGTCACACGAAGTGAATGTAAAGGCACCAAGTATCACAAGTGCCAATAAATGATATATCTTTTTCATTGTTAGTTCCTCCAGTTCATTAAAATTTCAATTCAACGCCAACGACAAACGTTTTTCCGATAGGGGTTTCCCAACCACGTGTGCCGTATTCACTCACTTCGGGGTCTGCCTCCTTGTATTTGGCTATTGTCCAAAGGTTGCTGGCAGTGAAAAAAAGGCGGGCATTCTCGATGAAAGCCTTGCGGGTCATGGCTTTGGGTAGCGTATAGGCCAATGAGAGATTCTTCAAGCGCAGATAACTGGCATTGAACAAGTGGCGGCTGCTGTATTGTTGCGGGTCATCGAGGTCTACACCTTCGATACGGGGCTCTGTACCGTTCGTATGGTCTGGCGTCCAAAGGTTGTTGTAGTAGCTTTTAGCACGGATACGCTCCCAATAATAACCGTCGTCGGCCACATCCATGTAGGCTCCATCGTACAAGTCTCCTCCTATCTTATAGGTAAAGCCCAACGAAAGGGCTATGCCTTTGTAGGAGACCGAGGTATTGATGCCCCCATACACTTTGGGAACGGCATTACCGATGATGGTGTAGTTGGCATTGTTATAGTCATAAGTAGCTCCGCGCCCGTTATACTCAAAATCTCCGGCCTTGCCATTCTTGGGGTCATTTACATAGTAGACGTTCTTGCCGTTGGTCTTGTCCACACCTGCCCATTCGTATCCATAGAAAGCCAGCGTGGACTGACCTTCCCGGTATACATATTGCGCACGGCTGTCGCTACTGGTGGGGTCGTACCAGATAATGTCCGCACCGCCATACAACTCTTTCACCTCAGAACGGAGGAAGGTTGCGTTGACACCGGCACTCCATAACCATCCTTTACTATCAATGATGTCACCACTCAACTCCACCTCTACCCCATGGTTATTGATGCATCCTACGTTCCGCAACGTAGAGGAAAATCCCGTAACCATCGAAATGGGAACATCCTGGAGCAGGTTCTTCGAATCACGGTTGAAGTATTCCACCGTACCGCGCAGACGCTGGCCGAAGAAGCCGAAGTCGATACCCACATTCGTGTTGTAGCTCGTCTCCCAAGACAGCTTGTCATTGGTGACGGTAGTGATTGTACCGCCCGGGTTACCCATGTACTTACTGGTATAGCTCATCAAGCTCATATAGCCGTAATTGTCCGAAGGCAGCGTACCGTTAATACCATAAGAGGCACGTATACGCAGGTTGCTCAGGAAAGAATATTTGCTCATAAAACCCTCGCGCATGATGTTCCACGCTCCTGCCACTGACCAGAAGTTTCCCCAACGTTCCTGCTTGCTGAGCCGGGAAGAACCGTCGCGGCGGTAAGAACCGGAAATGAAGTAGCGTTCATCGTAATTATAATCCAACTTGGAGAGCACGGACACCATCGAGTTTCCCCAGGAATATCCGGCAGAAGTCTGCGTTCCGGCAGTAGAAACTGTATGAATGGTGCTGACCGCAAGATTGCTTCCTGTGGCACGCACATAGTCTGTCTTGTTCTTCTCCGCTTCGAAACCCACCATGGTGCCAACTGTGTGTTTGTCGAAGGTGCCGGTATAATTGGCGGTAGTGGAGGTAACCATCTTCTCGTATGTAGTACGGTATTCGTTGACATTCCCATTGTCTGCCGAGCCTTTATAGTGATTGGCACTGTAATAGATATGGTCTTTTACAGTAGTATTGTCGTAAGAGTAGATAGAACGAAGGTCCAGGCCCGGCATCAGATGCAGGGTGAGCGTCTCCGCAGCCATGATTTTGGTACTGGTAGAACCGTTCTCCCACTCTTTGTCATAATAAAGCCCATTGTAGGCGTAGCTACCGTAACGTTCGGTCCAGAGCTCGCCGGTCTTGTAATCAGTGGGCCAGTAGAGTCCCCACAGCAAGTTACGGGTCTGCATGAAGTAATTGCTGCCCGTGTTGCGTGTATCATTATAACCGCTTTTCTTGGTACGCGCCAGGCTGGCATTGGTGGTCAGTTCAAGGAATTTCCCCACCTTCTGGGTGAGGTTCAGGCGACCGGAAACACGGTCGAAGCTGTTCATCTTCAAACGTCCTTCGTCCTGGGTATAGGAAAGGGAAGTGTAATAGTTGGTATTCTGCGTAGCACCGCTGACGGACATATCGTAGGTCTGATAAATGGCGGTACGGAAATATGCCTTGTCCCAATCGTAGTATTTGCCTCCACGCCCGGAGTTGTCGTACTCAAGGATATTGACGTTCTCGTAAGCTCCCGTACCATTTGTGGTAAATTGGTAGCCATGTTTGTTGAAACGGCTGTTCAACTGGCCTATGGCATAGGCTGCCGCCTTTTCGTCCGTTTCGCCCTTACCGCTTGTACGGGCATCGTGAAATACGGTGTAGAGCATATTCACATTCTCCTGTACGCTGGCCGTTTCATAGTTGTCCGTTGCCCAGCAGGGCGTGAAGCCCACTTCGGCTTTCAGCGTCACCACCGGCTTGCCAATCTGTCCTTTTTTGGTAGTAATCAGAATGACGCCGTTTGCCGCACGCGACCCATAAAGCGAGCTGGCCGCCGCATCTTTCAATACAGAAATAGATTCGATGTCTTCCGGGTTCAACGTATTCATGATGTTGTTGGTAGAATAGAGCTCACCGCTCATCTGCCCCGTATTGCCCGAAGAGACCGGAACACCGTCCACTACATACAACGGTTCATTCCCGGCATTCATAGAACCTATGCCACGGATGCGGATGGCCGGTGCGGAACCCGCCTGGCCGGAATTATTCGTCAGTTGCAAGCCCGCCACTTTACCGTTCAACGCGTTTTCAAAGCTGGTCGTCGGAATGTCTTTCAGCGCATCCGCTTTCACTAAAGAAGCCGAACCTGCATAGCTGCTCTTTTTGGCCGTGCCGTAAGCCACCACCATCACTTCATCCAGCAGTTCCGAATCCGATTTCAGCACCACCTTCATAGCAGGCTTTATGGCAGCTTCTACTTTCTGCATACCTACAAAAGAGACAATCACTGTCTTTGCCGTGCCCGGCACATTCAAGATTGTAAATTTACCTTCGATATCGGTCACGGCCCCCAGCGTTGTACCCTTCACCAATACCGATGCCCCAATAATCGGCTCATTGTTGTCCTCGGCAAATACTGTTCCCGAGACCGTAGACGTCTGAGCCATCACTCCCGCCCCCATAACCAGGCAGACAATGATTAACAAGAAGAATTTCTTTCTCATGCTTCTCTTCCTTAAAATTAGTCAATCAAAACACTTTTTAATATCCAAACGCTGCAAAGGTATGTATCTTTTTCAAAAAGAAAAGCAATAGTATTCAAAAAGCTTCATTTTGATTGTATTTTAAGCCAAACACAAGCAATATGTCTACAACCTAAGCATTCCAAGCAATAAGTATGATGCTGGATACGGAAATATAAGCAATGCCAAAGAAGATATATCCGGATTTTAAGATATGACACGTCCCGGCATACAACTTTTTTCGTAACTTTGCACAGTTTTAAAATACACTGAACGAATGGAGTTTAAGTATGACGTTATTGTAATCGGCGCCGGACACGCAGGATGCGAAGCCGCTGCCGCTGCTGCAAACCTGGGTTCGAAGACTTGTCTTATCACAATGGATATGAACAAAATCGGACAGATGAGTTGTAACCCGGCAGTGGGAGGCATCGCCAAAGGACAGATAGTACGCGAAATAGACGCCTTGGGAGGATATATGGGATTGGTGACAGACCAGACAGCCATACAGTTCCGTATACTGAACCGTTCCAAAGGTCCCGCTATGTGGAGTCCGCGCGCGCAGTGCGACCGCAACAAATTCATCTGGGCATGGAGAGAGATACTGGAAAATATCCCCAACCTGCATATCTGGCAGGATACCGTGCAGGAAATCCTCGTTGAAAACGGTGAGATTACGGGAGTAGTCACATTATGGGGAGTAACGTTCCATGCCAAATGTGTAGTACTCACCGCAGGAACTTTCCTCAATGGACTGATGCACGTGGGACGTACCATGCTTCCAGGCGGACGTATGGCAGAACCTGCATCCTACCAATTAACCGAATCCATCGCAAAGCATGGCATCACCTTTGGACGCATGAAGACGGGAACCCCCGTACGCATAGATGGACGCAGCGTGCATTATGAGGATATGGAAATCCAAGACGGAGAATGTGACTTCCACAAGTTCTCGTTCATGGACATTCATGTACGCCATTTGAAACAGCTCCCTTGCTGGACTTGCTTCACCAACGAAGAAGCACACCGCATCCTGCAGGAAGGTCTGCCGGATTCTCCCCTTTTCAACGGACAAATCCAAAGTATCGGCCCACGTTATTGCCCCAGTATAGAAACCAAGATTGTGACTTTCCCCGACAAACCGCAGCACCAGCTTTTCCTGGAGCCCGAAGGGGAAACAACCCAAGAGCTCTACTTGAATGGATTCTCTTCTTCATTGCCCATGAACATCCAGATTGCAGCATTGAAAAAGATACCGGCGTTCAGAGACCTCGTCATCTACCGCCCGGGCTATGCCATCGAATACGACTTCTTTGACCCCACCCAACTGAAACATACGCTGGAAACGAAGAATATAAAGAATCTGTTCTTTGCCGGACAAGTAAACGGAACAACCGGTTACGAGGAAGCAGCTGGACAAGGAATCATGGCAGGTATCAACGCCCACATCAATTGCCACGGCGGAGAACCGTTCACCCTTGCAAGGGATGAAGCATATATCGGCGTTTTAATCGATGACTTGGTAACAAAAGGTGTGGACGAGCCTTACCGTATGTTTACTTCCCGTGCCGAATATCGCATCCTGCTCCGTATGGATGATGCGGACATGCGACTCACGGAAAAAGCCTGGAAGCTGGGACTCGCCAAGGAAGAGCGGTACAAGCTGCTGACAGAAAAACGTGAAGCCGTGAACCGGATTATAGACTTCGCGCGGAATTACTCGATGAAACCGGCATTAATCAATCCGGTATTGGAGCAGCTCGGCACAACTCCACTGCGCCAGGGATGCAAATTGATAGATTTGATAAACCGTCCGCAGATAACGATTGAGAACATTGCCGAACACGTCAGTGCCTTTAAACGAGAACTGGATAAAATATCCGATAGAAAGGAAGAAATTGTAGAAGCTGCAGAAATACTCATCAAGTACGAGGGATACATCGGACGCGAACGGATTATTGCGGATAAATTGGCAAGATTGGAAAGCATCAAGATAAAAGGTAAGTTTGACTATAATTCCATTCAATCCCTTTCTACCGAAGCCAGACAGAAGCTGATGAAGATAGATCCGGAAACAATAGCCCAAGCGAGTCGGATTCCGGGAGTATCTCCAAGCGACATCAACGTGCTACTGGTACTTTGCGGACGATAGAGCGCAAAGTTCCACGTGAAACAAAGAATTCAATAAACGTATTAAATAAACTGATTATGAGCAAAGAAACTCTTACCAAAAGCATCCGAGAAATACCCGACTTCCCCATTCCGGGAATTCTATTCTACGATGTAACTACCTTGTTCAAGGAGCCTACCGCCTTGCAGGAACTCTCGGACACACTATACGAGATGTATAAAGACAAAGGCATCACCAAAGTAGTGGGTATAGAATCAAGAGGATTCATTATGGGCCCCATTCTCGCCACCAGACTAAGGGCAGGCTTCGTACCTATCCGCAAGCCGGGAAAGCTTCCTGCAGAAACCATTGAAGAAAGCTATGATAAAGAATATGGCAAAGACACCGTGCAGATGCACAAAGATGCCATCAATGAAGACGATGTAGTATTGCTACACGACGACTTGCTGGCAACCGGTGGAACAATGGAAGCCGCCTGCAAACTGGTGAAACAGATGAACCCCAAGAAAGTGTATGTAAACTTCATCATCGAGCTGAAAGAGCTTCATGGCAAGGATGTGTTTGGAGATGATGTGGAAGTGGAGGCTGTGCTGTCGCTTTAGCCATTTCATATTTCACCACAGATTACACAGATTAACACAGATTATTTATCCACCACAAAACACAGTTTTATCAAAGAGAAATCTGCGCTAATCTGTGTAATCTGTGGTGAAACGTCGGTATTATGGAAGAACTCAGAACTAACGACTACCTCAAAGGGATTGTATCCAACCTTCCCGAAAGTCCCGGTATTTACCAATATCTGAATACCGAAGGGACTATTATATATGTAGGAAAGGCAAAGAATCTGAAGCGAAGAGTGTCTTCCTACTTCAACCGGGAGCACGAACCGGGAAAGACGAGGGTGCTGGTCAGCAAGATTGCAGATATCCGATATATCGTGGTGAATACGGAAGAAGACGCGCTATTGTTGGAAAACAATCTTATCAAGAAATACAAGCCTCGCTACAACGTACTGTTGAAAGACGACAAGACGTATCCCAGCATCTGCGTGCAGAACGAATACTTTCCACGTGTATTCAGAACCCGGAAGATAATCCGTAACGGTTCCTCCTATTATGGCCCTTACAGCCATATACCTTCCATGTACGCATTACTCGACCTCATCAAGCATCTGTACCCTTTGCGTACATGCCACCTGAACCTCTCTCCGGAAAACATACGTGCCGGGAAGTTCAATGTCTGCCTGGAATACCACATCAAGAACTGTGCAGGACCTTGCATCGGGAAGCAAAGCCAGGAAGAGTATCTGAAAAACATCGCTGAAATCAAGGAAATACTCAAAGGGAATACCCAGGAGATAGAACGGATGCTTTTCCAGCAAATGCAGGAACTGGCAGCCGAAATGAAGTTTGAAGAAGCACAGAAGATAAAGGAAAAATACCTGCTGCTGGAAAACTACCGGGCGAAATCGGAAGTGGTAAGCAACGTGCTGCACAATATCGACGTGTTCTCCATCGAGGAAGACAGCGATGAAAAGTCCGCTTTCGTCAACTACCTGCACATTACGAACGGTGCCATCAACCAGGCTTTCACCTTTGAATACAAGAAACGATTGAATGAGAGCAAAGAAGAACTGCTCTCTCTCGGCATCATCGAAATGCGGGAAAGATACAAGAGCCTTTCTCGTGAAATCATCGTGCCTTTTGAGCTGGATATGGAGCTGAAAGATGTCGTCTTTACCATCCCGCAACGGGGAGACAAAAAGAAACTGCTGGAACTCTCCATCCTCAATGTGAAGCAGTACAAAGCCGACCGCCTGAAGCAAGCCGAAAAGCTGAATCCGGAGCAACGGACCGTGCGCCTGCTGAAAGAAATACAGCAAGAGCTGCACCTGGACCGCCTGCCCATGCAGATAGAATGTTTCGACAACTCCAACATCCAGGGTTCCGACCCCGTGGCCGGGTGCGTGGTCTTCGTCAAGGGGAAACCTTCCAAGAAGGATTACCGCAAGTACAATATCAAGACCGTAGAGGGACCGGATGACTATGCCTCCATGAAAGAGGTCGTAAAACGGCGCTATCAGCGCGCTATAGAAGAGAAAGCACCCCTGCCCGACCTTCTTATCACCGACGGCGGAAAAGGGCAAATGAGCGCCGTAAAAGAGGCGATAGACGAGCTTGGCCTGAACATCCCCATCGCCGGACTTGCCAAAGATGGCAAACACCGCACTTCCGAGCTATTGTATGGCTACCCTCCCCAGACCATCGGATTGAAACAGAACACCCCCCTCTTCCGACTGCTGACGCAGATTCAAGATGAAGTGCACCGCTTCGCCATTACCTTCCACCGCGACAAGCGCAGCAAACGGCAGATTGCCTCTGCACTGGACGAGATAAAAGGCATCGGCGAAAAGACGAAAAGCGCATTGCTCAAGGAGTTCAAAAGCGTGAAGCGTATCCGCGAAGCATCTGCCGAGGAGCTTGCCGCCGTGGTGGGAGAAGCGAAAGCCAAAATCATCCAGACCTATTTCTCAGAGAAATAATAACTGATAAATCCGTCTGTAAAGCCATGCACACAACGAATTAATTCGTAACTTTGTTCCCTCAAAAAGACAAGAATAACATGAGAGTAGTGATACAACGTGCCGGACACGCTTCCGTCACCATCAACGGAACCTGCAAAGCCTCCATTGGAAAGGGCCTCATGATACTCGTAGGCATCGAAGAATCCGATGGAAAAGAAGATATCGACTGGCTTTGCAAGAAGATAGTCAACCTGCGCATTTTCGATGACGAAAACGGCGTAATGAACAAATCCATTCTTGAAGCAGACGGCGAGATACTGGTTATCAGCCAGTTCACCCTCCACGCCTCCACCAAGAAAGGCAACCGTCCCTCCTACATACGGGCAGCACGGCCGGAAATATCCGTCCCGCTGTACGAACAATTCTGCCGGGAACTGAGTTTAGCATTAGGTAAAGAAATAGGTACCGGCGAATTTGGTGCCGATATGAAAGTAGAACTGATGAACGATGGTCCCGTGACCATCTGTATAGATACAAAAAACAAGGAATAATGACGTTAGAAGAAGCACAGAAACAAGTGGATTCCTGGATAAAGGAATACGGAGTGCGCTATTTCAGCGAACTCACCAATATGGCGATACTGACCGAAGAAGTGGGCGAACTCGCCCGCGTCATGGCACGCAAGTATGGCGACCAATCCTTCAAGAAAGGAGAAAAAGACAATCTCGACGATGAGATGGCAGATGTTCTTTGGGTACTTCTCTGCCTTGCGAACCAGACCGGAGTGAACCTGACAGACGCCTTCTGCCGCAACTTCGAGAAGAAAACCAGACGTGACCAGACAAGACATATCAATAATCCTAAATTGAAAAACCATGGAGAAGAATGAGCCTACCCAGAGTAAGTATGACGCCGCCCTGGCAAAGTACAACACCCAACTGGATGATGCAGAAATAGCTGCACAAGCTGCCAGAATCATTGCAGAGAAAGTACCGGCAAACAATACACCGGAGGTAAAGAAATTCCTGTTCAACTGCATTGACCTTACCACCCTGAAGAGTGAAGACAGCGATGAAAGCGTCATGAAATTCACCCAGAAAGTGAATAAATTCGACGAAGAGTTCCCCGACCTGAAGAATGTGGCAGCCATCTGTGTATACCCCAATTTTGCAGAAGTCGTAAAAGACACGCTGGAAGTGGAAGATGTAAAAATAGCTTGTGTATCAGCAGGTTTCCCCTCCTCCCAGACTTTCATTGAAGTGAAAGTGGCAGAAACTGCCATGGCACTGATGGAAGGCGCCGATGAAATAGACATCGTTATTTCGGTGGGCAAGTTCCTGGCGGGAGACTATGAAGGCATGTGCGAGGAGATACAAGAACTCAAAGCAACCTGCAAAGAGCACCACATGAAGGTAATCCTCGAAACCGGAGCTTTGAAGACGGCTTCGAACATCAAAAAAGCATCCATCCTTTCCATGTATTCGGGTGCCGATTTCATCAAGACTTCCACCGGCAAGCAGCAGCCTGCCGCCACGCCGGAGGCCGCCCTGGTTATGTGCCAGGCCATCAAGGAATATCACGAGCTGACGGGTATCAAGGTAGGCTTTAAGCCCGCAGGAGGAATCAACTGCGTGAACGATGCACTGATTTATTACACCATCGTCAAGGAAGTGCTCGGCGAAGAATGGCTGAACAACGAACTGTTCCGCTTGGGAACCAGTCGTCTTGCCAACCTGCTGCTTTCGGAAATCAAGGGCGAGGAAATGAAATTCTTTTAAGAGGAAGCTGCATTTACCTATAAATAAAGCCTGATGGAGTGGGTTCCATCAGGCTTTCTCATATTATCAACTGGAAACAGTCCGTCATTTTTCCCGTTCTACCACATAATCCAGATACCCGGCTAGCGCTACTTTTACCTCCGTATCGGGCAAAGAAGCCAGCAAAGAAAGAGCCTTTTCCTTATAGTCATACATCACTTGCGAAGCATACTCTATACCACCATTCTGCTTGGTAAATTCGATTAAATGGGCTATTTCGCCAGGCGTTGCCTCCCCATTCTTTATCTTTACGGCAATTTCTTCCGCTGTTTTATCCTTCACGGTATTGAGCACATGAAGCGCAGGCAGAGTCAACTTCCCCTCCACCATATCATTTCCGGTAGGTTTGCCTATTTCCTTGCTCTCGGAGTAATCGAAAATATCATCCTTTATCTGAAAACAAAGCCCGATATATTCACCGAACAGACGCGCAGATTCCGCCTTTTCATCGCTGGCCCCCACCGAGAGAGCGCCCGCCTTCGTACAAGCTGCAAAGAGCACGGCCGTCTTCTTGCGGATAACGTCGAAATAGACTTCCTCGGAGAAATGGAGATTGCTGACGTTGGAAAGCTGCAGAAGTTCACCATCTGCCAAATCCTGCCCCAGGCAGGAGACGATGTCGATAATGTCATGGTTACGGGTCATGCCCACTTGCACCAACGCTGTTGCAAGCAGATAATCGCCTGCCAGTACGGCTACTTTATTATTGAAAATGGCATTAACGGAGAGTTGTCCACGGCGTTCAGTACTTTCGTCCACTACATCATCGTGCACAAGGCTGGCATTATGAAGAAGTTCCAACGCAACCGCAGCATGCAGGGTTGCAGGACATACCTTGCCAAAAAGCTTCGCAGCCAGAAGCACCAGAATGGGGCGCATCATCTTCCCGTTCTTCTGCCGGATATGCGCAATTACGCTGTTCAGCAAAAGGTTGGAACTGGAGAGGGTACTTTCAAAAAGCTTCTTGAAGTCCTCCAATTCCTCAGAAATCGGAGATTTTATCAATGATGAGTTGTCCATGCATCGCTATTTGCCTACAAAAATAGTAATAAAACGGTTAATACGGTATTTTTTTGTACTTTTACCATGAAAAAAAGGATTAAATGTATGAATTCAATCGATAAACTGTTTTTGCTCGATGCCTATGCACTGATATATCGAGCCTATTACGCGTTCATCAAGAACCCGAGAATCAATTCAAAAGGATTCAACACTTCGGCCATTCTGGGCTTTGTAAACACCCTGGAAGAAGTGCTCAAAAAAGAGAATCCCACACACATAGGAGTAGCCTTCGACCCGTCGGGCCCCACCTTCCGCCACGAGGCCTACGAGCAATACAAGGCACAGCGCGAGGAGACACCCGAGGCCATCCGCCTTTCCGTACCTATTATAAAGGACATCATCCGCGCCTACCGCATTCCCATCCTCGAAGTATCCGGCTACGAAGCCGACGACGTGATAGGCACGCTCGCCACCGAAGCCGGACGGCAGGGCATCACCACCTATATGATGACTCCCGACAAGGACTACGGGCAACTGGTATCGGACCGCGTCTTCATGTACCGCCCCAAGCACACCGGCGGATTCGAAGTGATGGGTACCGAAGAAGTAAAAACCAAGTTCAACATACAGACCACCGAGCAGGTCATCGACATGCTGGGACTGATGGGTGATGCTTCCGACAACATCCCCGGCTGTCCGGGTGTGGGCGAGAAAACCGCACAGAAACTGATTGCCGAATTCGGCAGTATCGAAAACCTGCTGGAACATACCGACCAGCTGAAAGGCGCACTGAAAACGAAAGTGGAAACCAACCGCGAGATGATAACCTTCTCCAAATTCCTTGCCACCATCAAAACAGATGTTCCCATTCAGCTCGACATGGATTCGCTCGTCCGCGAAGAACCGAACGAAGAGGAACTCCGCAAGATTTTCGAGGAGTTGGAATTCCGCACACTCATCGATCGGGTACTCAAAAAGGGAAGCGGCAATTCGTCCTCCCCTACTCCAACCTCTCCGGTACCCGACCTCTTTGCCGGGACTCTGTTTGCCCAGCCGCAAACCTCCACTCCCGAAAACAGCGCCCCGATTCAAGGCGATTTGTTTGCAAATTTTGCGGGCGAGGGGACGGGCGTTTCTGAAAATTCAAACCTGACGCGGTTAGAAATGCTCGATGTAGACTACCAACTCATTGATACAGAAGACAAAAGAGCAGAAATTATTCAAAAGTTACTTACAAGCGAAATTCTCTCAATAGATACCGAGACTACCGGAACCGAGCCAATGGACGCCGAACTTGTAGGAATGAGCTTCAGCGATGCCGAAAACCGTGCATACTACGTACCCGTTCCCGCCGAACGAGAGGAAGTCTTAAAAATTGTAAACGAGTTCCGTCCCCTCTTCGAAAACGAGAAATCCATGAAGGTGGGACAAAATATCAAGTACGATATGATTATCCTCCAAAATTACGGCGTCCAGGTGAAAGGCAAACTTTTCGACACCATGCTTGCCCACTACGTGCTTCAACCCGAACTGCGACACAACATGGACTATCTGGCGGAAATCTACCTGCACTACCAGACCATCCACATCGATGAGCTAATTGGAGCGCGAGGCAAAAACCAAAAGAACATGCGCGACCTTCCACCCGAAGATGTCTACCGTTATGCCTGCGAGGATGCGGACGTCACCCTCAAACTGAAAAACGTGCTGGAAAAGGAACTGAAGGAGCAAGGTGCCGAACATCTGTTCTACGAAATAGAGATGCCGCTCGTCCCCGTACTTGTCAATATAGAGAGCAACGGAGTGCTGCTCGACACGGAAGCCTTGAAGCAATCGTCCCAACACTTCACCGTCCGTCTGCAGGAGATTGAGAAGGAAATCTACGAGATGGCTGGCGAGACATTCAACATCAGCTCCGCCAAGCAGGTAGGCGAAGTGCTGTTCGACAAGCTGAAAATCGTGGAGAAGGCCAAAAAGACCAAGACCGGACAATACGTCACTTCCGAAGAGGTGCTGCAGAGCTACCGCAGCAAGCACGACATCATCGGAAAGATACTGGAATACCGCGGACTGAAGAAACTACTGAGCACCTATATAGATGCCCTACCCCAGCTCATCAACCCGCGCACGGGTCGCATACACACCTCCTTCAACCAGGCGGTGACCGCTACCGGACGCCTCAGCTCCAGCAATCCCAACCTGCAGAACATCCCCATCCGCGACGAAGACGGAAAGGAAATCCGCAAGGCGTTCATCCCCGACACCGGCTGCGAGTTCTTCTCTGCCGACTACTCGCAGATAGAGCTGCGCATCATGGCACAC
This sequence comes from Bacteroides sp. D20, assembly GCF_003436255.1. NCBI lineage: Bacteria > Pseudomonadati > Bacteroidota > Bacteroidia > Bacteroidales > Bacteroidaceae > Bacteroides > Bacteroides sp. D20. The sequence goes on along the minus strand of NZ_QSOO01000003.1, from coordinate 95,083 downwards.
CTCAGCGAAGATAAGAACATGATAGACGCCTTCCTCAGCGGACACGACATCCACGCCGCCACCGCTGCCAAGATATATAAAATAGATATAAACGACGTAACCGCCGACATGCGCCGCAAGGCAAAAACGGCAAACTTCGGCATCATCTACGGCATCTCCGTCTTTGGGCTTGCCGAACGCATGGGCGTTTCCCGCCAGGAAGCCAAAGAGCTGATAGACGGCTACTTTGAAACCTACCCACAAGTGAAGGAGTATATGGATAAAAGCATCCAGGTGGCACGCGAGAACGGCTATGTGGAAACCATCTTCCACCGCAAGCGCTTCCTGCCGGACATCAACTCAAGAAACGGGGTGGTACGGGGCTATGCCGAACGGAATGCCATCAACGCTCCCATCCAGGGAAGTGCCGCCGACATCATAAAAGTAGCCATGGCACACATCTATCAGCGCTTCCAAGCTTACAATCTGAAAGCAAAGATGATTTTACAAGTCCATGACGAACTAAATTTCAGCGTTCCAGAGGCTGAAAAGGAACTTGTACAGAAAATCGTAATCGAAGAGATGGAGCAGGCATATCACATGCACGTACCTCTGAAAGCCGATTGTGGGTGGGGAAACAACTGGTTGCAGGCACACTAAACCACCCAATAACTTTATTTAACTTACAATCAGAAAGCAACAGAAGCAATCCTTTCGAAATACAGTTTGCTCATCAGAATATCCGGCAACCTCACTGCCGGATATTTTTTATTCACCAATCTTGCCAAAAAGAAAGCATACCGAAGCCCTCACTACTGACATATTGATAAAATTTAATATGATATTTATATTTATGTCAATTTAATACGTACCTTTGCAGCGAAATCAATGACATATTGATAGAAAATAGAAAGTTAAACTAAAAAAGACATAAAACCATGAAAGCAAAAGTATCTTTAAAAACAGTGATTGTTTCAGCACTTCTCTTAGTTTGCGGATTAAATGCCTCAGCCGACAATAAGAGCAACCTCATTTACAATTCGGAAGAAGTAAATGGCATGAAAGTGGCAGAGACCGTATACAAGATGGACGGAAACACGCTTGCCAACTATATGAAGTACAATTATAAGTACGACGACCAGAACCGCATGACGGAAAGCGAAGCCCTGAAATGGAACAGCACCAAGAATACATGGGGCAAGGACATGTGCATCCGCTATGCATACCAAGGCAAGACGATGACTACCACATACTACAAATGGAACAACAAGAAAGGCGAATACATACTGGTTCCCGAGATGACAGTAATCATGGACAACCCTAACATGTAATTGACAAACTCTCTCTTAAAGTAAGAAATCTTATTCCTAACAACAATAACCGAAACCTTTTATAAAAGAGCCGGAATGATTCGCACATTCCGGCTCTTTTATTATATCTTGAAAAACAAATCCTTTCCGTCAGATACCAATAACCTTACACGATTAGTATCCTGGATTGTTTTCTATAATGGCACTGTTTGTATCAATCTCACTTTGGGGAAGCGGCCAAAGTTCATCCTTTCCTTTGATATACTTCATCGTGTTATACACACGGAGATTCAGTGCTTTCCCATCCCAAGAACTACCCTCTGAATATGCCGGATGCCAGTTGTCATCAAATGAAGGCTTGGCATTGGACATAAGCCCTTTTTGATTGGGAGCATAAATCTTACCTGTCATCACTGTAGAAGCCATACCCCAACGACGGAGATCAAACCAACGAAAACCTTCATTACAAAGTTCAACAGTACGTTCGTAACGTAATGCCTTTCGGAGTCCGCTCTGCGAAGTAACTACCACATCGGGCATTCCTACACGATTACGAATTATATTGATGTCCGTTCGTGCTAACTCCAGATTGCCATCAGCCATTTCAATATTGGCTTCTGCCTCTATTAGATAAACCTCTGCTAAACGCATCAAGCCGCAATTAAGATCACTGGTTTCATGGTTGGAGATTGCAGCTCTTTCCAACTCGGCTATATCCAAATATTTCCTCCAGAGATATCCAGCAGGACCTTTAGTGCCATTGGCACCGTATACGCCCTTGGTTCCCTGTGACTCCATGTTTGTCACGTCCTTGCCCGTGCTATAGTCGTGAATCTTTTTACTGGTAGTGGAAGTCTGGAATTCTAGATTGAATATGCGTGAACCAGGTCGCAAACAGAAAAGATCCAGACGAGGGTCCCGGTTTTGCCAAGGGTTCTGCCAGTCATACAGAGAAGATTCCGTAATCGATTTGCCATCCTTGCATTGAAACATATCAACAAATGTTTGTGTAGGACCAAAATAGGCGCATCCTCCCAGTGTACGTGGAGCCATGTAATATGCCTCCTTGGTTTTATTACTGGATATTACCGCATCATACTGCACGGACCAGAGCCACTCATTGCTTGCCTCACCGTCATAACCAAACAGAGCCGTCTGACCGGTTGGCTCTCCTGCCTCATGACTTTCTCCACAATACTGTGTATTGATGGATTCCAATTCAAAGCCTGCCTCCTTAGCCAAATTCAAGGCTTGTTTGGCCGAACTGGCAGCCAAGTCATACTTTTTCCAATTCAAGGCAATACGGGCACGTAACGCATACGCTGCTACCCGTCCGATGCGTGCACTGCCATAGCTTTCTGCTTTATGGCGGAGTGGAAGGTTAGCCAAACACTCGTCGCTAAGATCCGAAAGCAGATTCTCTACAATGGTCTCTCTCGGTGTACGTGGGGTCTGGCTGTCATTTATACCCGCTGTGTGGACCACATACGGCAAGTCTCCATAGTGCTGGCAAGCTTGATCATAACAGAATGCCCGTATGCACAGCAGCTCTGCCCGTATACTCTCTATATCCGTATCAGAGGCTGTGCCACGCAGATTATCCAGCGCATCGAGAAGCTGGTTGATACGTGCCACGGTCTTATACACGCAATTATAAAGCTTGTTTGCCACCGCGTTTTCAGCAGAAGCTCCGGAGGTGATTAATTCCGTATACATAGCCGTGTTGACACGTGTAGCACCAATATCGGTAATATTGTCTGTCACCTTCCACCAGGTGGTGGTGCTGGCACTATAAGCTGTCAGAGATGAGTAAACAGCGTTCAAACCGAAATTCGCCTCTTCCATACTCGAAGGATAAGAGGAAGAAGACGGTGAAGTGAGTGGTTCAAGGTCGAGTGAACAAGCACCGAGACCTAATAGAGACAGCGAAAGGAGTGCTGTATAAATATTGTTTCGTTTCATATCATTTTTTCTTTTTATGTCTTCTTGAATACAGACGGTTTCCCTATTCCGGCTAATCAGAATTTGATGTCAACGCCAAAAGTGAAGGCTTTCGTCTGGGGATAATTGTTTGCCGCACCCAGAGATACCCCATCTGTTGCTGATGCGTTATAGTTGACTTCGGGGTCATAGCCATCCCAAAAGTCAGTAAAAGTCAAGAGATTCTCAGCATTGGCATAAATGTAGGCAGACTTCAGTCCGATGGCTTTCATCCACTTGGAGGGCAGGTCGTAACCCAGCTGCAGGTTCTTCAGACGCAGGTAAGCGGCACTCTTCATCCAGAAGGATGATGTATAGGTGTTGTTACTGCTCTTATAAGAGAGGCGAGGCGTGGATGCATCATGATTCTGCTCCGTCCAATAGTCAAGGTGTTCCTTGCGGTAGGTTCCTCCCTGATAGCAAGGCATCACGTAGTAGGAATTGAGATAACCGTCGGCCTTGCCAACTCCTTGCAAGAAAGCCGAAAGACGAATTCCTTTGTATCCCACTCCTAAATTAAAGCTATAACTATAGCGTGGAACTGTACTTCCGATAATCGTCTTGTCATCTGTAGTAATTTTGTTGTCTCCGCTGACATTCCGGTATTTCAGGTCACCGGGATATACGGTTGTACCGAATTGGGGACAGTTGGCATTGATTTCGTCCGCTTCTTCTTGTGAATTGATGAAACCGTCGCATATCAATCCGTAAATGGAGTTAATGGAAGACCCCTCTTGGTTACGAATATCACCGCTTGTGCTGCTTGTGCCCCGCATGTCGGTGATGGTGTTTTTCACGTCGCTCAGCGTAAGGGCGGCATCCAGCGAAAAGTCCCTCGTCAGCTTCTTGCTGTAGCCTACGCTTAGCTCCCATCCCTGGTTTCTTACCTTGCCGGCATTCTGGAAGGGAGCACCCATACCAATGTGGTTGGGGATGTCCAGCTTCATCAGGATACCATCCGTTATCTTCCTATACCAGTCGGCAGTGATGTTGATACAGCCGAACAGTGAAAGATCTATGCCTAAGTCAGTCATGGTAGAAGTCTCCCATGTAAGGTCCCTATTGGAGAGCGAGGTAACAGCAGAGGTCGTGTAAAGATTACCTCCCATAGATATAGAGCCCGTAGAGAGTTGCTGAGTAGTGGGATAATAGGAACTTCCGATATTCTGGTTGCCCAGTTTGCCCCAAGAGGCACGTAATTTCAGATTATCCACTCTATCGCGTATAGATTCCATAAAGGGTTCCTCGCTGATGCGCCATGCTGCAGAGAATGAAGGGAACACGCCATATCGGTTACCCTCTGCAAATCTGGAAGAACCGTCGGTACGGATATTGGCCTCCACAAGGTAGCGTTCCTTGTAGTTGTAATTCAAGCGGCCAAAGAAGGAGTTGATGGCCCATTGGTACTCCCCTCCTCCATTGTTCATGTTCTCAATGTTACCGGCATCAATTTGGTCATATTGAGGGAAGTTGAATACTTGACGATAGGCAGAAAGAGTCTTTTCTGTATAGGTCTGACACTCCATACCTGCCATTACTTTGAAGTAGTGGTCATCCAGCTGTTTCTCATAGTTGGTCAGTGCCTGTGTGTTCCAGTAGAAGTAACGATAGGCCGATTCTGTAAGCGAGTTGTAGGTTTCGCCGCTCTTGAAGCTGGTAGTACCTTCCGGGTCACCATACGTGGTGACAGAATTCTTATAGTTATGGTTATTCTTGGTGATATAACGTGGAGTGGCTTGAACTGACACATTCCATCCATCGAGAATCTTATAGGTCAGAGCCATCGCCATGGTAGCACGGATAACATTGTTTTTCACAATACCGCCTTCACGCAACAACAGCACGGGGTTATTGCCCATCAGACCATTTGCCCCATTATAAAGACCAGTAGTAAATTGATTGACAATGTTCGGGGTTCGGGTGTTCATATAATTGAAGGCATGTCCTTCGTAGGGAGAACTATTTTTATTGGCATTGCTTACTTGTATGTCAAACTTCATGTCCAGACGGTCGCTAAGCTTGATGTCCATATTGTTGCGTACAGAGATTTTACGGTAAGAGGAATTGACCACTATACCCGTCTGGTCCAGATACCCTATAGAAGTAAGTGTCTTGATACGTTCTGATGAAGAAGTCAGAGTAAGCGTATGCCCATGGTTGAATCCGTTTTCTGTAAGAATCAAGTCCTGCCAGTCTGTATTAGGATAGATGTCCGGGTCAGTAGCCATGCCAGCCACATATTCCCTTATATATTCATCACTATAGGGCAGGTCGGATCCGTCGTTACCTGCTGCCACATTTTCCAATTGCATATATTCCAATGCATCCACTTTTTGAGGAAGCATCGTTGCGCCTTGGAATCCAAAATATCCTTTATAGGATATGCTGAACTTGTCTTGACTGCCACCCCGTTTGGTAGTCACCAGAATGACACCATTGGCAGCACGTGAGCCATAGATGGATGCAGATGCAGCATCTTTCAAGACGGACACTGACTCGATGATGTTAGGATCCACTTCATCTATGGTTCCTTCTACGCCATCGACCAACACCAACGGGGCGGCACTATCACCACCGAAGGTTCCGATACCACGTATACGTATATGACCGCCATTGCCGCCTGGCTCACCGCTCTGTGTAGTGACAGTTACACCTGCAGCCATGCCTTGCAGAGCCGAAGATACGTTTGATACTCGACGGCTTGCAAGCTTCTCGCTGTTAAGCGAAGAAACCGAGCCTGACAGATTAACCTTCTTGTTAGTGCTATAACCTACCACTACCACGTCGTTAAGCAATTGTGAGTCTTCATCCAGTACCACATGAATGAAGTTCTCCCCTGCAGTCTTCAGCTTGAGGGTACGGAAGCCGATGTAGGATACGATGAGTTCCGCGTCTTCGATGGTTTCAAAATTGAAGTTGCCGTCCACATCGGTAATGGTTTTCTCGGGAGAATGGGTCACTTGAATTGTAGCACCGGGAAGTGGATTATTGAACCGGTCCACCACTTTACCTTTGACGGGTTTCAGTGAAGCTGCGACTACATTCAACGAAACAAGCAGCCCACATACACACACAAAGGATTTAATCATTCTTGTTTTCATTAGTTTCTATGATGATTTTAATTTCGGCTGCAAAAGAATGGATGCTGTATTACAGACTTGTGTCACTTCTGTGATTTTGATATGACACCGGATGAGAGCCCGACATATGTAACTTGAACGTAACCCCATAGAAACGACGAAGTAATTTCACTCACCTATTTTTGCTCTCAATTCAAACAACAAATAATTGAAAGAGAAAAGCAATGAACAAAAAGAACATTTTTTACGCCGCATTGCTGCTTATGGCAATAGGGGCAGAAGCTAAAGAGATTAAAGGCAAAGTCATGGCCGACGGCAAGGGGCTGGCCAAAGTTGTAGTAACCGATGGCACCGCATTCGCTCTTACCAGTGAAGACGGAAGCTATATGATTGATGCTGATGAGAAGGCCCACTTTATCTATGTAGTGACACCTTCAGGCTATATGGCTCCTTGCAACGGGGGTACTCCCGTCTTCTATAAGACTCTGAACGAGAACAGCCACGATTTCCAGCTCCATCGCTGGGGAACAGTAGGAGGCAAATACGCCATGATGGCAGCAGCCGATACACAACCGCGCGGAGAGAACGCATTCCATCGGCTTGAAACGGAAGCTTTCCCCGACCTCAAGCAAGTGGGCTTTGAATATATGAGCCAGAATATTCCTGCTTTCGCCATCTTCTTGGGTGACATCTTATGGGATAACCTGGAAATGTTTCCCCACATCAAGCAAGAGATAGCAAAGATCCAAATTCCCATCTATCCGGTTATCGGCAACCACGACCACGACAAGGAGGTGAGCGACGATGATGCCAGTGCACATCTTTATCGGCATTTCTTTGGACCCACTTACTATGCGTTCAATGCTGGAAAAGACTATTATATCGTTTTGGACAATATCCTTTATAAAGGAAACAAGAAGTATGAAGTGGGGCTCAATGATCAGCAGCTCAATTGGGTGAAGAGCTATCTGCAGTACGTCCCCAAAGGGGCTCATCTGTTTGTTTGCATGCATGCTCCGGCATACTTCTATAACGAGAACTACAAGTTGGGACGCGTAGCCGAGTTACTCGACCTTTTCGAGGGTTATAAGGTAGATATTCTCAGTGGTCACACTCATGTACAATGCAACACACAAATCAGAAACAACATTCGTGAGTACAATATCGCCTCCATCGGAGGCGCGTGGTGGTTATGGGACGGCATCTATAGCAAAGACGGTACCCCTATTGGCTACCAAGTATTCGAATCCGGCAAGAACGGAATTGCAAATTATTTCAAGTCATTAGGACATGACCGTGACTATCAGTTCCGTTACTATCCCGTGGGTACAGTACCCGGCCATGAAGACGAACTCTGCGTCAAGGTATGGAATTGGGATAACCGCTGGAAAGTGGAATACTACGAAGACGGGAAGTTGAAAGGCGAAATGAAGCAGTATAAAGGCATGGATCCTGATTATGATTTCTTCCTGCAGCGCAAAGCTGTCACAGAGGGAAAGGATATGAAGGAACGTGGTCGCCAAGCTAACAAGAATGCTTATTTCTTTTTCTCTACAAAACCGAGCGATAAAGCAAAGAAAATAAAAATCGTGGTGACTGACGCCAACGGGAAAAGCTACGAGCAGTCTTTGGAACATTAAGTAAACAGACAGATAGTAATCGGTACCTGATTATGAGCCATTCCCTGCTCCTCGTTATTCAGCTATCGGTTATTATTCGTACCTTTACCCGAAAAAGGAATGCCACATGATACCCAAGCCCCTCATTACCTACATCGAGACAGCAATCATCCCCCGTTACAAGGAGTTTGACAAAGCACACAACCTCTCACACGTCCGCACCGTCATCGAAGAAAGCCTTGCCCTCGCCCGGCAATATCCCGAAGCGGACGAACGCCTGGCATACGTCATTGCCGCCTACCATGACACGGGACTGTGCCGCGACCGCGCCACCCACCACCTTGTCTCCGGCGAGATACTGATGGCGGACTCCACCCTGCGGCAATGGTTCTCCGACACGGAAATCCTCCTCATGAAAGAAGCCGTAGAGGACCACCGGGCCTCTACAGACCACGAACCTCGTAGCATCTACGGCAAGATTGTTGCCGAAGCGGACCGTATCATCGACCCGGACATCACCCTGCGCCGCACCGTGCAGTACGGATTGAAACAGAATCCTGCCGCCGACAAGGAGTGGCACTACCAGCGGTTCCATCAGCATCTCATGGCAAAATATGCACCTGGCGGTTATCTGAAGCTCTGGTTTCCCGAGGGGAAGAATGCGGAACAGCTGAAGAAGCTCCAAGCCATTATCGCAGACGAAGGACAGCTGCGGCAAGTTTTCAACCGAATATTCGAGGAGGAAAAGTAATAGCGGTATCAATGAAGCATATGCCCCATTTCATTTCCGACTATGGAAACGGTTTGTTTCCTATAATGGAACAGAGTGTTCTCTATAAGGAAACAAAGTGTTTCCTATAACGGAACAAATCGTTTTATCCCGTCGAAACAAGTCGTTTCATACAAGAGAAACAATCTGTTCCGACGGGGTGTAACAAAGTGTTCAGTGCTGTGAACTAATACAATAGCTCTATTTAGAAGGTCTCACAAGATAAGTATCCGCCTCCATAAGTATAAAGACTTATGGGCGTGCCAACATGAGGAAATCATAAAACTCACAGATGGACTGGCCTTCGGTCTCTGATTCGAAGACAAAGAAGAGCGGCTGCTTTCCCTTATGCAGCTTTGCCGGAATAGAGAGCGAAGCATAGAACTCCCTGCAAGTGCTGCCAGCCTTCACATTCACAAGTCCTATCTCTACACCGCCTTTTGTTGTCCAAGGGCTACCCAGCATGATGCGGATGCGCCCGTCGGTATCTTCAGCCTTCAACCTTAACTGCATCTGCAAAGACTTATCTCGCGGAACGGCATTCATATTCAAGTATTTATATCCTACAATCGACCCACTTGTGTTATTCACCACCGGAGCGAACGGGATTTTGTGGTTGTTATCGCCGGCATAGGGATTATTATCCCGGTACACAGGCCGGATGTAAGACCCCGTGTAGACATAATGGGGATAGACCTCTTTGATACCTCCGGGATTGGTGTGCCAACAAGCCAACCCGGCCGAGATGCGCTGCATAGGATTGAGCCCTTCAAGAAGGAAACCCTCAGAGTTGAATTCCCCGCGCGAAATCACGACTTTCCCACCTTTTCCTTTTTCCACCTTTACATCAATGGCCGACACCATAGCCTGGCGTGCATAGCAATCAGTACCTATCTGGCGATGATAGAACACGTACCATTGCCCTCCTATCTTGCAGATACTGCCATGCGTATTTCCACCGGGCATGGCCGAAGCTATCACATTGCCTTTTTCATCATACTCGCGCGCACGGGCATCGATGATTGTTCCGCCATAGGTCCAGGGACCCAGAGGATGCTCGCTATAAGCGTATGCCAGCGTATAGTTGCTGGCGTTCGGCAAGCCATCTTCACCCTCAGCGGTAGTACGGCTATAGATAAACACATACTTATCCTCAATCTTGCGGATGGAGGATGCCTCAAAGAAGCGGAATATACCTTCCTGCCGATAGCCTGAAATCATGTTCTCCACCACTTCGGTACCCGGCTTTACCGTGCACATGGTAGCAGGGTCCAACTCCGCGCCATGCGAAATGCCAAATCCCCAATAACCATACACACGTCCATCATCATCGACAAACACTGCGGGGTCGAATCCCAAACAACCGAAAGTCTCGCGAGGACGTTCCTTGTTCCAATTGCATACTGTAAACGGACCATCGGGACGGTCGCTTTTGGCAATCATGGAATTGCGTCCACTACCTTGATTATTCGGAAAGAGGTAATAAGTTTTCTTACCATCGGTATCGGTAGTTACTGTCACGTCAGGGGCAAAAAGCACGTCGTCGGTTCCATCAGCATTCAGTTTATACAGCTCGGGCGACTCATTGACTTTAAATATCACGCCGTCATATCTCCAACGGGTCAGGTCCTCTATGGGTGCCGACCACACCACTTGGTCACGTCCGCAATACATCCACTTGAGATTGTCGTGCGAACCATAAATATAGACACGGTACTTGCCGGGACAGTCAGGATCCTCAAACACATAGGGCTCACCATCAGGAATAAATTCCCAAAGCGGCAGATAAGGATTCTGTGCAGATAATGTAAAAGACAAGCTGATGAGACATGATAAAATCATCAGAATTTTTCTTACTTTGTTTTTCATAATCGCATTGATTTATAGAATGATACTTAAATTATAATTGCGACAAAACTATCAATTTATCGTTTCATCGTCATGCTTTTAATGCAAATTAACACGTTCAATACGAATTTCTAAATACCGTTCCGGCGGCTCTCCCATCTCCTCCTTTCTTCGTTGGTGTATGCAAAAATCAGCTATTTTTCAGTAAGTTTGTCCGGTTTGCACTATCTTTGCTTAAAAAAGCGAAGATAGGCTGCACCTCAGCATAAAAAATGAACGAGTTCATTTTATTCTGCATTCGGTTTGCACTATCTTTGCATCCAATTAACTGAACAATAACTAAAAAAACAAGATAACACTATGGCATTAAAAGCTGGTATCGTGGGCCTTCCCAACGTAGGAAAATCCACTCTTTTCAACTGCTTGAGCAGCGCAAAGGCACAAGCGGCAAACTTCCCGTTCTGTACAATCGACGCCCAAATGGGGCAAGTGTCCGTACCCGACGAACGACTGACGAAGCTCGCCGAGCTGGTTCACCCGGGGCGTATCGTACCTGCCGTGTGCGACATCGTCGACATTGCCGGACTGGTGAAGGGCGCCAGCAAAGGTGAAGGACTCGGCAACCAGTTCTTGGGCAACATCCGCGAGTGCGACGCCATCATTCACGTGCTGCGCTGCTTCGACAACGGCAACATCGTCCACGTGGACGGTTCGGTGAACCCCGTGCGCGACAAGGAAATCATCGACACAGAGCTGCAACTGAAGGACCTCGACACGGTGGAAAACCGCATCAAGCGTGTAGAGAAGATTGCCAAAGTGGGTGGCGACAAGGCGGCAAAGATAGAGTACGAACTCCTGCTCCGCTACAAGGATGCCCTGGAACAAGGACAAAGCGCCCGCACCGTCATCCCACAGAACGACGACGAGGAACAATGTGCCAAGCAGATGTTCCTGCTCACCACCAAACCTGTGCTCTACGTCTGCAACGTGGATGACGTCAGTGCCGCCAGCGGCAACCAGTACGTAGAGCAGGTGCGCGAAGCCATTAAGGGCGAGGATGCGGAACTCATCATCATCTCCGCCCAGACCGAAGCCGACATCGCCGAACTGGAGACATACGAAGAAAAGCAGATGTTCCTCGAAGACCTGGGACTGAAAGAGAGCGGCTGCAACCGTTTGATTAAAGCTATCTACAGCCTGCTGAACCTCGAAACCTTCATCACTGCCGGAGAGATGGAAGTAAAGGCATGGACCTATCGCAAGGGATGGAAAGCGCCGCAATGCGCCGGCGTTATCCATACGGATTTCGAGAAAGGGTTTATCCGGGCAGAGGTCATCAAGTATGAGGATTATATCAAGTATGGCAGCGAAACAGCCGTGCGCGAAGCCGGAAAGTTGGGTGTGGAAGGTAAGGAATACGTGGTGCAGGATGGGGACATCATGCACTTCAGGTTCAATGTGTAATGATATTCATTCCAGATGGCAATGTACTTTCTTTGTACATTGCCATTTTCTAATAAACTCCATACAATAACAATATGAAACAGATTATCTTCCTTTTATTCTTATTGTCCTGTACTGCCGTTTATGCACAACAGCAAGACTCAGTAACCATTCACGGACGGGTGACTGATTACAACGGACAGCCGATAGACAGTGCCAGCGTCTGGTGGCAAAACCCGCAGTTCAATGACATCATAGAAGCCATAACCGACAAAGACGGGCATTACACGGCCCGTATACCCAAAGGGAAATATCAAAGTGCAGCCTCTATTTATCTGCCCTCCTATGCGCACATTGCCATGAAAAGCGGGCTGCCCGAGACTGAACACCGCCTGGAGTTCTGGGCCTGGGATTTCATCGCCGACCGCGACACTACACTCGACATACGTTATCATCGTATGGAAGCTTATGGCCTGCGTGCTTTCTGCATCCCCGGAGCCATGCCTACTTATCAGATATACGTCCGTCCCATGAGCTTGACACGTACCTACCAATGGATGAAAGAAACAAAGCCCGAGTCATTGGTACACGGTGAAAACCTGAGTGACATTGAGCAACAAGAACAAAACAAAGAAGCCAGAGAATGCCAGATGGCTCCCCGCCCCGGGCAACTGAAAGTCACCGTCTGGATAGACGGCGAGAAAGTCCCCGTGCTGATGAAGCAGGAAATAAAAGAATATTTCGACAGCAACGAATATGGCAACGCCTATCTATTGACAGTAGACATGCCCAAGCATCCCAAAAAAGACCTTCCCTACCGTATCTTCAAAGTAGAGCTGGAAGACATGGAAAACGGTGACCGGGGCGAAGGGCTTTACTATATGGAAAAGGAAAACTACGTTCAATAAACCATACACAACAAATGGCAAACAGTAATCTGAAATACCTCATAGCAGGTACCGGCGGCGTAGGCGGAAGCATCGCCGCCTTTCTTTCATTATCCGGCAAAGACGTCACTTGCATTGCACGTGGCGAACACCTTGCCGCCATACGCGGGAACGGTCTGCAACTGCACTCCGATTTGAAAGGTGAACATTGTCTGAAAGTGGCGGCATTTACCGCAGAAGAATTCCAAGGCAAAGCGGATGTTATCTTCGTCTGCGTCAAAGGTTATTCCGTAGACTCCATTACGGAACTCATCAAACGTGCCTCACACGAGCGTACAGTGGTAATCCCCATCCTGAATGTTTACGGAACCGGTCCCCGTATCCAGCGGTTGGTCCCCGGCGTCACGGTGCTCGACGGCTGCATCTACATCGTAGGATTCGTATCCGGACGGGGAGAAATCACGCAGATGGGAAAGATTTTCCGGCTCGTCTACGGAGCACACCGCAGCACGATTGTTTCCCGTGAAACATTGGAAGCCGTGCAACGCGATTTGCAGGAAAGCGGCATCAAAGCCGACATCTCCGACGACATCGACCGGGACACATTCGTCAAGTGGTCGTTCATCTCCGCTATGGCAGTCACCGGAGCCTACTATGACGTGCCTATGGGCGAAGTACAGAAACCGGGGAAGGTGCGCGATACCTTCATCGGACTGTCACAAGAGAGCGCAGCTTTGGGCCGAAAATTGGGTATAGAATTCAAGGAAGACATCGTGGAGTACAACCTCAAAGTAATAGACAAACTCGCCCCTGAAAGTACCGCCTCCATGCAGAAAGATATGGCCAAAGGACATCAGAGCGAAGTACAAGGCTTGTTGTTCGACATGATTACGGCTGCAGAGGAACAAGGGATTGAGGTGCTGACGTATAGGATGGTGGCGGAGAAATTCAAATAAACTGCCACGATGAACTGCCAAACGAGATAATTTCATACCTTTGTCCCGAACAACCCCGTAATTCAGTAATTTAATTCTTCATAAATATGTTATCATTACTCACCATCAACTGGAATCCCGACCCCGAACTGTTCAAGTTCTTCGGCATATCCATCCGCTACTACGGACTGTTATGGATTATCGGTCTTGCTCTTGCCTACTTCATCGTGCAACGCCAGTATAGCGACCGCAGAATAGACGAAAAGAAATTCGAACCTCTCTTCTTCTATTGCTTCTTCGGCATACTGATAGGCGCACGACTGGGCCACTGCATATTCTACGACTGGGCCTACTACCAGGACCATTTCCTCGAGATGATTCTCCCCATAAAAATCCTGCCGGACGGCAGTTGGAAAATGACGGGCTACACCGGCCTTGCCAGCCACGGAGGCACGCTGGGCCTGATTATCGCCCTCTGGATGTACTGCCGCAAGACGAAGATGCACTACATGGACGTGCTCGACATGATAGCCGTTGCCACCCCCATCACCGCCTGCTGCATCCGCCTTGCCAACCTGATGAACTCCGAAATCATCGGCAAACCGACCGACGTACCCTGGGCATTCATCTTTGAACGAGAAGACATACTACCCCGCCATCCGGCACAGCTCTATGAAGCCATCGCCTACTTCATCTTCTTCTTAGGGATGGTCTGGCTATACAAACGCGGACAGAAAAAACAAGAAACCAAACTTGAAACAGACTTCAGCACCACCAAGCAGAAATCAACCGCCGTGCAGGCCGAAGCCTCCCTGCCCTATCACCGCGGTTTCTTCTTCGGACTCTGCCTGACGGAAATATTCACCTTCCGCTTCTTCATCGAGTTCCTGAAAGAAAACCAGGTGAACTTTGAGGACAGCATGACGCTGAACATGGGCCAGTGGCTCAGTATCCCGTTTGTGATTATCGGAGTGTATTTTATGTGTTTCTACGGAAAGAAAGCTTCCAAATAAACATTTCAGCCCTACATAAGCAACATACCCACCCCTTTCATCCGTGCAGATTTCTCTACTTTTACGGCATCGAAACAGTAACCGTAAATCATATATTTATCATGAAAGAGAGACAACTGATGAAAGGGGCAGCTTTTATGCTGCTGGCAGCAACTGCCACCCTGCCTGCGCATGCCCAACTGAAAACAAATGCCGGCGTGCAATACTTGCTTTCCCAGCCGAAAGACATGAGCCAGGATTTTCTGGACTTCAGCAACACCTATTTCTTTGCCGACAGCCTGGTATCGTTCGACACCTCCACCGGCAAGGGGACTGTCCAATGGAAACGCCAGCAACTGATGCCCCGCCAGGCATTCAATGCAAACACCTACCTGCACCAGCCCCTCCAGTCGCTGGACTTCCCGGAGACGGCCTACGACAACAATCCGCAATTGACGTTCACCGTCGAACCGGTCAGCGAACGTACCCTCCGCATCCGTATGCTTACCTCGCCCATCGTACCGAAAGAAGATGCCGACGACCCCATGCTCATAGGAAAGCCTGCCGACGGACGCTCCTTCTGGAAAGCCGAGAAGACGGACAAAGGTACGCTGTACACCTCCCGATACGGCAGCCTGCTCATCCAGAACTATCCCTGGCGCCTGGTACTGAAAGACGCCGACGGACGCCTGCTGACACAGACCCGTTGCTGGAGCGACAACGACTCCACGCAGGTCAAGGTACCTCCATTCAGCTTCATCAAGCGCGGCTCGGACAACTCACGCAGCATCAATCCCGTATTCAGCCTCGCGCCGAACGAGAAAATCTACGGTTGCGGCGAGTCCGCCACCGCACTGAACAAAGCCGGACAGAAGGTCAACCTCTTTGTCACCGACCCACAAGGGCCCGAAACCCCAGATATGTACAAGCCCATCCCCTTCTTCTTCAGCAACCGTGGCTACGGCATGTTTATGCACACTTCCGCCCCCGTGACCTGCGACTTCGGCCGCTCCTACATCGGAGCCACCAAACTCTTTATGGCAGACGAGGCGATGGACATCTTCATCTTTCTGGGCTCGCCAAAGGAGATGCTGAGCGAATACACCGCACTGGTAGGACGGCCCGAAATGCCCCCTTTGTGGAGCTTCGGCACTTGGATGAGCCGTATCACCTACTTCAGCGAAGCAGAGGGCCGCGACGTAGCCCGGAAACTGCGTGAGAACAAGATACCGAGCGACGTCATCCACTTCGATACCGGCTGGTTCGGCGTGGACTGGCAATGCGACTACGCCTTTGCCGCCGACCGCTTCGACAATCCCCGGCAGATGCTCACCGACCTAAGGTCACAAGGCTTCCGTACCTGCCTCTGGCAACTCCCCTACTTTACCCCGAAGAATAAGTTCTTCCCCGAGCTGGTGGAACGCGGTCTGTACGTACGCAACGGCAAAGGACAGCTTCCCTACGAGGACGTGGTGCTGGACTTCACCAATCCCGAAACCGTGCAGTGGTATCAAGAGAAGCTCGGCAATCTGATTGAAATGGGTGTAGGTGCCATCAAAGTAGACTTCGGCGAAGGTGCCCCACTGGATGCCATCTATGCCAACGGCCGTAGCGGACTATACGAACACAACCTCTATCCCCTGCGCTACAACAAGACCGTGGCCGACATCATCAAGAAGCTGCACGGCGAAAACATCATCTGGGCACGCTCCGCATGGGCAGGCTCACAACGCTACCCATTGCACTGGGGCGGTGATGCCGCAACTACCGAAACCGGTTTCGAGGGAACCATCCGCAGTGGCCTCTCCATCGGACTGAGCGGATTCTGCTTCTGGAGCAATGACATAGGCGGCTTCGTGACCCAAAGCCCCGAAAGCCTCTACCGCCGCTGGTTACCCTTCGGCTTCCTCACCAGCCACAGCCGCGTGCACGGAGCACCTCCCACCGAACCGTGGTACTACGGGAAAGAGTTCACAGACTATTTCCGCCGTTGTGCCGAACTGAAGTACAAACTGATGCCCTACGTATATGCACAATCCAAAGAGTGCACCGAGAACGGCTGGCCGATGCTCCGCGCCCTGCTGCTGGAGTATCCCGACGACCCGGGTGCATGGCTGGTAGAGGACGAGTACATGTTCGGCTCCAACCTCCTCGTGGCACCCATGCTCGAAGAGGGCAGCGGACGGGATGTCTACCTCCCCGGACGGCAGAAATGGATAGACTACCAGACCGGAAAGGTGTATGCTCCGGGATGGAACCATATCGAGTGCGGCACCCTGCCCATCGTCATTCTTGTAAAGGACGGTTCGGCCATCCCCCATATCCCCGTGGCACAATGCACAGACCAGATGAAATGGGACAAGATTACGTGGAAGAAGTATCTGGCAGACGAAAAGAAAGCTGAAGGATTGCTCTGCCTGCCGCAGGACGGACAGTTACAACGGATATCAATCCCATAACCGGTATATCAAACACATTAAACCCTAATACCCCATGCGAAACAAGTTATTGTTCCTCGCCTTGCCCCTGCTATTCGGCTTACAGGCAAGCGCACAACACACACAAGCCTTTCAAGATACCACGCTCAGTGACGAACAGCGCGTGGAACATCTTCTCTCCATCCTGACATTGGATGAAAAGATAAACCTTCTTTCCACCGACCTCGGTGTCCCCCGCTTCAACATTCCCCGTTGCGGACACTACGAAGGACTGCACGGGCTGACCCTCGGCGGTCCTGCCATGTGGGGTGGACGCCAAAGAACGGAAGACGGGAAAGTAGTCCCTACCGACTGCCCCACCACCATATTCCCCCAGTCCTACGGTCTGGGCTCCACATGGGACACCGATTTGGTGCAGAAAGTAGCGGAACAAGCCGCTGAAGAAGCCCGCTACTACATGCAGACCACCGGCAACAAGCGTCATGCCCTCGTGATGCGCGCTCCGAATGCCGACCTTGCCCGCGACCCACGCTGGGGACGCACCGAGGAGAGTTTCGGAGAAGATGCTTTCCTCACCGCCCAACTCACCATTGCCAGCGTACGCGGCCTGCAAGGCAATCATCCCCGCTACTGGAAAACCGCCTCTCTGATGAAGCATTTCCTTGCCAACAGCAACGAGGACGGACGGGACAGCACTTCCTCCGACTTCGACACGCGCTTGTTCCATGAATACTATGCTTATCCTTTCTATAAAGGCATCACCGAGGGAGGCAGCCGTGCCTTCATGGCCGCCTACAACAGTTGGAACGGCATCCCCATGTCCATCCATCCCTGCCTCGAAGAGATTACCCGCAAGCAGTGGGGCAACAACGGTATCATCTGTACGGACGGCGGTGCCCTGAAACTGCTGATTGAAGCGCACAAGAGTTTTCCGAGCTTTGCGGAGGGTGCTGCTGCCGTAGTAAAAGCCACCACAGGACAATTTCTCGACGCATACGTTCCTTACGTCAAGGAAGCTCTGGAAAAGGGATTACTGACCGAAGTCGACATCGACAAGGCTATCCGCGGGAACATCTTCGTCGCCCTCAAGCTCGGCTTGCTGGACGGGGACAACTCCCGTAACCCTTATCTCTCTATCGGAAAGAACAGTACGGAGACACCGCCTTTCATGACAGCAGAAGCCCGCAGGCTGGCACGGGAAGTCACCGCCAAGTCCGTGGTGTTATTGAAAAACAAAAAACTCCTGCCACTCGATGCCGGAAAGCTGCGTAAAATAGCCGTTATAGGCCCGTATTCGGACAAAATCGTGCAAGACTGGTATAGTGGTACCCCGCCTTACGAAACAACGATTCTGAGTGGCATACGCAATGCTGTGAAAGAAGGAACCGAAATCATCCACGCCGAAGACAACCGCATGGGCCAGGCAGAAAAGGCTGCTGCAGCCGCCGACGTTGCCATCGTGTGTGTAGGAAACCATCCTTACGGCACGCGTGCGGACTGGAAGTTCTCTCCCGTCCCCAGTGACGGCCGCGAAGCCGTGGACCGCAAATCGCTGATGCTGCCCGATGAAGACTTGGTGAAGCTGGTGCTCAAAGCCAATCCCAATACCATACTGGTGCTCGTCAGCAGTTTCCCCTACACCATCAACTGGAGCCAGGAGCACGTGCCTGCCATCGTCCACATCACCCACTGCAGCCAGGAGCAGGGCAACGGACTGGCCGACGTACTCTTCGGCAAGGTAAATCCAGCCGGACGTACCGTACAGACGTGGGTGAAAGACATCACCGACCTACCCGACATAATGGACTACGACATCCGCAACGGACGTACGTATATGTACCACCAAGGCCCTGTGCTCTATCCTTTCGGCTATGGTCTGAGCTATTCCGACTTTACGTACGAGAAGATTGAATCCGTCAAGCAAGACAAGAAGAACATCCGCGTGACGGTATCAGTGAAGAATACCAGCGGACGCGACGGAGAAGAAGTCGTACAGCTCTATGCCAGCTATCCGGACTCCAAAGTGGAACGTCCTTCCAAGCAGTTGCGCGCCTTCAGGCGTATCCCCATCAAGGCCGGCGAAACCCGGAAAGTGACGCTTACCGTGCCCAAAGAAGAGCTCGGCTATTGGAACGAAGGAAAGCAGATGTTCGTTGTAGAACCCGGAACGGTGAAGCTGCTGATAGGGGCTTCATCGGAAGATATACGGTTGGAGGGAAAGATCAGGCTATAAGAATGAAAAAGCCATCCCTTAACATACCGACTATAAAAATTAGCGAGTTATGCCACAACAACGTGGCAAACCCGCTAATTACATATTTGCAAGCATAAATGAAGTACAAGGTCACTTTACAATAAACTCATATCTTCCTGCCGCCAGTTCCACCACCCGTACATTCTCGGCCTTGTCAGGTAAAGTGAGTGTAGCTGTACTGTTAGCGGGCACTGTAACTTCATAATGCACACATTTCCCTTTCCATTCCCAGCGAGAAACAATTTCACCGTAAGGCGACCGATGACGAGCTTCAAACCGTTTCAATCCCTTTATGAAATGGGGACGGAGCAGAATGTTTTGAAAACCAGGTTGCACGGGATCAGGGAAAATACCTCCCAGCCCCTTGTAGAACCAAGCACCTATTTCACCGAACATCATATGATTGTCCGAGATGTCACGAGTAGCCTGCAAATCCCAGTTCTCGAGCAGCGTAGTGGCACCGTTCACCATCCACCAACCCCATGAAGGATAAGTGTCCTGTACAGCCACCTTATAAGCTGTTTCAGCATAACCATTTTCGCTGAGTGCATTCAGAATAGCTTTAGCTCCTAATACACCCACATCCAAGTGAAAACCGTCCTCCTCTACCTTATGTGCCAAGTTAGCTGCCACTTTTCCTATCAACTCTTCGGGCACAATCTTCCATTGCAAGGGAACACTCAATTCGGTTTGTGAACCTTCGGCATAGATGCCTGTTTCTCGATTCAGGAACTTATCATTGACAGCTTGCTTTATCTCCTCCGACAAGGCATTATAATATTCGTAATCGGCCTGTTTGCCGAAGAGTTTGGCAGCAGCGGCCAAAATCTTGGTATCTACATAAAAGTAGACCGAGGAAGTCAGCTCTTTATTGGATTTTGACTTCACCGGCACCCAGTCTCCGCGCCCCCACGTAGTGAGATGATTGTTAGAGATACGCTCCACATAATCCACATAACGTTTGATGCTCTCGTAACAATCGCTCAAGGGCTTGCTATCACCGTAGAAGAGGTAGATATTCCAAGGGATGATGGCAATAGTACTAGTCCAGTCCAGCCCGTTGTCTGTACCATATCCCCATCCACCAGTTGGAATAATATCGGGCAGCACTCCGTTGGGCTGCTGTTCGTCACGATGGTCGGCCAACCATTTTTCGTAAACGGTAATTCCATCAAAGTTATAAAATGCTGCCTCAATGGCAAAATGACCGTCACCAGTCCAACCGTTCTTCTCGCGCTGAGGGCAATCGGTGGGGTAGCCCATCAGATTGGAAAGGTAAGAGTGATTGGCAGCATGGAGCAGCTTGCCTATCAGTGGGCTCGAAGATTCCAAGCTACCTACTGCCGGCACATCACTGTGCATGAAGTAAGCAATCAAGCTGTTTTGGTCAAGCTCAATAGGCTTATCTGCCACTACCTCCACATAACGAAATCCCTTGTAATTAAATCGGGGCATGAACTCATCCTCTTCTCCACTCAGAATGAGAATGTCCGTCTGAAAAGGGTCTTTCTCCTTATCGCCTCGAAAGTAGACATCAATGTTCGAGAGATCGAGGCGGCCATTTGGATGTAAGCGTTCGCCATGTTTGATTCTGACCTCCGTTCCCCGTTCACCCGAAACATGAATACAAGTCACACCGGACATATTTTGCCCGAAATCATAGATGTATGTTTTCTCGTCCACTTTGCGGAAAGAGACGGCGGGGAAAATCTTTACATTACGGATGGGATGTACTTGCTGGGCAGTGACATTGGAAGAAGGTACACTCCGATAGGCTACTCCGCGCCACTTGGAATCATCGAATTCCGGAGTGCTCCATCCTTTCTGCTCCAGACGTGCATCGTAGTGCTCGCCAGTATAGATACTATTAAAAGTGATTGCACCCGACGCTGTCCGCCAACTGAGATCGGTGGGAATAGTCTCCACGCTTCCATCGGTGTAGGTAATGCGCAAGTCCAGACAGAAAGTGGGACGGTTGCGCCAAGGGGCACGGTCGAAGTCCCACACTGCTTTGGATTGATGGTTATACCAGCCGTTACCCAAAAGTACGCCAATAGCGTTGTCACCATTCTGTAATTGTGAAGTCACATCATAAGCCACATACAAGTTGCGGCGATCAAAGCGGGTATAGAGAGGGGCAAGGCAGTGGTCTCCTATCTTCTCGCCATTGATGTAAAGCTCATATAGTCCAGCAGCGGCAATATAAGCACGCGCTGACTTTACCTTTTTGCCGGTCTTGAACTCTTTTCGGAAGTAAGGGGCAGACCCATAATGAATATCCTTGCCATCGCCAATCCAAGCACCTTGCCAATGTTGCATCCCCATCATGCCCGTTTCAAAGTAAGAGACAGGAGAAGCAGTCTCCTTATATTCCATGTCGCTGCAGATTACTTTCCAATAATATCTAGTGAAAGGCTGCAGTTTTTTGCCCGCATAGGCCACAAGCTGATTACGGGAATCGTTCTTTCCACTATCCCACATCCTGCCACAGCCATTGACCACATTCAACGAGTCTTCGTCTACCACAATCCGCCAGGAAGTCTGCACAGCTCCCTGCCTACCATCTTCCATCCGCCAAGAAAGGCGTGGAACGGGATTATCCAAACCTATAGGTCTGTCAAGATGTTCGCTCCTCAGATCAACCAAACGAACCGGAGTCTGCCCTTGTACAGTAATGCAAGCAAAGAATGTGAATAGAAGCAGTATATTTCTTTTCATAACTCCATTGTTTATCTATTCCGTAGTAATCACCAGTTCCTTGCCCTCCCTCAGTTGGTCATGGGTGATAAAGTAACCGTCAATCTTTTTACCGTCATAAGTAATGTCAATAATCTTCTTGCCGCTTCCTTTCTTCACAATCGTAAAGGGACGACCATTCAGATTGAACGTCACTTTATCGAACAAGGGAACAGTAACAATATATTCAGGATCGGCAGGCGAATAAGTGTAAAGTCCAATAGCATTGAGCACATACCACGAAGACATCTCGCCGGCATCATCCATCCCTGCATAAGCCAGCTTGTCGGCACCCATGTCATAGTAGTGGTTCATCAGGCTGTCGAGAATGCATTGGGCTTTCTCTTGTTTGTCTATGAAATAATAGGTGTAAGGAATGCTGTGTCCCGGCTGGTTTCCGTGGCAATAGTTTCCGATGAATCCGGTCAGGTTGTGGGCCTCGTAACCTCTCCACGGTTCGCTGAATAAGGAATCCAGTTTAGCCTCCACCGCCTCTTTACTGGGATAGAGCTTAATCATGCCTTCGGGGTCGTGGGGGGCGAAGAAGAGGGCGTTCCATGCATTGGCCTCACGGTACATGTACTGGTAATAGGGATAATACGGATCGAAATCCTGAATCCAGCTACCATCGTCAATCTTACCTCTCCAAAAGCCGGTAGAGGGGTCGAATAGCGTCTTGTAGTTGTTGGAGCGTTCCATCATCAGTTTGTAGTTGGCTTCATCTCCCAGCTCCTTGGCTACCAAGGCTACGGCATAGTCATCGTAAGCATATTCCTGGGTCTTGGTCACAGCCCCTTTGTATTCGTCCCATGTGGGTACATTCACTGTGTCTTTTTCAGCAATCCAACCTCGCTCCATATACTCATCCAAATAGCGACGTCCTCCTTTACCGGGCACCGTAGCATTTTTCAGAATCAACTTATAAGCACGCTCCAGATCGAAATCATGCAAACCACGCAACCAAGAACCAGAAATAAAAGTGGAAGCGTGATCACCATGGAAGAAGGTGGGCATGTAGCCGTCACGCTTCTCACCTTTGTCAATAATAGACCTAATGATGTCAGTAGTCACATCGGGAGAAATCATACCTATGAGTACCAGTTTGTTGCGATAATCGTCCCAAAAAGAAGGGTCAGTGTAATAGTGGAAGCCGTTATTCACTACTTCGCCACGGACATCAGTATATTCATGATTCACATCGCTACGCAAAGCCGGCCATTTAAAAGCATGGAAGAAAGTAGAATAAAACAATCTCTTTTCACGTTCCGTGCCACCTGCAACTTGAATCTTGGAGAGGAGTGCTTCCCAAGCCGCATCGGCTTCTTCTGCCACTTGTGCAAAACTTTTGTTCAACATTTCGGCCTTCAAATTCATTTGAGCATTCTCTATACTCACAAACGAGAAACCAGCCTTCACTTCCAAAGGTTCAACACCTTTGCTGTCGATAAAACGCAGCACAGCCACCTCATGTTTGTCGTCTTTTACCATTTCCACTTGGCCTATTTTATAGTTGGTCTTAGCGTAAAAGTAGATTTTACCATCGCCATCTTGATAACCCGTGAACGTATTATCGTCAACCTTCTCAATCTTCCAATCACGGACATCATTATTAGAACGGCGGATGTCTACCAATAATGACTTATCGTCGCCCTTGCCGAAAGTATATTTATGGTAGGCACAACGCAAGGTACTGGTCAACTCGGCATTCACTTTATAGCGTTCCAGATAAACTTGGTAATACCCCGGATGCGCAGATTCCTTCTCGTGACTAAACCCGGAGCAATAATTACCCGGAGCGATAGTTCCCACCACTGGCAACATGGGGACATGCAACAAGTTCCAATGCCCTTTAGCTGTATGTGAAAAACCATAAATCACAGTGTCCTCATATTGATAGCCCGCACCGCTACGAAACTGTGTAACGGGGCTGAGCTGCACCATTGCGTTGGGCAAGGTAGCACCCGGATAAGTTTCCGCACCCCATGTACGTGACTTTATTTTGCGCGTATACCCTAAGTCCTCAGGCTCCCACAAAGTAGCCGTACCCAAGAAAGGATTGACATATTCGGTTAATTTCTTCTGCGTACCGCCACAGCCCGTCAGAACAATCAGGGCGAACAGTAGAAATAAATATTGATTCTGTTTCATCTTTTGTATTTATTTTATATAAAAAACTGTTGTCTCTAAAAACATTATTTCCAAAATAACTGCCAATTAAAACTGGCTCTAAAAAAAAATGTGCCGAAACCCAATAACCAGATTGAGTTTCGACACACTTTTAATTGCTAACTTATTTCAGGCTCTTTTCAAAGAGAGCTTTGGCTTCAATCAAAGTACAACCACTTGTCTGCGTAGTCAGATGGTTGTTGCCGCTATTGTTCATTGCCCAGTTAGTATTATACAGCAAATCAAGTTTATTGATTCCCTTTCGCCACAAGATTTCAGCATTATTGTTAAAGAAAGTGATGAATTTCTTCTTATATATGGGGTCCAAATTCGGTTCCATAATCAGCTGCACATAATAACGCATGAAAATACCCTTAAACAAACCTCCGTCCCCATCGCCTTCATCACGAAGTAAATTATTTCCAGTATCTATCATGCTGCTATTACTGATAGCGAAATTGGCAGCCTTACGAGCATCTTTCAAATAGGACTCTTCTCCTGTGATCTTATACAGTTCGTAAGCAGCACCCAAGAATGTACCTTGGTTATAAGAAAGAGAAAGTGTACTCAACTCACCCGTCTCACCGTTCACATTATCATAGATGGCGCCGGTAGCAGGGTTAAATAAATTTTCACGCTCCCATTTATAAATATTGACAGCCCAATCCAAATCCTCCTGATTCCCGTTAATACGGTAAAGACGAGCAGCAATCAAAGCAGCAGGGCCGTTGGAACAAGCATTTTTGCTCCATAGCTGGTCGTGAGTCCAAGCAATGCCACCACCTGCGTAATCGTTCCAACCGGTCTTGATTTCATTCCACATCTCTTGAGAAGTTTCCAGATACTTGTTTTCATCAGTAACTTCGTACAAGCGAATCATGGTGAGAGCAATCCACTCCATATCATCATAAAAGTTGTTCCAATAACTGCCACCGTTCTTTGCCTTGATACCGACATACCATTTGTCGAACAAGTCGCTGTACTTGCTATCTCCGGTACGATTGTAAGCATCTATCATCACATCCATAGCATGAGCCTGCGGCCAATAATGGAAATCCTTGATTGAACCGTCATTCCCGTAGTTGAAATAATTCTCTTCCGTATTCCAGAAACGATCTATCAGGGTCACAGAACTGCTATCGGCAGCCGCATCCCAATCTATGGTGTAAAGCCCCTTATCATACATATACTCATCTTCTATCTCGCACGATTGAAGTGCCAAAAGAAGCAGGGGCAGACAAAATAATATTTTTTTCATAATCTCTCCTTAAATTAGTTGGCCAATTCCACTTTATGAGTATAGTTCTCCACATTGAATATCACACTAATCTTGGTGATGGCACCCGGATTGTGGCCATCGGCCGCACCATCGAATTCATCGTTCAGTTTCCACTTCTGATCCCATTGGTTATCAGGAGTCTCCATAATATAGAAATAAGGATCTTCGGGAGTAGCCGCACCAGGATTAGAGTCTGTAGTATTCTTGGTTCCCCAATACTGTATACTACCATCAGCATAAGTCATCAAGAACTTATAGCGTTGGTCGCGCCCCCATCCTTCTTGCTTGAACTCAATTTTATCCTGACCGCAGAACACACCGTTTCCAACATAAGGCAATTCAAAAGTTGCGGCACCACTCGGACAGAAGTAGAATTCCATCTTACTTACTTCCCTGACGGTTACAGATGCAATGGAGAAATCCATCTCAATGCGGTAAACTCCCGTCTTTTCTACGGTTGTCTCGCCTTCGCCTTCCATAATCTTATTGCCATTGATATAAAACACCTTGGCACCTTCGGCTGCTCTATCTACCAGTTTGTAAGTCTTTCCGCCTTCCAACTTCGTAAAGACTTCGAACTTATCCTTTTCGGGTGAAGCACACGCCACGGCCTTAGAAGCATCCATACCACCTTCAGTAGCACTTCCGGTCAAGTAAAGCTGTGCCGGAATCTCTTCAAATCCCACCAAGCGAGTGATGGTGAGCTTCTTGCTTTCCTTTGCCATTACAGAATTCAAACCTCTGGAAGCCATTACTGTCCAAACAAGTGTACCCGTCTCACCACTGTTCAATCCGGCAGCCGCACCAACCTTGTTCAATGTCTTGTGGCTGATGGTAGCATAGCTCAAAGAACCGCCATTGTCAGAAAGCACTTTGTAAATAGGCTTAGAAAAATCTCCACCTTCTTTATCAAATACCACTTCATAAAGAGGGGCACCGCTATCTTCAGCCTTGGCCGACTCCCATTCAAAGAACAGGCTGGCGCTGGCCGACGATTGCAAGACTACTTCCTTGCCGTCAGTGGGTTCATACAACTGATTTACTGAGGAAACTTTGGAATCCTTGTATTCCATGTCTTCCGTACAAGACGTAGCAAAGAGGACTGCCGAAAAAAGAGCTATTGTTGAGAATATTGTTTTCATTGTTCTATTGTTTTTAATGAGTTTAGATACACGTTAATTTCCATATCCTGGATTGTTAGGCGCCAGATTGGGATTCAAATTGATTTCACTGATAGGAACTGCCCAAAGGTAATCTCTTGCCTCTTCGAACTTGCGAGTGTCAAGCTTATTCTCGTCCACGAAGCTTGCACCGCGCACCTTGCCCGACAAGTATTCGTTGCCAGCCTTCCAACGCTTAATATCATACCAGCGCAAACCTTCCATCGCCATTTCTACACGACGTTCGTCGCGAATAATCTGCCTCATCTCTTCCTTGCTCTTTCCGGCAGGAAAGTTCAAGGCTGCATCGGCAGTGAATCCGGCACGTTCGCGGATGGGACGGATGGTCTTGTTCCATACCGCTTCAGTCATACCGCTTGTTTCGTGAACAGCCTCAGCATACATCAGCAAGATGTCAGCATAGCGCATAGTGATGATGTTCATACCGGAATTCTGATCACCGGAAGCCTGCGGATTATAATACTTACGGGTGAAATAACCGGTAGAAGTGCCGTTTCCACCACCATCGTAGGCATCGGTTCCCGAACCCGGACGAATGTTGATGACTACGTCTTTACTGCCATCGTCCACATTGCCACTCCAGTCATAGCCATCATAAATGATAGTAGCGGTGAGACGTGGGTCACGGTTGTCGTAAGGATAAGCAGGGTTATAATCTGTCCCGGCTTCACTGATAGTCTTTCCACTAAGCATCAGATAAGTATCTACCAATGATTGTTGCGGCACACGGTTCACGGCACGTCCGCCTCTTGACAAAGGAATCATGTCTACCATCTCACCCCAAGTAATCAAATTGGGTACATAAGAACGGTCCATGATAATCTCTTCATTATACTCATTGGCTTCATCAAAAAGCCCGGCATAATCAGGAAATAAGGCATAAGTACCATATTCGCCCTGTTTGTTCATCAGATTGTCGCAATAAAGCATCACATTGTTCCAGTCGCTATCCATCAAGTAGACACGAGCCTGCAAAGCACAAACGGCACCTTTAGTAATTTTGCCCTTGTCTTCTTCGGGCAATTGGTCGCGAGTGGGAAGCGCATCCTTGATGTCTTCCAATTCTTGGTGAATGAAGCTGATAATGGTTTCGCGGTCTGTACGACTTACACTCCGCGATTCTTCCAGCGTGATGTCCTCCGTAAAGAAAGGTACTGCACCATAAAGGTTAGTCAGACGGAAGTAGAGGCTTGCACGGATATAGCGTATCTCGGCAATCATACGTGCTTTAACAGATGCGTCCATGTTGGGTACCAGATCCACCTTTTCAAGGAACACGTGGCAGGTCTTTATGCCTCCGTAAAGGTCTTTCCATTCATTCTTGAAGATGTCGAGCGAGGGAGTAGCCATACCTTTGCGAATGGCACGTTGGTCGTCCACACTGCGACCGTCGTAAGCATTGTCACTCAAACTTTCATCGCTCCACATACGGCCTGCATTGTACATCTGGCTGTAAGCCATGTTCACCACATACTGGGCTTTGGTGGTGGAAGTCCAATAAGAGTTATCCGTAAATTTGTTTGTCGGTGCGTTCTCCATCTCGTTGCAACTGCAAAGCATCAGAACAGCCATTCCGGCAAAAGCTATATATTTTCTTAGTCTCATAGTTATCTGTTGTTTTTAGAATTCAATGTCTATACCGAAACCATAGTAACGGAGCGTCGGGTAGTTTCTACCAGAATTGGCGCCACTATTACCCATCTTAGAGTCGAACTCAGAAGATTCAGGGTCAATAAACGAGTTATTACTGAAAGTCAGCAAGTTTTGTCCGTTGACATAGATACGTGCCTTTTCCATGCCCACCTTGCGGCTCCATGTTTTGGGGAATGTGTAACCAATCTGCAAGTTCTTCAGACGCAGGTATTTTCCATCCATCAAGAATAGGTCGGAACCTTGTCCGTTTCCGTAGTTGTTTCTGTTGGAAGTAGAACCCGGAGCAGTAAGTCTCGGCCAACGTGCATCGGTGTTGGTAGGAGTCCAGAAATCCAGTTGATGCTTATAGATATTATAAGAGTAATTGGCGTGGAACGGTTCAATCAATTCACCACGAAGCATCATGTCACGCTTGCCCACACCCTGCCAGAACATACCGAAATCGAATCCTTTCCATTCTACATTGTAGTTGAAACCGAAAGTAAGACGAGGGAAGGCATTACCCAAGATAAACTTATCCTTCGAGTCGATGACACCATCTTCGTTACGGTCTACAAACTTCACGTCACCCGGCTGTACCTTTCCACCTACAGGAATAGCCGATGCCTCAATCTCCTCGTAGCTTTGGAAAAAGCCGTCCATCTTGTAACCGTAGTAAGACTCCAACGGACATCCTTCACGGGTGATACGGCTCAACTCCTCTATTTGTGAGATTCTTTCGTGACCAGGGTACTTCAGCACTTCATTCCAAGAGTCACCAAGATTGAAGTTGAAGTTATGATTTGCAGCTCCCGTTTTCAAACGATAGTTGATAGAGAGGTCCCAACCTTGATTCTGCATCTCACCAATGTTGTCCATCGCCATATCCGTACCGAATACCGAAGGCACAAGGGGCTTCATTAAAATGTCGCTCGTACGCTTGTAGAAATAGTCGAACGTCACATTCAAAGCGTTATTGAAGAACGAAGCGTCTACACCCACGTTGAAGGTTTTGGTCTTTTCCCAAGTCAAATTATCCTTACCTAACTTAAAACCTGCGCCCGATACTGTCTGGTTGTTGTATGCGTAAGAGTTGTTGTACAGTTCGTAAACAGTAAAACGGTCATAAGTACCAATAGACTGGTTACCCAAGATACCAAAAGAAGTACGCAGTTTCAAGTCACCCACACGTTCCTTGTAAGCCTGCATAAAGTTCTCCTCGCTCAAACGCCAGCCTAATGAAACAGAAGGGAAGAAACCCCATCGGTAGTCTTTATGAAACTTGGAAGAAGCGTCATAACGGAAGCTGAATTCTGTATAATATCTGTCAGCGTAAGAATACCCCACACGTCCCAACAGAGAAGTCAGACTGGTACGGTTGGATTCATCTAC
Source organism: Bacteroides sp. D20 (assembly GCF_003436255.1). NCBI lineage: Bacteria > Pseudomonadati > Bacteroidota > Bacteroidia > Bacteroidales > Bacteroidaceae > Bacteroides > Bacteroides sp. D20. The sequence goes on along the minus strand of NZ_QSOO01000003.1, from coordinate 65,163 downwards.
AAATGTTTTTCCTGTGATGTTTCCCACAGTACTATTGGTAATGTCTGTACCGATACCCAAGTCGGGATCTACCCCCTTCTTCTCAATCTCATTGCTAGACGAAGTAAACGATTCATTGGTTACTCCAAAAAGCCCGCTGACATTGTGTTTACCGAATGTCTTGTTGTAATCCAACAAAAGTTGGCTATTAATAAGGTAAGCCGTATGATTCCAGTTACTGGTCCGATAGTCAGTATCTTTCACTGGACGTGGTTCGGTAGCCTCTTCATTCAAGTAATAGGATACGCCCAAATTGCGGGTAGAACGCATGTCGTTTATCACATCCGCACCCAACACTCCACGCAACTTCAATCCGTCAATAAGCCGGAATTCAGCATTGACATTAGCGTTCAGATAATTGTTACGATACTTGTTACGGCCACCAGCTTCCAATGCTCCCAATGGGTTAAATTCAGTCAATACATCATTTAACAAATATCTTCCATCTTCCGATTTCATTTTGTAATAATAATAAGTAGGTACACGGGCGGCATCCACTTCCAAACTCCCACCGGTGGTACTTACACTATTATTACGTGTATAAGCCAAAATAGCATTCAGTTTCAAACGTCCCACTTCCGTGCTAACATTGGTACGAAAATTATAACGCTGCACGCCAAAATCACTGTTGCCCACATAATTACTTTCCTGGTCATAATAACCCATGGACACCATGTAAGTAGTTTTATCACTACCTCCAGATACGCTTAGATTGTAATTCTGCTGTAAGGCTGTGCGGACTATCTGATCAAAAAACCAGCTTTCTTCATTTTGATGGGCAGCCAGGTCACGGATTTGATCGGGTGTATACAAAGGAGCCTCTCCAGCATTGGTGGCAGCTAAATTGCGCAAAGTAGCGTTCTGATAGCCTTTCACCGGAGAAAACAAGATATCCGGATTCTGCCATCCCATCATACCACTTAACCGAACTGTCGCACGCTGGTTCTTCTTACCTTTCTTAGTAGTAACCAAAACTACACCATTGGAAGAACGTGAACCATAAATAGCAGCTGTACCGGCATCTTTCAAGATGGAAATGTTCTCAATATCATTGGGATTCAATTTATCGAAACTACCACCATCAGCTACCAATCCGTCTATGACAAAAAGCGGACTATTGTCATTCACAGTGCTGATACCACGAATATTAAAGTTAGTCTTACGATCATTAGGATTGCTACTGCGCTGCTGGATAACCACGTTGGGCGCAGCCCCTTGCAAAGCATCTGTCATGTTAGCCACGGGACGGTCTTCGATCATGGAAGCCTTTACCTGGTCTACAGCACCTACGGCACTCTTGCGGGTAGTAGTACCATAACCGATGACAATAACTTCATCCAGCACCTTGGTATCCTCCTTTAAGACAACATTCAATTGTTTTTGATTTTTCACAGCAATTTCCTGAGTGGCATATCCCACATAGGAAAAGACGAGAACATCTTGGGCACTACAAACAATGGAATAGTTTCCATCCACATCTGTAATGGTACCCACACCTTCTTTACCCTTAACAGTAACACTCACTCCAATCAGGCTTTCACCTGTGGCATCCTTAACGGAACCTCTCACCGTGGCATTGTTTTGCTGCACCACAGTAATAGTCTCCGCATGTGCATAAACCGCAGGAGCCTGCGCCAGCATAGTCACAGCAGGCAAGGCAATAAGCCAGAACTTATAGTTCCCACCTATCCGAGCCAGCAATGAATTTACTGTGTACACTCGATTCTTTTTCATATTCTTTAAGATTAAACATTATAATAAATCACGATAAAAAAAGGAAAAGAACACAAATAATACCAACGAACAACCAATTCATGCAATTTGTATCCTAATCCTCCTTCCAGCGCACTTTATTGATTTTAAATAATTCCTGTTTTTACAAGCTGTTCAGCAAATCCACTTTACCCTCGTTCACTAATTTCAAAATCAATTCTCCAAACAGCGTATTCTGCCAAGCAAACCATGCACGGGTAAAGTTAGTGGGGTCATCCTTGTGGAAAGACTCGTGCATGAATCCCGTACCGGCATCCGTATCCATCAGCATTTTGATACAAATCTTTATCTCCTCATCATTCTGGCTGGTGAATGCCTTCATCATGATACTCATAGGCCATACCATATCATAACCAATGTGCGGACCTCCGATACCTTCACCGGCTTTACCTTTAAAAAAGTAAGGGTTGCTGCCACTCCACACAAAGCGGCGTGTATTCTGATAGATAGGATCGTTTACGTCCACATCACCCAAATAAGGCATAGCAAGAAGGCTGGGTACATTGGCATCGTCCATTAACAGATGATTGCCGAATCCATCTACTTCAAATGCATAGATTGTCCCAAACTCAGGATGATTGTAAGTGGCATATTTCTTCAGGGCTGCCTCCACTTCGGCTGCCAAATCGGTGCATTCTTTGGCCAAGGATGTTTCCTTGTTTACTTCCGTCAGAATTTCAGCAGCCTTTCTCAGAGAAGAGACAGCGAAAAAGTTGGAAGGGACCAGGTACTGAAGCGTAGTGGCATCGTCCGATGGGCGGAAAGCGGAAACAATCAGTCCCACCGGTTTGACCGGAGCACCCAAGCCGTCGTTATTCAGCGTATCCAGAGCACGTTCCGTCTTACGTTGGAAACGGTAAGGGCCTACACCGTCCTTACGCTGCTGTTCCTTGAAAGTCTTCAGGATAGCAGTAATTGCCTTCATCCATTCACCGTCGAAGATACTGCTGTCACCAGTTACTTTCCAATACTGGTAAGCCAGACGAAGCGGGTAACAAAGAGAGTCTATCTCCCATTTGCGCTCGTGCAGTTCGGGCTTCATATCTGTCAAGTCAGTCATCCAGTTGCCACCCGTAGGTCCGTCGTTGAAAGCATTGGCGTACGGATCAATGTTGATGCAAAGGAACTGACGGCGAATGACACCTTCGAGCATCTCTTTCAATTGCGCATCATTGTTGGCTAACTGCACATATGGCCACACCTGCGCACCGGAGTCACGCAGCCACATAGCATGGATGTCACCGGTATAAACAAAAGTATCGGGTTTACCGTCCAGCATGCGAAAGTGTACAGTAGTGTCAAGCGTATTAGGAAAGCAATTCTCAAACATCCACGCCAACTTAGGATTGGTAAGCAGTTTCTTCACGCGAACAATCTCAGCTTCCACCGCTTTTGAGGTGAAAAGGCGTTTCTTCATTTTTGGACGATTGCTCTTGTAAGCAGCAGTCATCTGAGCATAGTTCTCCACACAAGTGTTGTCACCTTTCAGGATAAAAGTGTCTGCCTTAGCATAGCCTTGCATACAGAGCATGGCAACAGCGCACAAGGTAATGTTTCTCTTTTTCATTTGGTCTGATTCGTTTTAATTATAAAGACTGATTAGCGAACACGGCCAAACGCGCGTACATCTCTACCATGGCGGCTTGTGTCAGCAGCCATTTACGATTGTCGCGGCTCTTGCCGGTGAAATCAGTATTGAAAAGGCCGTTCTCTTCACGGGCATGCGTCCAAGCATAGTCCAGACTGCGGGCAAAGGAATCAAGATAAACCTTGTTACCGTCCACCTGATAGAGTTCCATAAAACCACGCAACATAACGGCGGTGAACCACACATCACCCTTCTTCAGCATATGAAACGGTTCTCCCTGTCCGGGGGTGAATTCCATGAAGAAATAATTATGACAAGCAGCAGCAATCGCTTGCGCATCCTTCAGATACTGCCCATTACCGGTAAGCTGATAGAGCAAAGCAGCCGACTGCATCATCTGACCGCTGTTATAGGCAAATTTGGCACGTCCTATCTCACCGTCCAAACGCATGTTGTCGAAGTAAAGGCAGTCTGTTGTGTCCTGCAATGTTGCTTTAGTCCACTCGTACAAACTCTTCCCTTTCTCAAAATAGGAGCTGTCTTGCGTAGCCTTGAAAAGTTTCAGGGCAAAGACGGAACCAGGGGCGTTGGAACAAGTGTTCTTTGATTCCTTCTTCTGTTCGCACCAATAGATACCTCCTCCCAAACAATCGTCCATACCGCTTTCTATAAACTTCCAGATAAGCTTGGCGCTCTGCAGATAGTTCTCTTGGCTAGTCATCAGATAGACGTCTGTGAAGTCAATGCCGAGCCACACGTTGTCATCGTAAAAGCGGTCGGACAACGGAGCGTCCTTGATGTAAGAAGCATACGCTTTGGGCATACGACGAGTATCGAAATATTCAGCAAGTCCCGGAAGCACTTTCTCATCAAGCAACTTCTGATAGTTCCCGAAATCTTTCTTGTTATCTTTAGTGGCCTCCATCAACGCATTCACTGCGGAGAAGGTACCGGAATAAGGCCACAAATAAGAGTAAAGATTGGGACGGTTCTTCTGTTCCTCGGAAGCCAGATAAGTAGCGGTATAGCCTTCCACGTCCGAAGGATAATTCTCACGCAACAGACAAGTGCCCGGTGCGGAATAGTGAGCATATAAGGAATCAAGTGTTTGTGTAGATCTGACCAGCATTGCGTTGTCTGCCACAGCCGGTTCTTTCTGTGTCTTGCATCCGGTTACTGCCAAGGCGCATGCCAATAGGCAGAGGAGTGCTTTCTTGGAATTTTTCATCTTTTTTCTACGGCATTAAATTGTTCGACTTGTTTTTCACTCCGTTGCAGGAGTCTTCTTTTATATAATATATAAACCCTATTAAAAACGATTGCAAAAATAGACAGTAAGGTTAAAAGCCAACTATAAATCCGTGACATAACCGTCCACATTCCGGACATGGCAGAATTCTAAAACAAGTTTGTCACAAAACAGACACACCGTTTCCCCCATACTTCGGAAACATCATTTCCCAACAACTGGAAATTCTGAAATACGCAGGGTTGTACAACCGTAGGGTATCAGCGTGATTTCTTGCTCTCCTCCTTCGGCACTGCCACAGAAAGAGAAAGGCTGGGGCCCTGCCATTTCATTATATACTGTCCAAGTAGGGATAAGACGAGCCTTCATCTTTATTTCAACCGGTGCATTTTCCTGATTCCAAGGAAAGTCCAATTGCTGTTTTTGGCTATTGATACTTACTTGGGCCACCTCGTTCATTCTGTTACGGTCAAAATCCACCAATCCGTAGTTCCATGGATCCGAAGAAGTCACCTGATAATAATAAGAACCATACCAACTATCCTTAAACTCTTTCTTTTCCCAATTTTCTTCCATTTTCAGGGCATATACCAACGGACCTCTTTCAATAGATACTGCGTTTTCATACCAAGTGCTAGTAAAGACCTCCATGGGCAGATACAGTTCAATCTTATCATTCCGCTTCCATATACGGTCTACGATAGCTATTTTCCCACCTTTGACAGTTTGCTCCATCTTTCCATTTACCCGTATTTCAGCTTGCTTGCACCACTTCGGAACACGCAGGTGAAATGGAAATTTCACTTGTTTCACCTTATTCCTCACCTCTTTAATGGTAAAAGTTATCTGATGATCCATCGGATAGTAAGTATCTTCACTGATAACCACCGGTACATTATCACCCACATTGGCTGTTACTTCCGACGGAGAATAGACAATGGCTGCAATGCCGTTATCAGGTGTGGCATACCATAGGTGCTGTGTAAATTTTGGCCAACCTTGGTGCATATTCGAAAAACAACATGGGTATCCGGTCAGAGTGCCAAAAGCAAGGTCTGTCCCTTCATGATCCTGGTCGAAGTTGCGACGATGGCGTGTTACCATCACCTGATTCGGTTGCTGGAAATATTGCTTAGTCATAAAGTCATCGGATATTTGGGCTGGTAAAGCATTAAAAGCAATGCGTTCCAAATGGTCGGCAAAGTCTATGTCTCCTGTAATCTCCACCATTTTTTCCAGCGAGTACATCAACTCTACGGCCGAACACAACTCCGAGCCTTGTGTAGGATTGTTTCCATGCAAAGCCTCATCGCCTCCATACATGCCTTGCGGCTGTCCGTGGAACCGGCGAATATCTCGAAAGCCTTCCTTGACAGCATCAATATATTTCCGGTCGGTATCTTGCAGATAATAAATAATCGGTTCTTTGATGCCTTGTGCCAAATTAACACAGTGTATAGTGCAGGGTCTGCGCAAGTCTCCCCTATCTACCATATCTATGAAACTGAAACTCTGCCGGTGCAGCAAATGCCCCAATTCAAGCAAAAAATCCTCCCCCGTAAGATTATAAAGCCAATATACAGCTTGCAAATTGTCACAAGCACGGAATTCTGCCCAACTGCTCCAGTGTCCTAAAGGTTTTTGCGGCAAGGTATTCAGTTGATAACGGAAATATTTTGTCATAAAAGCGACGACTCTCTTATCGTTCGTTGCCGAATAATACTGCTGTAGGATTTTCAGCACGACCATACGCGGCCACCAGTCTTGCGAGTTATCACGTTGCAGTCCAGGCTCTCCCGGATAATCTTTTTCAGGACCGAAGAATCCGTCCTCACGCTGGCTCTGCAAAGCCCATTCTATCCAAGGTTGCACTTTGGCTTTCAAGACATCATCATCCAGTATATACGCCAAAGGAAGTAGACCGTCTATCCAGTATGGACCGCGTTCCCACTGGTCTCCATCACCACCTAACCAACCATTGCGTTTGCCCATAACCGAAGGGTAAAGAACATCCATCTGACCACTGGCGCCATTTTTCTGACGAACCAGCATTTCGTGCAACCAGCCTTTAGGTTTGATACTGCCTAAAGGAAGTTCCATTAAGGGCTTACGGAGTAGAGGATAGCGATTATTCTTGTAGTTTCCTTCTACTACCTGGCTCAAAAGAGCATCCACTTGTTTCTCCGCCTCAGGCGTAAACCACTTTTGAGCAGATATTGTAAAGAGATTAGCAGCTAATAAACATACAACAGCAAATATTTTAATTTTCATTTTTCAAGGTATTTGTTATTTCCAATAAATTTACTTCAATAGAGTTGTTAACTTACTCACATTAAGCACTTACACCTGAGAATCATCAGATCCTTGTGTCTGTGGTGACAGACACAAGGATCTGAAAAATGGGAATATAATAACTGTTTATTCGTATACTTCCATTTCATAAATGCGCACATCTTTACCAGAAGCCGATTGCATGGGCTGTGTCACTAAAAGACGCAGGTAGCGAACACTTTCAGACTTATTTAGCGTGCGATTCAGTACATTCTTACCATTACCAGAAACATAGTCCAGTGTGCGCCATTCACCATTCTTGTCGCTCTTACCTTGCAGAAAGCAGGAGGAAGTGACGTAGGAATGGTTTTCGCCGGCAGCGTTCAGTAACTTCCAGCCATTAATGCTTCTTTCACCGCCCAAATCAAAGTCTACGTAGTGGGGCATTTCAGCAATAGCACACCACTTTGTGTTTTCGTCGCCATCTACCATGAAAGCCGGCTTCTCTTTCTCGTTCACATAGCTTGAATAGCCCATTACCATGTCCTGCTTCAGAATGTTCACTCTCTCTGTGGAGCTTTCCGTCTGATAGCGATTGCACTTGTTTGCCGTACGGAACAGTTCGGAAGCGGGACAAACAGAAGTAGCAGCAACATCAGTCAAAGTGGCGGCAAAAATAACAATATCCTTATTATCGGGCAATACCACCTCAGTAGCCTTTTCTGGCAGGTCTATTGCGAACTTAAACATGTAAGTGAACTCATACGGCTGATCGCCTTCACCGGAATGGCGGTGCGTACCCACATAGGCAACTTCAGCATCTTTCAGATAACCTTCCGTATGTCCGGTGTGCCCCCACTGACCGATGAAGCCAGTATAAGAAGGAACAATGACTTCCTGCACATACTTGCCTACGCGGAATATCCCCTTCACATCTTTATCAGAAGCGGCAGCAGCAAGGATATAGAGTCTGTTATAAGTACAGTCGGCGGGCAGTTTCAGTACATTGCCCTTGCAAGCCATACCATTCAGCTCTTCACGTGTCTCCAATTTGAAAGGCACTCCATGCACATTCATCTCGGCAGGTATCAATTCAGCAGCATAAGAATAACCAGACTCAAAGTTGGCAGCAGCCTTGAACTCGTTCCAACTGAAGCACTTCTTATCATAAACAAGGGGCAATGATTCGGCCACCGTCTGCACCTTTTTATTGGAAGCAAAACGTACCTTGTAGGTCTTAATGCTGTTTGGATTGACTGACACTTCCAAGCGATTTCCACTGAATGTAGCCTTACCGATGGTCTTTTCCGTACCATCTGCTTCTACAGCAGCCACAAGGTTGTCGGCAAAGACAATCGAGGCTTTCTGCGCCTGCTTGCCTGCGGCTTCATACACGCGTACCACATATTCATCTGAACTTTCGGCTTTCTTTAAGGCTTTAATAAGTACATTCCGGTTATCGGAAAAAGCCAATGAATAGCTCTTACCTAATTCGCCGCGATGCTTTCCAACAACGAACGCCTTGATGCGCTGGTTCAGCAACTCAGCATTCTCGCGGGTTTGAACTACGTCCAAAGCGCCCACATGACCTACCAAGCTGTAAGTAAAGGTATGGTGACCGAAGTCCTGACGATCTTGATAAGCATAGTTCTTTTTTGTCTTCGGAGTGTGCAGCAAAGTGAGACGCAGGGTGTTGTTATCAGGCTTGTCCCAGCCATATTTGCTGTCGTTCATGATGGAAACGCCATAAGAACCGTTAGCGTCCGTTAAATCTGCCCAATATTGAGCATATACTTCGTAAGCGGTCAAGATGTTGTTTCCTCTCTGCACGCTGCCTACGCCCAAGTCGTAAGTGGCCACCTCATTATTCAAATTGAGGGGAAACTCAGCCTTCAACAGAGCGTTGGTAGACTGCCAGTCCACTTCGTTAGTAAAGTCAATGCGGTGGGCCAATACACCTTCATACAAATGGATGTACTGGCGGAAAAAAGAATCATCGTGACGTTTCTCCACGCAGAGAGTCTTACGTAATGCACCGTTTTCGCAAAGAGTCACTTTCACATCCTCGGTGATGGAGATAGGAGTAGCGTCCACAGTCTCTTTCAATATCTCCCATGCCGGCCATTCGAATGACTTGTTTTCAGTGAAGAGGGCTAAACGAATAGCCTTACCAGCCTTTACCAATTCCTTGTTGATTCTCTTGTCGAACAGTGAAGTAATGTCACCGTTCTCATTCAATGTCAGTTTGTAGAACGAATTTTCAACACTTGCAGCTTCAACAGCAGACATCTCTTTTCCTTCGCCGGAGAGGCGGACATCGTAAACTGCGTATCCATTGGCGGGTACAGTGGCTTCTACTAACAAGCGGACCTTTCCATCAGTATATGAAACCAACTGAGAAACCACCAACTTGCCTTGTTCGTTATATACAGCCACACTTTTGGGAAAACGAGAAGCCTCCACTTCGATGGTCACCACATCTGTAGCCTTGAAGCCCGAAGCGTTATAGAGCACTACGGGAATCCCCTTGACACGAGTATCAAGCTTGCCTGCCACACTTCCCACAGAATGAGTCAGGATACTGGAGAACTGTTTCAGAGAGAGAAGTTCATCGTTCCAAGAAAATTCATAGGCACGGGGAATGCTGGTACCAGTCAAATCATCGTGGAATTGGTGGAATATGAAGCGCTGCCAAGACTCCGTCAGACTCTTGCCAGGATATTCGGCAACCCCCAAAAGGGCAGCAGCCACAGAAGCACGTTCAGCGGCATCACCCAAAAGTTCATTTTGACGATTATAGAGTTTCATAGCAGCCTGTGATGTGTAGCAGCCGGTTCCATGAACGTCCATCAGCAATTCACCGTCAAATACGGGGAGCTCGGGATGGCTGCCATAGGGCTGGTAATCCTTGAACAACTGGTCACTGGCTGCACTGATAATCTTCAACGGACCGTCTCCCTTGATACCTTTCTCCACGGAAGCCACAGAAGCGATGGTAGGTGAACCGCCCACATCACCTGTTCCATAGTAGCGGTAAACGGTATTCAGGGGAGTGCATTTGGAGAGTTCCATCAAATATCTATTTTCTGAAAGGTCTTCATTATCCCAACGACGACCGTAATCATATCCGTGAGCCAGCATGACGGACGCTCCATCCACTCCTTTCCACAGTCCGATGGTAAAGGGATGCTTGCTCTTACCGTAGAAAGGATTGTTACGCCAATCCAGCTTCTGTGAAGAGAAACCTATCAGTCCACAATGGGCAGCAACAGTAGGCAATGTCCAACCGAATCCGAAGCAATCGGGAAGGAAGATGTCGGTACTTTCTACCCCCAGCTCCTTACGATAGAACTCCTGCCCCAGCATAATGTTGCGAATAAACGATTCAACAGACGGCACCAAAGTGTCGGTAGCATCCCAACTGGCCCCACTCACATGCCATCGACCTGCCTTTACAAAAGCCTTCATCAGTTCGTATTCACGAGGATAATATTCCTTCATCCAAGCATATTTCACTCCACCTTCAAAATTAAAGATATAGTCGGGGTACTGGTTCAAAAGGAAAAGGTTCTGATTCAAGGTATTCCAAACATAATCCTTAATAGTAGTCTGAATGTCCCAGTTCCACTGCGTGTCCAAGTGGGCATCTGCCACCATGTACGCTTTTGCTTTCTTCGGTGCAACGGTCTGAGCCGATAATTGTCCTCCTGCAACGGCCAACATCACGGCTCCCGCTATCAGATGGGTCTTCCCCATCAGTATTCGTCTCTTTTTCATGGTTTTGTTATTATTGTTTTTTCGTAAAAGATAATGTCAATTCGATATAAACCACCGCATTCTTTGTTATAAATGTGCTGCCTCCTCTAACCGCAAACCGCTCTTTCACCTTCTCTCTTTAGCCTCCATCCGGCAACAATAGTTTTCTGACATGTGGAATGTTGGTAACAAAAATAGCCCATCCTTCACTCTCATACTGTACAGATTCGCGACATAGATATGTAAAAAGTCGTCTGTGGCATGATTTTATATATTTATGTCATAAATAGCATACATTTCCTACAGAATACAAACTACTTTTGTATATTGTAAAAATCCAAAAGCTAAGAACATGAAAAAACAATTCCTACTCTCGGCAGTTCTCTGCCTCTCACTGACCGCTTTCGGACAGAAAGTACATCAACTGGCCTCACCCAGCGGAAACATCCGCATCTCGGTGGAGCTGACCGATCAAATCCAATATGATGTAACCCAAGGAAATCAAACACTGATGGACAACTGTGTCATTGGTCTGGAAACTGCCAACCACCAGCTGGGCATCCATCCTAAACTAAACAAAGTAGTACGCCAAAATGTAAACGAGGAACTGACTCCCATCGTACCCCTGAAATTCTCTACTATAACCAACCGCTACAACCAATTGCTACTGAAGTTTAAAGGAGGCTATTCAGTAGAGTTCCGTGCCTTTGATGACGGATTCGCCTACCGCTTCCTTACTGACCTGAAAGGCGAGCAAGAAATAATGAATGAAATCCTCCGCCTGAACTTTGTGGATGATTGCCTGCTACATCTTCAGCAACCTGACGGCTTTAAGACTTCCTATGAAGAAGAATATCGCCACCAAACAAGCAGCGAGTGGAAAAACTCCAATCGCATGGCTCTGCTTCCCCTTTTAGCCAGCACACCCAAAGGTGACAAAATCCTCATGAGTGAAACCAATCTGACAGACTATCCCGCCATGTTTCTGAAAAACGATGGACAAGGCGGCATTACCGCCGTCTTCCCCCGTCTGCCTCTTGAATTCGGAGAAGACGGTGACCGCAGTCTCAAGATTCTGAAAGAAGCCAACTGCATAGCCCGTACCGCAGGCAAGCGCAGTTATCCATGGCGTTACTTCGTCATTACCGACGATGACCGCAAACTTATAGAAAACACTCTATCCTATCGCCTCGCTGAAAAGAATGTCATAGAAAACACCTCTTGGATTAAACCAGGACTAGCCAGCTGGGAATGGTGGAACGGAGCCACACCCTACGGCCCCGACGTGGACTTCAAAGCAGGTTGCAACCTTGACACCTACAAATACTTCATCGACTTCGCATCCCACTACGGCGTAGAATATATAGTAATGGACGAAGGCTGGGCCATGAACACCCGCAACCCCTATAAACCCAATCCCTCGGTAGACATACACGAACTCATCCGCTACGGCAAAGAAAAAAACGTAGGCATTGTGTTATGGCTCACTTGGCTTACGGTAGAAAACCACTTTGACCTATTCGAAACTTTCGAAAAGTGGGGTGTGAAAGGCGTAAAGATAGATTTCATGGATCGTAGCGACCAATGGATGGTAAACTTCTATGAACGCGTAGCACATGAAGCCGCCAAACACCATCTCTTCGTTGACTTTCACGGTGCTTTCAAACCTGCCGGATTAGAATACAAATACCCAAACGTACTCTCCTACGAAGGCGTAAGAGGTATGGAGCAAATGGGCGGATGCCGTCCCGACAACAGTGTCTATTTCCCCTTCATACGCAACGCAGTAGGAGCCATGGACTATACTCCCGGCGCCATGCTTAGCATGCAGCCTGAAGTCTACCATTCCGAACGTCCCAATTCTGCCAGCATCGGCACACGTGCCTATCAGATGGCACTCTTTGTTCTTTTTGAAACCGGCCTGCAGATGATGGCAGACAATCCTACCCTCTATTATCGCAACGACGAGTGTACACGTTTCATCACCCAAGTACCCCAAACATGGGACGAAACCATCGCTCTCGAAGCCAAAGCAGGAGAATATGCCATCGTGGCCAAACGCAAAGGAGAACAATGGTATATAGGAGGCATGACCAACAACCGCGAACGTGAACGGGTCTTTAACATCTCCCTTGATTTCCTGCAAGAAGGAAAAAATTATCTCATGACCTCTTTTGAAGACGGCATCAACGCTGACCACCAAGCCATGGACTATCGCAAGCAAGAACAATCCTTGAAGAAAGGCAACCATATCACAGTCCGTTTGGCACGCAACGGTGGATTCGCTGCGGTCATTCGCTAATCATATCCATACCTATCTGCTCCGTACAAATACATTTCTAAGGATACGGAGCAGATACAAAGCAAACTGTAAGCCTACAACTAAAGAAATATATTGCAAATATTGACTGTTTCCACCTTAAAATATATCTTTGCAACTTAAAATCAATACAACAAGCCACATGAAAGACATATACTGGAAAGGCCATACGATTTTATTGCTTATCAGCCTCTTATGCTGTTTTCCGGATTTTGTGTACGCTTACAGCCTACGGCAATTCTCCAATAAAAACGGTCTTTCCAATAGTGCCATCCAATCCCTTTACCAAGATAGCCAAGGTGTACTATGGATAGGAACATGCGACGGACTGAACGTGTTTGACGGCAACAATATCCACCTATATACGCCCGTTGATGTGTCACGCAACCTATTGTCAGGCAACATTATCAGCCAGATCGTAGAATCAGAGCCAGGCATACTGTGGTTACAAACCAACTACGGGTTAGACAGATTGGATACATACCGACAGACCTGCCGGACCTTTACCGAATTCAAGGACAACATCTTCTTGGCACGAAGCAAAAACAAGTGCATGTTAGTGCTGAAAGATGACGGAAATCTGTATCACTACCAACAAGAGAACCAGAAATTTCTCCAGTTAAACATCTCTTCCATGGATTTTAATAAAGTACTGTCCATGACCATTGATTCCAACAACCTGCTTTGGATATTCGCAACTGGAAACAACACTCGTTGCTATCGTCTGAACCACACGGGAAAAAGCGTGACACTGATTCCGGAAAAGCCATTTGGACATCACGGCTTGAAGCATGCCTTCATCGGAGAAGATTCAGCCTACTTCATTGATGAAACCTATGCCCTCTACGAATATAGTTTCAGCAACCGACAGTGTTACTACATTGCCGACCTGAAAGACGAAATAGAAAAACGAGGTGAAGTATCTTCCATCATCAAACGAGAAAATGACTTCTGTATCGGTTTCAAAAGCAGCGGCTTGATAGTACTGAAATATGAAGCAAACCAAAAGATTAAATACCGTATAGAATACACTGAAATACAGTCGGGCATCTTCTGTCTGATGAAAGACAAATTTCAAGATATCGTATGGGTAGCTACCGACGGAGAAGGGTTATACATGCTTTACAATGACACATTCACCATGACCAACACCCTGCTCAACACTCCCGCATATCAGGTGAACAACCCGGTACGCAGCCTTTACCTCGACCCACAGCAAACCTTATGGATAGGAACCAAAGGCAGTGGCATATTGCGTATACCGAATTATCTTGTCAACAATACACCCGAAAAACATGATCGTCTCATCACCGGTAACAGCACATTGACCGACAACTCCGTCTACTGTTTTGCACCCGGTGGAAAAGACCGACTTTGGATAGGTACGGAAAACGGAATCAATTATTATTCCTACTCTACCCACCAATTGAAAGAACTGGCGGTACAAGCCAATGGAACCAAAGTGAAATATGTGCACTCCATTGATCAAACCAATGACAGTACACTTTGGATTTCCACCGTGGGCGAAGGAATCGTAAAGGTGACATTAGAAAATCAGAGAAAAGATCCTATTGTGAAGCATGCTACACGGACTTTGGTGAGTAACGGACATATGGCATCAAACTATTTTTTCACCTCCTACCGTGAAAGCAGCTCTACGCTGTGGTTCGGGAACAGAGGGCTCGGAGCCTACCGCATTGATGTACGTACTGGAGAAATGGCACAGTTCCGCTTCAACAACTTGGTAAACAGCCAAACCGCCAACGATGTGTTCGCCATACACAAAAACGAGCAAGGCTACTGGCTGGGCACTGGATCAGGGCTTCTCCGCTTCTACTCAAACGAAGACGGAAACCCAGACAGCATCAGTGCAAAGCTCTACACCAACAGCACCGTACATGGTATCTTGGAGGACAACCGAGGCAATCTCTGGGTGAGTACCAATCAAGGATTAATGAGACTCAATCCCCAAGAACAGACCAAGCAGACCTACAACAACGGAAACGGACTGGCCGTGACCGAATTTAGTGATGGAGCCTTCTACAAAGACAATGCTACGGGAATCCTTTTCTTTGGAGGTGTAAACGGCTTCGTCACCGTGAAGCCCGATTCTTACATCACCACGGACTATATGCCCGAAATCAGCCTGAAAGGACTTTCCATCTTCGGTAAGGAATACAACCTGCATGACTTTTTACATTACAAAGACGGGAAGCCCGTGCTACAACTGGACTACAAACACAACTTCTTCCAGCTCAACTTCCGGATAACAGACTACATTAACGGAAACGACTATTTCTACTCCTATAAACTAAAGGAAGCAAGCGACCAATGGATAGAAAACGGAGTTTCACCCAATGCCATCTTCTCCAACCTTTCCCCCGGAGAATATACTCTGTTTGTGAAATACCGCAACAACATCAACGGTAAAGAAAGCCATCCGCAAGCCTTCACCATTTACATCGCTCCTCCCTGGTATCTCAGTACCTGGGCCTATGTGGGCTACTTTTTGTTAGGGTTACTATTATGTACAGGCATAGTCGCCTATGCATTCTATACCTACCGCCTGAAGCGGCAGCACATGATGAAGAAAATGGAACGACAGAAAAAAGAGGAAGTCTATGAATCAAAACTACGCTTCTTCACCAACATCACCCACGAGTTTTGCACCCCCCTCACCCTGATTCAGGGACCGTGCGAGAAGATACTCACCCACAAGGAGACAGATATCTACACGCACCGCTACGCCAAGATGATTCAGCAAAATGTGGAAAAGCTGAATGGTCTCATTGTGGAATTGCTGGAGTTCAGAAGACTGGAAACGGAAAACAAAATGCTCTCCATACAGCCGCAACCTGTTTCCGAAAAGTTAAGGGACATCGCCGAATCCTTCGGTGACATGGCGGAAAACAGAGAAATGAACTACTGCCTTGACATAGCCCCCGAACTGACATGGAACACCGACCTGAGCTGCTTCAACAAAATAGCCGGAAACCTCATATCCAACGCTTTCAAGTACACACCCGACAAGGGGAACATCAGCGTAACATTGTACACGAAAAACGAACGTCTTATTTTGAAGATAGCCAATACCGGCAAAGGCATCACACCGGAAAATCTCGGAAAGATATTCGACCGCTATAAGATTCTCGACTCCGTGGAGATGAACGGCAAAAACTCAAGAAACGGACTGGGGTTGGCCATCTGCAAAAACATGGTGACACTGTTGGAAGGAGACATAAACATCGAAAGCACACCGGGCGAACTGACCACCTTCACTGTAAGCCTTCCCTCGCTCCCCCCCAACGGACAAGAAGTACCGCAAACAGCATACGAAGCGGCTTCTCCAAGCATTCCCACCGAAGAAGTGCAAGAATTGCCCGAAAAATACACCCAAGAATTCGACGCAAACAAGCAGACGGTCATGGTGATAGATGATGACCCTTCCATGCTGTGGTTCGTATCCGAAATATTCACAGAGAAATACAACGTACTCTCTTTCAATAATGCCCAAAAGGCATTAGACAGCCTGGAGCAACGACAGCCAGATCTCATCATCTCAGACGTGATGATGCCCGATATAGATGGGTTATCCTTCACCTCCACCATCAAGCAACACAAGCTGTGGAGCCATATTCCCCTAATCCTGCTCTCAGCACTGCATCACGAAGACGACCAAGTAAAAGGACTGGAATCGGGGGCGGATGCCTATGTCACCAAGCCTTTCAATGTGAAATATTTGGAAAAGATGGTCTATCATCTCATCCGCCGCGAAGAAAACCTGAAGGAATATTATAGTTCGGCACTCAGCACCTTTACCTGGAAAGAAGGAAGCTGCTTGCACAAAGAAGAACAAGAATTCTTAGAGAAAATGACAGAAGTCATTGAAAAGAACTTAGCCAATCCAGACCTGCAAGTAGAACTTTTGAGTAAGGAAATGGGCTACAGCAGCCGGCAGTTCTACCGCAAACTGAAACCACTTACTGACAAATCGCCTGCCGACATCATCAAAGAATACCGCCTCTCCACGGCGGAACGCTTGTTAGTCTCCAGCAACTTCACCATCGAAGAGCTGATGGACCGCACGGGATTCACCAACCGAAGCACTTTCTATAAAGCTTTTTCACAACGTTACGGAATGCCGCCCCGTCAATACTGCGAACGGCAAAAGAAGAACGTGAGGGAAGGACAGGAAATCACTAATACTTAATCATCTTATACCATCTGCATTTATGAAAAGAAGCTCTTTTTTGAGTATCGCATTCACCGGGCTGCTTGCTACCGCAGCCGCAACAGCACAAACTCACGAACAGCCCGAATGGAATGACCTGAACATTTCGGGAGTGAACAAAGAAACGGCATGCCAAACCGCCATTCCCTTTGCCGACGAAGGACAAGCCCTACGCCTGAGCATCGAGGAATCCCCCTATTATCAAACTCTGAACGGTACATGGAAATTCCATTGGGTGGCCGACCCCGAAAAACGGCCGAAGGATTTCTTCAAGCCCGACTACGACGTAAGTGACTGGGATAACATCAAAGTGCCCGCCACATGGCAGATAGAGGCTGTACGCCATAACAAGCCCTGGGACAAGCCTTTGTATTGTAATACCATTTACCCTTTCTGTGATTACAGTAAAGGAGTACAATGGCCCAACGTCATCCAACCTCGCCCGGCAGACTATACTTTTGCCAACATGCCCAATCCCGTAGGCAGTTACCGACGTGAATTCACTTTGCCCACATCTTGGAAGGGCAGAGATGTATTTATTCGCTTCAATGGAGTGGAAGCAGGTTTCTATCTTTGGTTGAACGGTAA
Source organism: Bacteroides sp. D20 (assembly GCF_003436255.1). NCBI lineage: Bacteria > Pseudomonadati > Bacteroidota > Bacteroidia > Bacteroidales > Bacteroidaceae > Bacteroides > Bacteroides sp. D20. Next base: position 47,348 of record NZ_QSOO01000003.1, on the reverse strand, counting down.
AAAAGTGGGCTATTCAGAAGACAGCTACTTACCTGCCGAGTTCAATCTGACTCCCTATTTACAAGAAGGAAAAAACACATTGGCAGTTGAAGTGTACCGTTTCACCGATGGAAGTTTTCTTGAATGTCAAGATTTCTGGCGGTTCAGCGGTATCTTCCGCGATGTATTCCTATGGTCAGCACCACGCACGCAAATTAGGGACTTCTTCTTCCGAACCGACTTGGACGGAGATTATCGTAATGCTACAGTTTTTTTGGACGTGGAAATCACCGGTAAGAAAAGTTCTGCCGAACTCATAGTGAAGCTCTCCGACACAGAAGGAAAGGAAGTGCTATCACGCACTATCCACGCCACAAAAACAGGTAGTACCCATCTGGAATTCGATGTGGAGAACCCACTGAAATGGACAGCCGAAACACCCAGCCTCTACAACCTGACCCTGACCCTAAAACAGAAGGGAAAAGTGACAGACCTACGTAGTGTAAAGGTAGGCTTCCGCGAAATAGAGTTTGCCAAAAACGGACAACTGCTGATTAACGGCAAACCCACTCTTTTCAAAGGTGTCAACCGCCACGATCACAGCCCATTGAATGGCCGTACCGTCTCCAAAGAAGAGATGGAAAAGGACGTACAACTAATGAAAGCGCTGAACGTAAACGCCGTCCGTACCTCCCATTACCCCAACAACCCTTACTTTTACGACCTATGCGACCGCTATGGCATCTATGTATTGGCAGAAGCCAATGTAGAGTGTCACGGCGAAATGCGTCTCTCACACGAGCCACAATGGGAAAAATCATTCACCGAGCGCAACGAGAACCAAGTGAAACGTTTCCGTAACCACGCTTCCATCGTAATGTGGTCCATGGGCAACGAATCGGGAAACGGAAACAACTTCTCCACTGCTGAAAAGGCCATCAAACGTTTGGATACTACCCGCCCCACCCACTACGAGGGAAACAGTTCTTTCTGCGACGTGACCAGTTGCATGTACCCAAGTGTGGACTGGCTGGAAAACGTAGGCCGTGAACGATTGGAGAAAATACAAAAGGGCGAGATCGTGAAACCGCACGTAGTATGCGAGTATGCCCATGCCATGGGAAATTCCATAGGAAACTTCAAGGAATACTGGGAAACCTACGAACGCTATCCGGCACTCATCGGAGGTTTCATCTGGGATTGGGTAGACCAAAGCCTGCGTATGCCCACTCCCGACGGCAAAGGCTTCTACATGGCCGTAGGCGGTGACTTTGGTGACAAGCCCAACGACGGTAACTTCTGTACCAACGGCGTCATCTTCTCCGACCGTACATTATCTGCCAAATCCTATGAAATGAAGAAGATACATCAACCCATCCGCATAGAAGCATTAGGGAATGGCAAATATAGAATCAGCAACAAGCGATTCCATGCCAATATGGAAGACCTCTACGGGAGATATGAAATAACGGAAGATGGAAGGACCGTCTGCTCAGGCAATCTGGAAGATTTGAAGCTGGAAGCACAGGCAAGCAAAGTCATCACCCTGCCAGACATACCCGCAACGAAGGTACCCGGAGCAGAATACTTTATCAATTTCAGTTTCTGCCAAAAAAGAGATACCGAATGGGCAAAAGCCGACTACGAGGTAGCCACCGAACAATTCAAGCTATCAAGCAGCGAGAAACCTATATTCGTACCCGAAAAAGGAAACATCAATCTAAACGAAACTGCCGACGCATTGGTGGTGAAAGGTGAACGTTTTGAAGCTGTCTTCTCCAAGGAAGAAGGAACTTTATCGGCATATACATTGAATAATATCCCCCTGATAAGTAAAGGACTCGAACTGAACCTCTTCCGTGCTCCCACCGACAACGATAAACAGGTAAGTGGCGATTGGCAACGCAAAGGCCTTTACCAGCTGCAAGCGGAAACCGGCAAATGGGAAACCCACCAAGAAGAGGACAGAATAACCCTGCACATCCGGAACTGCCACAAAGGTAAACTCGGTTTTGAGTATCGCACAGAAATAGAATACACCGTAAATGCCGATGGTTCCATCATGGTGAACAGTGTCATCATCCCGGTATCCGACAGCGAAATCATTCCGCGTGTGGGCTATCGAATGGAACTGCCCGAAGGCTTCGAGCGTATGCGTTGGTATGGACGTGGCCCATGGGAAAACTACGTAGACCGCAAGGATGCCACCCCAATAGGCGTATACGAAAGTACAGTATCCGACCAATGGGTGAACTATGTAAAGCCTCAGGAGATGGGTAACCATGAAGAGGTACGCTGGATTTCCATCACCAACGCCGACGGTATGGGCTTCGTTTTCGTGGCAGGCGACCAAATGGCGGCTTCTGCCCTGCATGTCAGAGCACAAGACATGGCAGATCCCGACCATCTGCAAAAACTGATTCACAAATACGACATCCCGATGCGCAAGGAGACAGTTCTTTGTCTTGATGCCCACAATCGTCCTCTGGGCAACGCAAGCTGCGGTCCGGGCCCGATGAAAAAATACGAACTGCAAGCAACTCCCGTAGCATTCAGCTTCATCATGATGCCTTTGGAAAGAAGCTACACGCAAAGTGAGCTTACCAAGAAAGCACGCGTACAGATGCCTGCATGCATGCCCGTAATGGTAGAACGCGATAACAACGGTTACCTGCAAATGAGTACTGGAACTCCGGACGCGACCATCTTCTACAGCCTTAACGGTAACGAATACCGGGAATACACAGCTCCATTCGAGTTCATTGACGGTGGAAAGATACAAACATACGCTGTTTCCGGAAAATTAGGCAAGAGCCTGGTCACTACTATGGAACTACCCATATTCGTAGACCACTCGGCATGGAAGGTGGTCTCCTCCAGCAGCGACAGCCAAGGAGAAGAGGCGCAAAACGCCATCGACGGAGACCCTTCCACGTATTGGCACACCCGTTGGCACGAACCCATTCCAGAGTTTCCACACAGCATTGTGGTAGACATGGCTTCCCTACTGGTAGTGGACAAATTCATCTACACAGCACGACATTCCAATGATAACGGACACGTCAAAGACTACGAGCTAAGCTTCAGCAAAGACGGAAAAAATTGGGAAAGCACCGTCAAAGGTACATTCTCCAATCTGACGTCTGCCCAAACCATAACATTGGAAACACCCGTCACTGCCCGTTACTTCAAATTCGTTCCCTTGTCCGAAATGCACGGCAGGAAATGGGCTTCGGCAGCCGAACTGAATGTGAGCATCCTGAAAAACATCAGCGGAGCATCCCAGAGACAAATAGTGGTCTCCGTAGACAGCGATGCAGACAACAGCATGAAGCTGGCGGCAGACGGTAACATAAACACCTATTGGCACACGGTACACAACCAATTCTACATAGCTCCCTACCCTCATGAGATACATCTTTCCCTATCCAAAGAGGCCACTATAAAGGGTATCCGCTACACTCCGCGACAAGATAGCGAAGAAGGACGGATAGCTTCCTATGAAGTATATGCAAGCAAAGATGGAAAAAATTGGGGGCAGCCCATTATCTATGGCACCTTCCATATAGGTACAGCAACGCAAACTATAGAATTTACTCCTTGCCGGGCACGTTATGTGAAACTATTGGGATTATCGGCCCATGACAAAGGAAAGAAAGCTGCCATAGCAGAATTAGAGATAATCTTGGAAGAATAATTTTAGAGGAAAAACTATTAACCATGGAGTTTCAGGGCTTGTGCAAAAACTTGTACAAGTCCTGAAATTCCACGTTTTCTCCTATAAGTAAAAATCACTTTCCCTTCACTATCCGCTTAATATCATTCAGCTTGTTCAGCGCCTCCAGCGGCGTCAAGTTATTCACATCCAGATTCAGTATCTCATCGCGTATCTGGCACAGCACCGGGTCGTCGAGCTGAAAGAAGCTGAGCTGCATACCACCGCGTGTCTCTCCCACTTCCACCATCGGTTTGCTGGAAATCCCCTGCTGGCGGTTGTCTGTTTCCAGTTGTTTCAGAATGTCATTGGCACGTTTCACGATGCTTTTGGGCATACCCGCCATTTTGGCTACATGAATACCGAAGGAGTGTTCGCTGCCACCGCGCTCCAATTTGCGCAGGAAGATGACTTTGTTATCTATCTCCTTCACCGAAACGTTGTAGTTCTTAATACGCTTGAAGCTTTTCTCCATCTCGTTCAACTCATGGTAGTGCGTGGCAAACAAGGTGCGTGCCTTCGCCTTTGGATGCTCATGGATATGCTCCACAATCGCCCAGGCGATGGAAATACCATCATATGTAGAAGTACCGCGCCCCAGCTCGTCGAACAGCACCAGGCTGCGGGGAGAAAGGTTGTTCAGGATATCCGCCGCCTCGTTCATCTCCACCATAAAGGTAGACTCGCCCACGGAAATATTATCGCTGGCACCCACACGGGTGAATATCTTATCCACCAACCCGATATGGGCACTCTCCGCAGGCACAAAACTGCCGATTTGAGCCAGCAGCGTAATCAGCGCCGTCTGCCTCAGCAAAGCAGACTTACCCGCCATGTTGGGACCCGTAATGATGATAATCTGCTGCGTCTGGCTATCCAGCATCACATCATTGGCAATATACTTCTCGCCGATGGGGAGCTGCTTCTCAATCACCGGGTGGCGCCCCTGGCAGATTTCCAGCACATCGTCGTCGGCAATGACGGGGCGTATATAGTTGTTCTCGCGCGCTGCCGTGGCAAAGGAGAGTAGGCAGTCCAGACGCGCTATCTGGTTCGCATTGATTTGAATGGCGGGGATGAACTCGCTCAATGATTGCACCAATTCTGCATAGAGTTGTGTTTCCAGTACCAGTATCTTGTCCTCCGCACCGAGAATCTTCTCCTCGTACTCCTTCAATTCCTGGGTAATGTAGCGTTCGGCATTGGCAAGGGTCTGCTTGCGTATCCACTCTGCCGGCACTTTGTCCTTATGCGTGTTGCGCACTTCGATGTAATAACCGAAGACATTGTTGTAGCCTATCTTCAAGCTGGGAATCTCCGTCAGCTCACTCTCGCGCTGCTGTATCTGCAACAGATAATCCTTACCGGAGTAGGCTATCTGGCGCAACTCGTCCAACTCGGCACTAACACCGGACTTGATGACACCGCCCTTATTAATCAGCAACGGCGGGTCATTGTCTATCTCCCGGTCTATGCGGTCGCGGATGGACTGGCAGATGTTCAACTGCTCGCCTATATGATTCAAGCTGGCATTATCGGCATCCATGCAAGCCGCTTTGATGGGTTCTATCGCCTGCAAAGCCACCTTCAGCGCCACCACCTCACGCGGAGAGACACGCCCTACCGCCACTTTGGAGATGATGCGTTCCAAGTCGCCAATCAAATGCAACTGCTCTTCTATCAACTCTTTGAAATCAGGCTGGCGGAAAAAGTATTCCACCACATTCAGCCGCTCGTTAATCGGCTGCACGTCCTTCAACGGGAATACCAGCCAGCGTTTCAGCAGGCGGGCACCCATCGGGCTGATGGTCTTGTCTATCACATTCAGCAGACTGCTGCCACCGTCGTTCATCGACCCCATCAACTCCAGGCTGCGCACCGTGAACTTATCCAGGCGGACATACTTATCCTCCTCGATGCGTGCCAGCGAAGTGACATGCCCTATCTGCGTATGCTGCGTCATGATGAGGTATTGCAGGATGGCTCCCGAAGCGATGATACCGTTCTTGAGATGCTCCACACCGAAGCCTTTCAAGTTCTTCACCTCGAAATGCTTCAGCAGCTTTTCGCGGGCAGATGTCTCGGTAAACACCCAGTCGTCCAACTCGAAGGTGAAGAACTTGCTGCCGAAGTTTCCTTCGAACATCAGCCGCTTGCCACGCTCGAAAAGCACCTCTTTGGGGGCAAAGTTGTTCAGCAGCTTGTCCACATAGTCGAAAGGTCCTTCCGCCGTCAGAAATTCGCCCGTAGATATGTCCAGGAAAGCCACACCGCAGGCACCCTTACCGAAATGCACGGCAGCCAGGAAGTTGTTCTCCCGGTAGTTCAGCACATTGTCGTTGATGGAAACTCCCGGCGTCACCAACTCCGTGATGCCGCGCTTCACCAGTTTCTTCGTCAGCTTCGGGTCCTCCAACTGGTCGCAGATGGCCACACGCTTGCCGGCACGTATCAGCTTGGGCAGATAGGTGTCGAGCGCATGATGCGGGAAACCCGCCATTTCGATGGTTTTCCCCTTGCCATTGGCACGTTTGGTCAAGGTAATACCGAGGATTTCGGACGCGACGACGGCATCGGTGGAATAGGTTTCATAGAAGTCACCACAACGAAACAGCATGACAGCATCGGGATGCTTTGCCTTCAAGTCGAGGAACTGCTTCATCATCGGGGTAAGGACAATATCTTCGTGCATACAAGTCTTTAATTTTTAATTTCCAAAGCTTTGAGCCAAGAGAGCAGGAAATCGTCAAGTAAGACCCAAAACTTAATGTGACAAAGATAATTCTTTTTTAGAAAACAGCTGCGTAGAGGCTTCAAAACCTTAGCAAGCCTTAACAAAGAGACGCATTTTCCTAAAACATGTTATAAAACAGTCTTTTTTATTTGCTTTATTTGGAGATAAGCAAAAAGTTCGTACCTTTGCAATGTGTTTTTCATAGTATTAGATTTAAGGTTAACAAAGGTTGGAGTACAGCGGTACTCCTTTTTTTATGCCCATACCTTTCGTATCTTTCCCCTTTTCCCTTACAAAAGTACATATTCACTCGGCGAAACGCCCTTTATCTTCTTGAAAACCTTGTTCATGCGATCCCAACAAGGATGAGCAACAGTTGTCTCCCATTTACTACATTCCCTATTTAAGCAACAATTCCTGCAATACTGCATTTTAAATTCTTGCTTACTAAAACTTATTCGTCCGACAGCCGTTGAATTATCGTCCGACAATTGTCGGACGATAATTCAACGGCTGTCGGACGATAATTCAACAAGTATCGGACGAATAAATCTTAGCAAATAGAGAGATAGATGGCTTACCGCTTGATTTATTTGTGATTATCCGCGCACACAATCAGTACCTCCCCAAAAGAATCAAGTTGCCAATGGGGTCTCATAGAGATTGTCATTGCAACTTCAGGAATGGCAACGTATTTCCACCGGTAGACAACGGCAATTTCCCGTCCCATTTCTCCACAGCCTTTAGTTGAATCAATTCCGGCGTGATGCTTTGTTGAAGGATACGGTTGGCATCTGCCTTACCCTTGGCGGCAGCTACTACCTTTTCCGCCTCGGCTATAGCGGCTTTCTTTTCATTCTCCACCTTCAAGGCATTCTGCACAGCAGTATTCTTTTCGTCAATGGCAGCTTGCAGCACATCGTTGGGTTTCACGGACGACTGTATGTTGGTAAACGTAAAGCCACGGGTACTGAGACGCTCCTTCAGTAATGCCTCCACCTCCTTCTCGAAAGCCGGACGGTTGTTGATGAGCGAATCCGTCTCATAGAGTCCTGCCACGTCCTTATAAGCGTTCTTCACTTCCGTCAGGATAACACTCTGTTCCAATTCTTCGGTAGTCTTGCGATAGCGTAGAAAAACTACTTTGGCATCCTCCCGCTCAATGAAGTATTCTATAGTAGGGTCTGTCTTGAAGATGGTTCCCTTCTTGTCCTGAATGTCGAAAGGTTCGTAGTCTACAATCTGCGCAAATGCAGGATATTCGAATAGCTGCTTGGCAAAACGGTTGTAAACTACCCATCCGGTCTCCACCTTGGCATCATCTACTCCACGCTCACTACCGGCCAGATTGACGATGATGCCCGTCTGTCCCGAATCAATACGCTCCACGGCAAACATGACCAAGAACAATACTATAATTCCAATGACTGCGACTCCTGCCGCGCCTACTCTCACTGTTGATTTGTTTGTGACTTTCATGGTGTTTTCTGTTAGTTTAATGAGTGAATAATGCTCCAAAGATATTTATAATTGTTTGTTCAAGAAAGGCAATCCGGTTATTTTTGGAAGAGAAGAAGGCCTCCCTCCCGCACACAGTGTAGAAAGGAGGCCCATAGTCTCTATATTTTCAGAATTTACTCAGTCACGATACGACCTGCCAACAGTGATTTCTTCAGATAACTTTCAGCACACTATAGGAATTACCCTCACTCCCACTGGACATGGTGCTGATTTCCTTTGCCACTTCTTTCAGTCTTCCGGATTGCTGTATTTATATATAATTGTAGGATATACCTTTTTACAGAATTCTGTGCCAAATTACTTAAACGTTCGTGTTTGCGAAATAATATTGCCATAATGTCTTGGTTTTTAAAATAAATAGAATAGAAATCGTGTTTTCTTATTTCTCTGCCAATAGCTGCACAGATTCATCCGTCATGTGATGGTCTGCTGTCAAGCTCCAGTCATTGTTCTTTTCGTCCCATTCGTAGCTGAGGTAGCGCAAGACACTGCTGTTGGTCTGCCGATAGACGGCTTTCTGCTTGATGTCGGTGTAGGCATTGCTTTGCTCGTTCCAGAGGGCGTATTCCACAGTGACGTCGTCCGTATAGAAGAAGTTAAGACTGTGGTGCTTCTCAAAGCTTTGCGTGGATTCGTTCCATTTCAGCACTTCTTTTTGGGAGATGCGACCGGAGTTGTCGTAAATGTAATTGTACTTCAGGTGGCGGTGCAGGAATTTCTGATTCTCCACTTTGAATACGGTTTGTGTTTCCACACGGCCGTCGTTGGTTTCGGTATTATAGGCAAAGTTGTCTGTACGGTTAACGGCTGCTGCGCTTACTACGTTTACTAAAGAGGTCATTGCGATGATTGCTGAAATTACTAAAGTCTTCATAATGGTTCTATTTTTTAAGTTATACATTTTGTTTCAAGTTCTTGTCTTTGGGGGAGTTGTTCCCTTTCGACATTGCAAAGATAGGAGGTGGTAAAAAGCTTTTAGGTTATCGTTACGTTAATGTTAGGTTAACGGAGATATTTATTACTTTTGCGCCCAAAACAAGAACAAAATGAAAACACGTTTCCTCTTATATCTTTCCTTTTCCAATCTATCGGAGACGTAACTGGATAGGCATACAGCAGACTGTCACCACATCTACTATTGAGAAGTACCATCTTTCTTCTATGTCGTCCCAAACGGTTCGGACTTTCTTCGCTTCGAAAAGCTTGATGGCATTATGCTGGGGCATGATATTATGTTTTCAATTCTTAGTTTTAAGCTCTTTGATTGGGTCCTCGTTATGTGACAGAAACAATGCTCTTTCTTCAATTTAATCATAATTTCTGTTTTATTGCATCAGTTGACATAGTCTGTTTTCTTAGGTATAGTACAAAATATATGATTATTTTGACTTAAAACAAATCGCAGTCAATAAATCACTGCACATCATATGACAATAGGGAATAGCCTGCATCACAGACCATCCCCTATCACCTTAATTCTACTTGTGTGACTTCCTCTTACTTCACCACACCGTCCGTCATCGTAAAGCCTTCCAGAGAGCCGGCTTTCACCTGAATACAAATCACACTGATGGCGCTGTCTGCCGCAGCCGACAATTGGCGTTCTCCTGCCGGAGCCACGCGAAGCCAGTCACCCGCCTGCAGTTCTACGGTTTCTCCGTCAACCACCATGGTGCCGCGTCCGGAGAGGACGGCATAAATTTCTTCATTTTGCTTGTGCGAATGCACAAAAGGTACTCCTGCACCAGCCGGCAAATTGCTGATAGATACTTCTGCACCAGTCAGATTCAATGAATCGTGCAACTCGACACGTGCCTCGCCTGCGGGCACATTTACTTTCTGATAGTTCTTCATAATCACTTCTCCTTAGTATGTTTTGATTTACGGCTGCAAAGTTAGCCAACTACCAGACATCGTACAAGAAGGCACTTGAAGCTCAGTTAGTTACCTCCATGTTACCATTATTGGCAAATAAGGAGTTAGAAAAATAAGATTAACAAAAATTATTACTATTTTTGCCGAAAAAGCAAATATCGACTAAACTCTATAAAAAATGAAGATTCTGAAAAAAATTTCAAAAGTAATAGTCATCGTGATGGCTGTACTGGCAACCATTTGGTGTGGTTTGTATGTTTATGCCAACTATTTCTATAATGACAAGCAGATTGATGTAGAAAACTTCTACATCGCGGAACTACCGTTACCCCCCTCGCAGTTTGAAGAAGATTTCAAAGAAATACACCAGATTGTCATGGAGAATTATTCATTATACCAAGCCAAGCATCTGAATATGGATTCATTGTATCAAGCTTGTGACGCCCGCGTTCGCCAGGCGCAGACCACCACAGACTACGGACTGATAGTGCAGGAATACATCTCTGCCTTACAATGCGCCCACGCCATTACCTGCTACAAGAGGTACACAGCCAATCAGCGCGTAGCCTTTATAGAGGATTCCTTGTTCGTTGACAAACCCAGTGACTATCTGACAGAATACGGCTTCCAGGACAAAGACCGGATTATAGCTATCAACGGACTCCCCTATAAACAATGGATTGAACAGAACGAAAAATATACCGAAGCATCTACCGTCCCCCACAGACGGCTCCGTACAGCCTATGATGCGTTCCGTAGTTATGCAGACACCCTAAGAAACTATACACTGCTGAGAGGGGGCGATACTCTGACCGTCACCCTTCCCTTGAAACAAAGGGACTATTTTCCGGATAACGAAGAACAAACTGTGGAGAGCAGGATATTACAAGACAGCATTGGTTACCTTACCATCAAAACCATGATGAACCCCGTCATGGAAGATTTCAAGGCGGTCTATCCCAAAGTCAAGGATTTACCATACCTCATTATAGACGTACGTAGAAACGGCGGAGGAAACAGCATGAATGGAGTAAACATCTGCAAGTACTTCATCCGCGAAGCACAACCACACTGCGTCAGCAAGAGCTACATCATGCAGCCCGAAGCCGACGCCTATAAAGGTAAAATCTATCTGCTGACCGACACATATACGCTCTCTGCTGCCGAGAGCTTCACACTCGACATGAAGGAAAGCGGAAATGTCACCCTCATCGGCGAAGCTACCGGAGGGGATACCGGCAATGGCCCCCGTCCTTTCTGTACCAAACAGCGGACCTATTTCCGTATCCCTACCCGCCAGCCGGACGTCTCTTCTAAAGGTTTCCCCATGGAAGGTATAGGCATACCGCCCCATCATCAAGTATCCCAAACCGTAGCAGATTTCATGAAGGATGAAGATACAGTGCTGAATTATGCTGTCGGACTGATAACAGAGAAACAATAATACATTTCCTCAACGAAAAAGAGCCAAGTATCAAAGGTGTGTCACCTCACGATACTTGGCTCTTTTGTATTTGATATATTATCCTTTATTTGGTACTTGCCAACATCAAAGCCGCATTGCTGTCATTCAGTTCGTAAACGGTAGTTTGCGTATAGCTGTCGTAACCATTAGTTCTACTGTTCCAACGGACATAGTTCAACTCAACTTCACTGTCAGTGTATTCAACATCCAACTTGAAATAAGGCACCCAGGCTTCCTTTACGCTATCCCACTTGAAAGCTTCCTTGCTCGTCACACGGTTCTCACTGTCATAAGTGTAAGTGTAGCGGAGGTGACGGAAAAGGTGTCCGTCCTCATTGCGGAAGATAGTCTTGGCGGTCATCAGTTCGCCGGTCATCTCCTCGTTTTTCACATAATCGGCAGGAGTTGCCGCACTTGCAGAAAAGTTCATTACACTTGCCATTACCACTGCCATCATTACCACTGCTTTTGAAAATACTGTTGCTTTCATAATCGTTATTTTTTATTGTTATTACTTCTTTCTCTGAGGAGGTTGTTGTTTCATAACCGCCTTCGCCTATATATAGTCAATCTGCGTGCCAAAGAATTAAATCACTGATTATCAAAGAATAACTATTTTATAGTAATGTCCATTTTCGGACAACTGTCCGCACAAAAACGAACAGCAAAACAAAAAATAAACGAAATATCATGAAAGTATTTCTACATTAGCAATAATATTATGTAACAGTAGTAAACTGTTTGATGATTGTCCCTACAAAAAGCTGATTTATACTTATCTTATCTCAATGGCGGCATCTGAAAACGTGGTGGGGCAATAGTCGCTCCGCCACTGCCCCCTCTATTATCAAAGACGGTGTTACGCAGAATCTCATACAAGATTCCACCTACATCCAGACTTAATTTAAACTTGTCGAAATTATAATAGGGAATCACAACGGGAACCGTCTCCCAACGACCACGATAAGCATCGTAATAACGTTGTACTCCAACTTCCATACCAAAACGTTCGGACATATCCAGAGACATGGTGGCACCGTAGCGGTGGGTATCCATCCCGTAAGTATTTCCTATGGCATACGAACCGAAAACCTTAAAAGCTACACGGTCCGAAGCCTGATACCGCAAAGCTCCCGAAGTACTGAAAGCCTGCCCGGTGGAATGAATCATATTTATCTTCATGGCATCTACGCCAAGCTGGAGCGTCAGCCTTTGGTTAAAGGCATGCTGATATCCCAGGGAAGCATTGTTGAAACGTCCGATACCCGGTACGCTGGTCTGCCCACCGGAACCGAATAACATACCGTGAGGAAACTGTCTTAATACACCGCTTGTACTGTAATCTCCCCGAAATAGCAGGGAAGGATTGGTCTGATAAGGCAGACGAAGAGACTCTTTCAGTGAAAAATCGGGCAGGGAATAGGAGTGCTCCGGATGAAACATGGAAGAAGGGGCAGAGTTTTCAGAAGGAAGCTCAAAAGGAGAGAATAGAGATTCATTGAATTCCGGCTGTATCTGTATACTGTCACGAATGAAACGTACACTGTCTTCCTGCGCAAAAAGCAATTGCGGCACAAAAGCCAACAGCAGGCAGATTCCCAAACGGCCACCAAGACAAGAGATACTGACTTTCCGTTTTATACGCATATACCTTCCTTCTTTATATTCATATAATACTGCTATACAAAAATAACGAAAATAAACCAGAAGAACAGTACATGTACTGCTAAATTATTGCAATATAGAAGGATACATTATTAATTTTCTATCAGTATCAATCCTACTCCTTTCACTGTTTTAATGGTTACCGACTCGTCTTCCGAAAGAAATTTCCGAAGTCTCGTCACAAATACATCCAGGCTGCGGGAAGCAAAGTAATCATCTTCCGTATTCCAGAATTTATCCAAGATAGCTTCCCGGCGGATAACGTCTCCCCGCTTCTCACAAAGCATCTGCAACAAACCTGTCTCGCGCACAGTCAAAGTCTTGTTTACACCCGAAGCATGTTTCAAAGTGGCATGTGTGGCATCCAACACATATTCCTTGCCTATCTTGTAGCATTGACTCGTGTCTTTCGATTTTTCGCCTTTGGAAAGCTTCAATAAGGCGTGGACATGTGCATCCAGTTCTTCGGGAATGAACGGTTTCTTTATATAGTTATTGGCACCGATTTCATAACCTTTTACCACATCTTTAGGAGATATCAGGGCAGAGGAGAACAGAATCGGAGTTTCCCCATCTGTCTCGCGGATACGCTTCACCATCTCGTAACCGTTCATAACGGGCATTTCTATATCAGATACTATCACATCAGGATGTTGTTCTTTCCACTGTTTCAAGCCCTCCTCGCCATTGGCGGCAGCAATCACTTCATAACCGCCTATCATATCTTCCAACCCGCCCTGAACTATATATCTCAAGCTTGCATCGTCTTCTACCAACAATAACTTTATCATAATGCGTTTATTATATATTGCAAAAATAAGGAAAAGAATGAATGCAACAGTCATATTGCTATAAAATAAACGAGGAAAACAACGCCTCTTAACCTAATATTAACGTAGCGATAACTTATGAAGCATGTGCCCCACTCTACCTTTGCAACATCAATACAAAAAATCCACACTATGAAAGCAGATATTTCAATAACAAAAAGCCGAAAAGGAACAGAGATAGTAGTTTCGGGCAAGAGGATTAATAAATACGGCATCATAGCTGCCATAGTATTTGCAGTACCAATGCTGATTCTGTTTCAGTCGATACATGGAGAAACAACCAGCCATCTATCGCTGGTCAGATTCTCCATGTGTATATTGGCAGCTGTCCTGGTAAATCTATTCCTACATAAACTGTTGTTCAGATTGTTTTCGCCGATACGCATGTGGCAATATCGCACCACATGCCTGCTGCCCTTCCTGCTACTGGGTATATTGCCCCTTATATATGGTATGACAAGTGGCAATTATGATGTCACACGATTTGGAATATTACTGGCTGTCATGAGTTTCGACGACCTTTACATCCTCTGGCAATTACGCTCATTCGGCGGAGACTCCTATATTACTGACAAATCAGAAGGATTGAATTTCCACGTGTGGTAAATTTATACAGTCTCAATAGGAAAGTAGAGTGTAAATTCACTGAAGCACCCCTCTTCACTTTCCACTTCTACCCTGCCGCCATGTGCCAGCATCACCTGCTGTACATAATTCAGGCCCAGACCAAAACCTGCAGCACCGCCCCTTCCACTTCGCCCGACTGCTGCAGAACGTTCAAAACGGTTGAAGATAAGAGACTGGTCTTTTAAGGGAATACCCAATCCGTTGTCACACACCTTTATCTTGCAGAAGCCTTTCTCCGATTCGCAAATAATATCTATCTTTACCTCTTCATGGGAATATTTAATGGCATTGTCCAGCAGATTGCCCAACACTTCACGCAAACAGAAGGCATCGGCATACACCATTTCACAACGATGATAAACGGTCGTAAATTCTACCCTTTTGCTGGTTTTCAGAGAAATTTTGGCAATCATATCATCAAGTAAAGGCCGCAAAGGCACCTCTTCCTGATGGAGTTCCAAATGTCCCTCATCCAGCTTGGTAAGTACCAGTACACGATTGGAAAGGGTAAGCAGATGCTCACACTCTTCCATCATCGCCTGCCGGTATTTCTCTTCTTTTCCGGGCTTACCGGACAATTTGCCGCTATTCAGAATATGAGCTCCCATCAGGATGGAACTCAGAGGAGACTTCATGTCGTGTATCATAGCATAAGTAAAATCCTTCTGGAATTGCTCCAAATGCCGCTGTGTACGCAAAACTTTCACCTGGCCGAGAATACAGTCCAACACCACCAAAAACATCACCCAAAGAGGCAGAAACAGATACCATACGGAACTTATGACGTAGCGATACGGATTCTTCACCACACCTTGTATACAAAGGATGCTGTCCTCCTTCAACGGTATAAACCGGGAAGAAATATCCTGATATTTTGCCGAGGCATATCCTGCTTCCACCACTGTACTATCGGAGGGAGCGTAGTACTGGCGGATACCACTCTTATAGGTCATTCCCAAGGCTTCCAACCTGGAAGCAAAAGCAGAATCGAGGTACTGCACGGAGAGAGGAAATTCCATTCCGCTTTCATTGATGCTGCGCTGCATAATCAAAGCAGAGCGTAGTCGATAATTCAAATCGACCGGATTGTACATATGTACCACTCCAAAGCGGTTCACCTTATACTTCGACTGCTCTTTCTCCAGAAATTCCCTTTGCTCCTTTGCAAAAGGCGATTCAACACTCTCTTCCCATTCATCCTTTCCATCCCTATCAGTCTGTTCGTAGAGCAAAGAAAGGCGGCGTTTCAAGACCTCGTCATAAAAAGCCGCTTCAAAACAATCATTTACCTGATAGGCAGTTTCTTTGAAAGAAGCACGGTACAGATAGACAAACCAGACTACCATCAGCAGACAGCCGGCAATCAACCCGACAATCGAAAAGACTTTAAAAGAATATTGCTTGCGCACCTGCCGCTGCCGTTCGCTTTGCTTAGCTCCCGTAAGCGTATGTTCTGTCATGTCCAGCAAATGTTGCCCCGAGGCTTCTATATCTGCCCACCGGCTCTCCGATATCTGACTACGTACCTCACCTATCGGCAACCTCATCTTCTCTGCCAGCACATAAAAAGCAGACCGCTGCTTCTCAATATCATTACCTTGTTTAAGTATGGAATCCATTTGCCTGGCCCAACTGTACACCAGAAAAACAACCAAGAGAAGCGTAGGAAGGAACAAAAAGACTATATCCTTGACAAGCGGTATAAAAGGAGAAAACATGACAGCTTCAATGGCCTCTCCTTTCTTCTCATTCAACCAGGCTTTTTCCGAAAGAACAGACTTGAACCGTACATATACCGAACGCTTGCTTCTGTCCGTCGCAGGACGGATATTTACAGTCCGGTCTATATTTTTCCATTTCAGTTTCTTCTCTACCAACCTCGCCATCACATCTAATGGAATGGCGACATGATATACATCTTCGAGAAAGGAAGCTGCCTGCTGATAGTTTAAAAACATCTCATCTTCGAAAGACCTGATACTGTCTTTGGATAGATACGAGTAAAAAGGGATAGTCATGTCAGGAAACGGTAAATTATTAATCTCGTTGTCCACCGTTTCGATAAAAGCCAGACGGAAACATTCGTTCAGTGCGCGTTCCGCCTCTTTCTTGGTATTGTCGTAAGCATACATCATACCACCAATCTGCACCACAATTACCAGTAGCAGCCCTACAATAGAAAGGATATAGAGTGAACGAAGTTTCATCTTACCTATTATTTTGAGGACAAAGATAGCATTTTATCATAGAAAAAGAACTGATACAAAAAAGATAGCCTTGGACTTTTATTTATCCAAAGCTATCCATACAAGTACAATCCCTGCGATAGAGACGTCTACAGAATTATTTGCGAAGAGTCAACTTATCAATCCCAAAGAAACCGGTATCATGTCCCGGAGCCAGTGCAATCGACTCAATCTGCAACTCATTCTTTCCTTTTTTCAAATTGACCCGCCCAAGATTCACCAAAAGCAGAGACACTTCTCCATTGGTCAGACTGACTTCCGGAGTAATCACCTTATCATTTACACGAAGGGCAAATGTACCATAATCAGGCGCCACAGTGAACTGTATTTTCGCATAATAAATTCCTTCCACTTCACTGTCAAAAACTAATGACAGCTTATCTCCCGGTTTAAACTCTTTCCAGTAGAGCTGCATACCCTCACTCCACAAGGGGTGGAAGTTGGTCTGCAATTCAACGGAACCCATATGCCCCGGACGAGGCTGCATGACTTCGCCCTCCACAACCAGACTCATCCCTGAACCGAAAATATCTGACGGTTGGTTGGCAACCCGTTCGCGTACATCGCTCACAAAGGGTTTCGGCTGTATTTCGCCTCCGGGAAGCATATACCAGAAGGTTATCGGAGCATAATTAAGGTGTATATTCGACCAATCGAATAACTCCATGTCAAAGCGCAGGCTCCGGGTAAACGGAATCGCATCCAAACTACGAACACGGGTATTCTGCGCCAGACCTATGTGAGCATAACAACCATCTCCTATGGGTTGGGCAACAAAAGGATGGTTTATCCACGGTTCATAGCGCCCCCAGGCATAGCCATAATAATCTTCTGTACCCGTTCCAAAGTGTGACGGAAAGGTTTCACCGTCCACATACACCTTTTCATCTCCTTCTCCCCACCAACCCAAGTTGGGGTTATAGACAGTAACCGCATCTCCCACATACACGCCCCTACCTTTAAGATCGGCAAACGTAAGGTCCTGGGCAAACTCATCGCCCCGGGCATGGATATGCGTAAACTGCTGCCATGTGGTACCAAAGTGCATGGAGCGCTCATCCCACTGCCACTTTCCACTAACTGCAGCAGCCTTGGATATCTCCACCGGCTGTTCCCCATAATTGGTCAAGGTAATCGTACAGTTCCGCTCGAAAGGCATCACCCACCATGCACTCATCACATCATCCTGCACGGCCCGCGTATACCACGTACCAGTTGCAACGGGATAATAGCCTACCCCAAAAAACTCACCGACCGGAGCCCAGACAGTTAGTTCCCCATCAAAGGCAATGGACAAGACCGTAGAGCGAAGTGCTTGGCGACGGTCATCGGCATCAATCCGCATCGAAAGACGACGAATGGCACGAGAGCCGTCAATCGTAAAACTACGGCTTTCACCCGGAGCCAGAGAAGCCGCCAGATTGAGCGTACTTTCTCTTCCCGCAAGCGGAGTATCAATACCAGGTGTTCCTTCCGACAGCTTCTTATTGACAGCAGCTATCAGCCGGGCATTCTTCTTCAACTCTTTGGCCGAGAAAGAAATCACCTTGACCGGAGAAGTATAAGTGCGGTAATTGATAGCATAGTATACAATGGTCTTACTCTCAATTTTCCCCTCCGGAGTAATCTTCAAGTCCGGCGATTCGATAGTCACCTTGCACCGCTTGGCATAAGGTATGGGCAAATATAAATTATGCCCTCTTTCTTCCATCGGAGCCTCATCGGGTACTGAAGTTGAAAGAGGTTCTCCACAAAGGACTTGTCCGCTCAATATATCACGTACATTGCCTTCAATTACCGGTTTTTCCTCATTGTCTATGTAGATACGCAGAGTCCCTTGTCCCCGATTTATGCCGGAGAAAGTCATCCAGAAACGAACCATGGCACCGGGGCCTTCGGCATCCATCATCACATATTCCGTCCTCCCTCCGTTCTCTTCCTGGCGGATAAACTGTCCTTGGTCGAAATTACCAAACCAGGCACGCTTATCCGTCATGTTATGCGAACTACGGTCGTAGCTGCTGAACTGCTTACACGTATAGGCATTTTCGGGCCAACGCGCCAGCACGGAACGGTCTGTCATCTCATGCAACAATGTCTTAAGAGAGATAACCGGGTCGGCCATAGCCAAACCGCTATAGAGAAATATCAACTGAATTACAAAAACTAGTTTTTTCATCATAACCGATTATTTTAGTAAATCTCCATCTCATTGATGCGTAACACCTTTCCTCCTGCATGCTGCATAGGACGGGTTATCATCAAGCGTACATAGCGAACCTGCGCCGGAGTGTCAATCATACGTGATACGACATTCTGCCGGTTTCCATCTATATTGTCAAGTGTCTTCCATTCTTCAGTCTGGCTGTTTCTGCCTTGCAGGAAGCAAGCGGAAGTAATGTACCCTTTGTCCTCACGGCCTGCATTCACCAGTTTCCAACCGCTCACCGTTTTCGCTTCACCCAAATCAAAATCCACATAGTTCAACGCACTTCCCACTTCGCACCATTTGGTATCGACATCCCCGTCAACGATGCGTTCAGGTTTCTCATTATCATTGAAATAACCGGAATAAGCGATAATCTTCGCACCCTTCAAAAGATTCTCTTTTTCTGCCTCCACATTGTTCAACTCCATCTCATTGTTGCGGATGGCTGTATGGAACAAGGTAGTGGCAACCTGGACGGGTTTCAGAGTTTCCTCCACCAATGTGGCAGCAAAAAGAACAACCTTTTCATTCTTCGGAAGTATAAGGCTGGCGGCACCTTCCGGAATATCGATACCGAACTTGAACATATAGGTAAACTCATAGGCCTCATCGTCTGTAGGAGAGTGGCGGTGAGTCCCCACATAAGCCACTTCGGCATCCTTCAGATAACCTTTGGTATGTCCCGAATGTCCCCACTGTCCGACAAATCCGGTATAGGAAGGTACAATGACCTCACTCTTGTTCCCTCCGCACCGGAAAGTGGCGGCATAGTCCCCGTCCGTAGCGGCAGCCAGAAAATACAGTTTATTATACTTTTTACCTTCCGGTAGAACAATAGTATCACCATTGCACGTCATTCCGTTGGCGGCATCTTTCTCGCCGAGTTGGAAAGGAATCCCGTTTACAGCCAGGGATTTGGGCAACAGTTCTGCCGCAAACGAATAGCCCGACTCAAAATCAGCTTCACCGCGAAACTCGTTGAATGATGAACATTTATAGTTATAGGACAGCGACAAAGAGGCATACTGCAATTGATAGGCGTCTTCACCCGATGACTTCAAACGTACCTTGAATGTCTTTACAGAATAAGGCTTTATACTTACAGACAGCCCGTTTCCACTGAATTCGGCCGAACCGATACTCTTTTCAGTGCCATCCGCTTCGCAGGCACTGGCAATTTCGCCTGCAAAAGAAAGTACCGCATCCTGCACCTTCTCACCGCCCATCTCATAGACACGCACTACATACTCATCCGAGTTCTCGGCTTTCTTCAATGCCTTGATAATGACATTGCGGTTATTGGAAGAGACGAAAGAGAACTCCTTACCCAACGTACCCTTGTGTTTGTCGGTACGGAAAGCTTTCAACCTCTGGTTCAACATCTCCGCTTTCTCTATGGTGGCAGCCTTGTCAAGTCCGCCGGCATGACCCACCAGACTGTATGTAAAGCAATGATGACCGAAGTCCTGGCGATTCTGGTAAGCATAATCCTTGTCTGTTTCGGGGGTATGCAGCAGAGTCAGGCGGAGGGTGTTGTCGTCCGGTTTGTCCCAACCGTATTTGCTGTCATTCAGGACAGACACACCATAGTTTCCACTACGGTCAGTCAAATCGGCCCAATACTGTGCATAGACTTCATAGGCAGTCTCCGTATTGTTGCCCCGCTTCACGCTTCCAAGTCCCAAATCGTAAGTAGCTTCCGTATTTGCTATGTTCAAGGGGAATTCGGCCTTCAATAAGGCATTGGACAACTGCCAGTCCACCTCATTGTAGAAGTCTATGCGGTCAGCACGGTTGCCTTCATACAAGCGGATGTATTGCTTGAAGAGTGACTCTCCATAACGTTTCTCGATGCAGAGTGACTTGCGCAGCTCACCATCCTCCACCAATGTCATCTTCACATCCTCTGTGATGGAAACCGGTTCCCGGTCTATGGTCTCCTTCAAGATTTCCCAAGCAGGCCATATGTAGGACTTGTTCTGCGTGAAGAGTGCCAGACGAATGGATTTACCGGGTTTCACCAGCTCCTTGCCGTTCTTCTTGTCAAACAACGAAACGATATCACCCTTCGTATCCAGCGTTATCTTATAAATGGAATTCTCCAATGCATTGGAATCCACAGATACCCGGGCGTCAGCCGACAGACCGGATGTGCGGACATCATATACCGCATAACCGGTAGCAGGCACAACGGCTTCTATCAATAGTCTGGCTTTACCATCGGCATAGGACAGCAATTGGGCGGCCACTTTCCGGCCATTCATATCATATACGGTAATCCCTTTCGGTTTCTTTGGCAAGGCAAGTTCCACCTCTGCCATATCGGCAACCTGGAATCCAAGCGCATTGTAAAGCACCACCGGTATCCCTTTCACCCTGGTATCCATCTTTCTTGCCACAGCGTCAATGGAGGAAGTAAGAATACCGGAGAACTGCTTGAGGGAAATCAACTCGTCATTCCATGAGAATTCATAAGCCCGCGGTATACTTGTTCCCGTAAGGTCATCATGGAACTGATGGAAAATGAAACGCTGCCAGTTCTCAGTCAATGC
This sequence comes from Bacteroides sp. D20, assembly GCF_003436255.1. Taxonomy (NCBI): domain Bacteria; kingdom Pseudomonadati; phylum Bacteroidota; class Bacteroidia; order Bacteroidales; family Bacteroidaceae; genus Bacteroides; species Bacteroides sp. D20. The sequence continues at coordinate 25,930 of NZ_QSOO01000003.1, read as the reverse complement.
AGCTCCGGGATAGGAAGCTTGGTTCAGCCATTCGGCTACAACGGAGGAGCGTTCCGCTGCATCCCCCAAAAGATCATTCTGACGGTTGTACAGCTTCATGGCAGCCTGGGAAGTATAACATCCGGTACCGTGAACATCCATCAACAGTTCACCGTTGAACTTGGGCAGTTCCGGATGGCTTGCGTAAGGCTGGAAGTCTTTATATATCCGGTCACTCGTGGCACTGACAATCTGCAACGGACCATTGCCTTGCAGGCCTTTCTCTATGGCACGTACAGACTCCAATGTAGGTGAACCACCTATGTCTCCCGTACCGTAATAGCGGTAGACCATGTGAAGCGGAGAGTGGGTAGTCAATTCCAACAAATTCTTGTTTTCCGACAAGTCTTCGTCCTCAAAACGCTGGTTATAATCATATCCATGAGCCATCATGATGGTAGAGCCGTCTATACCTTGCCATAGGCCGATAGTGAAAGGATATTTGTCGTTGCCGTAGAACGGCTTGTTGCGCCACTGCAACTTCTGAGAAGAGAAACCAATCAGTCCGCAATGGGACGTAATGGCAGGAAGTGTCCAGCCAAAACCGAAACAATCCGGCAAAAAGATGTCAGTGCTTTCCACACCAAATTCCTTCCGATAATAATTCTGACCAAGCATGATGTTACGAATCGCAGACTCTATGGAAGGAACCAGCGTATCAGTGGCATCCCAGCTGGCTCCGCTGATATGCCAACGGCCGCTCTCTATGAATTTCTTCATCTCTTCGTATTGCGCCGGATAATATTCCTTCATCCAAGCATATTTCACACCTCCTTCAAAATTAAAAATATATTCCGGATACTGCTTCAGCAGAAACAGATTCTGGCTGATCGTATTCCACACATAATCCTTGATTGTGGTCTGGATATCCCAGTTCCACTGTGTGTCCAAATGTGCATCAGACACCATGTAGGCTTTCGGCTTTTGTGTCTGCAACGCATTCTGAGCATAAACTCCGCCCCCTAACAGCAAGGCGGAAGCCAATACTGCAATCTGTTTTCTCATTTTCTGTTTATTTATTACATTTATACTTCATACAGCAATATTCCATCATTCACAAAGGATGGATAACTAATACTTAACAATGACCGGAAGGACTCACTCCAACTTCATATCGGCACACATCAGGAAAGCATTGTATGGCCCCCACATGGACATGATGAACCAAAGCTGGTCATCATTGTCTTTCAACGGATGTATGTAAGCGCAATACAAAGCTGGATATCTGTCCGCTTCTGCCAATACTTTCGGCTCGCTCCACTGGACGAGATCCTTCGATGTACAATAAAGAATGGCATGCCTTTTGGTCAAAGGAGTCTCGTCATGATTCGGATCATAATTATAAGTCAGAATCCAACGCTCAAACTTCTTGTGCCATATCAGCGACGCTTCTCCTACGGGACCTCTCAATACCGGAGTAGCGGCAGCCTCATTTCCACGTATCCACTCTTTACTTTCACCGTTCCAGTATTCATAGGCCTTCATATCCAGAAGATCTTTCTCAAGGAAACGCGCCAGATACGCAGCATCACCACGTCCGGCCTGTGTGCCAAGCATATAAATCCATCCGTCACGTTTGGCATAAGCCACTTGCGAAAAATGACTGTCGGGAGAAAAAGTCACCTCTTCACGTCGCTCCCATGTCCGACCGTCATCATTGGAAGTATAGACAGAAGAAAAATTGGTAAGCCAGCGTCCATGAGGCGCTCCCCAATCATAAATGTTCATGATATGGACACAATCCGTTTTCCCGGCACGAATGGCACTCGTGGGGATGGAAGTCTGGTATACCTCCGGATTCGTCTTACCGCCTGCACATACCTCAAGCGCCTTACCATCGGCATCAAGCAGCATTGAATCTATTTTAAGACCGTCTGTAAGCTCTGTATCCGATGAAAAAGCCAGTACGTTGGAACGCCAGTTGGAACCATTACCACCATTTTTATTCACGACAAAGCCTTCTCCACTGGTATCTCCGAAAAACATGCCCACACGGTTTCCATCCATATGCCACATTAACCCCAAATCCGTTCCATATACATCAAAGTCAGGTCCGGTATTATTGGGATTCAGCAATGTATCTCCCGGCAAAGGATCACCCGTGACACGGGATATCATGCGTACATTATCAATACACAGCGTTTTTTCACTATCAGCATCCTTACAAGCCATATTGCCCGTCAAACTACAGGTAACAAGCCCGAACAGTAAAATTTGTTTAGTTCTCATTCTTATCAATTCCATATACAAGTACACATTCCCACATCTATTCCTTTATTCTTTCCAGGATAATCAGTCCCAGTTCAAACTGGTCCCCACCGTTATTATTTCTCACATGGAAAGTGACCGAATTGGTTTGTTCCGTCAAATTGATGTCTCCTACATGTACTCTGTCTTTAGACACTTCTTTGTCCTTCTTAGTAGAGATCCATCCGGACAGTTGCTTCTGGCGTTGCCAAACCTGGAAGTCGGCACCATTCGGTTTCTCGAAATAGTTTATCAGCACTTTATATTTTCCTTCGGGCACATCGTTCAGCATGATGCGCACTACTCCTCCATGCTGGGTGGTCATACGGATTCCACGCTCATTTGTTACCTGGACACCTCCACCAAGACTCAGCTGCATCAATTGAGGGAAATAAATATGTTCTGTCGGCTGATATACAGTGCGTAATTCAGCAGTAGGTTCTTCTCTGCCTTGCAATGGCTGGGCTGCATAGAAGAATCCAACAGATGTATAATCTACCGGGAAATTATTTTTTACTTCACCATGTTCCATTCCATGATAGATTTCCTTCTCATAGGACATTTTGTCGGCCAAGAAGAAACGGTATCCACCGGTTCTGGCCATCGGAAGTGAATAATCCAGACAACCATGGAGAGGGAGGCTGTTTCCTCTGTCCCAACGATCCAATAAAGCATACCAGCCACCGTTGTAATAGTCTTCGGAACCGGTGCCGTGCAGACGCATTTTATTATCTACGTAAGTGCTGTCGTCCCCTTCGAAGAACAAGGTCATTCCCGGACGCAGGCCTTGTGCCTGATGGATGGTTCCTACATAATGTCCTTTTCCTTTTTGTGCAGCAAACTTATGGAAAATGCCGAGAGGAGTTTTCTCTCTACGCCATACAGAATAGAACTTACCCTCTTCCTTCACATTACGCTTATTACTGTTATAGTACACTTTAACGTTTACAGAAATAGGAGATTGCTGAATACCTTCTCTCTTTTTATAAATCATCTTCATAGAAGCTGACTTGTCAAAAGGCATTGGCAGATAGCAGTAGTTGGAAGTACCTTGCTTACCCATTAAGATACTCCGCATTGCTCCTTTTCCATAGGCATATCCAAAAAAATCAGCAACGGGGGCATAAATAGCCTCCACCTTCTCATTATCCCATTTAGCTGAAAGAATCACATCTTTGTATAAACCTTCGAAAGATGTTCCGCCATCAATCGACATACCTACAATACGTCCCGGTTCTGCCATCTCAAAGAAAGAAACTTCTTCTCCCGGACTCAGTGTAAATACCTTTTCTTCCGTCTGTACACCAGCTGATTTTCCAAAGGTATAATTCGTTACAGCAGGAGACAAGTCAGCCCATATTCTATTCACCTCAGCCAACAAATCCTTATCCTGCTGTGAGAATTCACCGGTATAGGTTTCCACCTTCTTTTCCGGCAAGTTACGGTATTGTATCTGAATGAATTCCAATTTAGGTCCATCGAAAACAATTTTGCAGGACTTTTTGTACGTAATGGGCAGATAACAATAAAAACCACCGATTTCATTACCACAAACGGGCTTTGTAAACGGATAAACCTTACCGGAAAACAAATCCGAGAACTTTATTTTCAGACCGGGCTCTTTCTGTCCATCAAAATAGAAATAGAGCATATTGTCCGTCGGTGTAGGAGTCCAGATTCGGTTGATGACTCCGGGGCCTTCCATCTCAGCAATCACCAACTTATCACCTTCCTTACGAAGGAAAGAATAAGTACCCGCAAAACCATCATCATTGCCTCCGGTACGGTCGTAACTCGAGAACTGCTCCACATAAGAGCCAGTGCGATACTCCGGCAATTTATCCACTCTTTTCAATAACTCCAGCTCATCCGTCCATCTGTATGGGTTCTGAGCCACGGCATACGAGCCTGCCAATAGAATGGCAGACAAGAAAACAGAAACTTCTTTCAAATTAATTTTCATAAACTATTTTACTATATGTTTTTTAAAAAGGCAAGGAGAGAATGCCTGTTTAAACGGTATCTCTCCTCACTGACAGTATTATTTCAATAGAAAGGATTATGGTCTATAAAACCACATCAATTCTCCTCTTCTGAAAGTACCATGGTATTTACGCCAAAGAATTTGGCCCATTGTACATTGTTCGGGCCCGGTTTCATCTCGATATAAACAACACCTTCGTCATTAGGCTCAATACCCTTAATCTCTACCGTTCTATCTAAATTATAGTCACTAACCAAATAAGCAACGCCATCGTTCTTTCCGATTACATGGAACTCGGTTTCAGTTCCACGGTCATTGATGTGAGCATAGAAACTGAACGTATATTTTGTTCCTTGAGAGAGACCTGTCACCTTAAATCCACTGAGCGGAATCTTAATACCGTCGCTGAAAAACATATCCTCAGAAGCTGTTTTTGGAAGACCCAAATTATTATTCAAACCGCGAGCCAATTTTCCGGAAAACGGTTTGTCCACCTCGATGCCGAAAGTAGTAGGACGACCTCTTTGGTCGAGCATATTTACCAATCCGGGGTCTCTGGGATTCCTATAGTTGTTAAACGGAGCCGGAGAATCAATGACACCAAAGTCAATGTAACACGTCTTAGGAGTCTTGGTAACAGTCAAGTCACTAAAGTAGCACAACTTGCCATCGGCTGTCTCTACCTTGATAACCGTTTTTCCAACGGCAATAGGCGTAATGACGGCTGCGTTGTTTTCTACACCTTCAATGGTCGCTACATCGGAATCGAGCACGCTCCATTTCAACAGATAGGAATCACCCGCCAAAGTGTCAACGGAAGCGGTGACAGTGACATTCTCGTCAATCTCCACATAAACTGCCGATTGATCGATACGGACAAACTTACGATTGGACAAGTCCACCTCATTATCATCCGAGCAAGACATCAATGTGGTAAACGCTAACGCCATCGTACAAAAAATGAATTTTATTGATTTCATACTTGTTCTCTAATTATTTATTAATATCCGGGAGCTTGTCTCAAATTGGGGTTGATGTCCATCTGAGCCTGCGGAACGGGCCATAAATACATTCTTTTGTTGAAGGTACGGCTCTTGTAGTAAGTTCTCTTATAAAAAGCCTTCGGATTGTTCACATCATCGCTCTTCTCAGAACCGTCATGATTCATACCATAAAGCTTGCCGCCCAGGTATTTGTCGGCAATCTTCCAACGACGGAGGTCATGGAAACGGATACCTTCACAATTGAACTCTACCCGACGTTCTTGCTGAATGGCGGCACGCATTTCTTCCTTACTCAGCCCTTCCTTCAAAGCGGGAATTCCGGCACGTTCACGAATCAAGTTCACATACTTATATACATCGGGAGTGGGAGCTGGCGAAGACTCGTTCAATGCTTCCGCATAGCCCAAATACGCTTCAGCCATTCTGTATAAGATACCCGGCTGATATACATGCTTTCCATCTCTGGGAAGTACATCCAAAGAGATTCGCTTACGGACATTATAACCGTTCTGCGGAGAGTCGAAAGTCATATCCGTATCACGGCCTCCTTGAAGGAAGTTCACACGACGGTTATCAACTCCCAGCCATGCGCCATTATAGATGACGGAAACATAGAAGCGAGGCTCCCGGTTGCAATACATGTTGTAGGTACCTTCTTCTGTTACCGGGCTTACACCGGTTTCTTTATTGGCAAGGTTCGAAGGTCCACCGCCCGGCCACTTCGTGGTTCTATACTCTGTATTGGTAGAGAATCCGTTTTCCACATACCCCGATTCCGGGTTGATAATGGGCGAACCATCCTCGTTATATCCCAATATAGGCATTTCACCGTTCTTCATATAAAAAGCGTCCACCAGTTCCTGAGTAACACCCATAGCGGCATTTCCACCGATACCTTTCGGCAGATGATGAGCCTGCCAGGAGTTCAGGTTCTCATTTTCGGGGCGTCCGAAAAGAATCTCCTTATTACCTTCTGAGAAGCGTTTCAACGACATGTTATAGTAAGACATGAAGGGGTCAATGCTTCCATCCACATTATATTCATAGTACAGCTTATGTCCGGCTGCTTCGGCTGCCTTTATCAAGTCGAGATGAGCTTTGGCAGCCTTTTCCCATCTTTCCGGTTTGGCTTCGGCATCAAAAAGGAATTCTCCTTCTGAGTTCTTCCAGTCCTTGAGGTCCGGATTGCCATTGAACAACGGACTTGCGGCAAATAACAGTGTTTTGGCACGTATTGCCAAAGCCATGATAGAGGTGGCCCTGCCCCAATCGGTATTATTGGGATAGACAGCGGGCAGATGTTCTGACACTTCCAGCAGCTCTTTGTCAATCCAATCTACCACTTCGGCATAGGGTCTTTGGGGCGTCATCATCTCCGATTCGGGCGCATCGACGGCAACAAGCACACCGGGAGTAAACGGTATGGCACCATACAACTCAATCATCAAAGAGTAATAGTAGGCTATCAAGAAGCGGACTTCGTACTTCATCTGGTTGACATAAGATTCCGTCAGGTCTTTTTCCGGAAGTACTTTTGCCTCCTGCAAGAAGATAAGGCCGGAACGTATGCGCTTGTGCAATTCTACCCAATAATTGGGGACCCATGTTGAGATAGGACTCCAGTTTCCGGTGGTGTAGGCATACACACTTCTCCATCCATACGGCGACCAATCTTGGGGAATAGTGATATCATCGCCCATAATGTTATAACCTTGCTCCTTGAAATACCCCCACATGGGGCTGGGAATGGATGAATAAACACCTGCCAACCAGTCCTCAGTCCTTATCTTGTCCGTGAAAATCATCTCCATGGTAAGCTGGTCGTCGGGAGCCTTGTCCAAGAAATCGTTGCAACTCGTTGTCAATGCCAGGGTGCACGACAATAAGACAGCTTTTGCTATAGATTTATATTTTTTCATTTTCTTCGTATCTTAATTAATTGTTGAAATTGATGCTAAAACCCACTGATACAGATTTCATCTGTGGGTATCTCAATCCATCGGTAGTTTCCAGTTCGGGGTCCCAAAGCTTGAAGTTGGAGAACGTCAGCAGATTGGTTCCTCTTGCAAACAAACGGCAGCCGCGGATGCCAATTTTGGTAGTCCAACGTTGCGGAAGGGTATATCCAAGTTCCAGATTCTTCAGGCGCAGGAAACTCATGTCACGCAACCACCATGTGGAAGCTTGTTCATTGTTTGCCACAGCCTTGTCTCCCATACGGGGCCAGAATACATCTTGCCTCGGATTTTCGGGTGTCCAACGGTCGTCAATGTTCGAATAGATGTTACCAGCACCTAAGGAAGAACCCGGCAACCAGGTCTCTCCGCCCAAGAGCTGGTAGGTTTTACCTGTTCCTTGGAAGAATACTCCCAAATCGAACGACTTATAGCTTACTGTAGCTCCAAAACCATAGACAATCTCGGGAATACGTGTACCGCCAATGGCTGTTTTATCTACTGCGGTCACTTCACCATCCCCGTTCAAATCTTTGTATTTAATGTCACCGGGACGTAGGTTACTCATATCACTGAACTTCTGTGCCGGAATTCCTTCCTTAAGCATACCGTTTTCATCGAAATCATCTTCCGTAAAGAGCCTTTCCGCTATCAAGCCAAACAATTGCCCTACAGGTTTACCAGTTTGCGAACGGTATGTACCCAAGATGGCGGCAGGTTCGTCTATTTCCACAACCTTATTGTGTGCGTAGGTATAGTTTGCCATAGCGGAAATGGCCCAATCGCTATTGAACTTGTGGTTGACATTCAAAGACACATCAAATCCCTGATTATCGACCTTGCCATAATTGGCCCAAACAGGGCGGTTGAATCCGGCAGAACCAGGCACATTCTTACGCTGCATGAAGATGTCATCGCGCTTTTCCTTGAACACATCCACTACGAGGTTCACGCTACCATTCCATAGACCTAAGTCGATACCGGCATTCATCTTGGTCACGGTTTCCCATGTCAAGTTGTTCACACCGATTTCGCCTTCCGAACGTCCAAGGCGATAGATTTCCGCATCTGTACCCCATCTGTACGAACCGGTATTGACAATGGTAGAAATATAGGCGAAACGTCTGTTACCACCAATGTTACTGTTACCGGCCTTACCCCAAGTAGCTCTCAGCTTCAAGTTGGAGATGACATCGGAAACCGGCTCCATGAATTTCTCGGAAGATACAATCCATCCCAACGCCACGGCGGGGAAGAAGCCGAAGCGCTTGCCTTTGGCAAAGTTCTCGGAGCCGTTGTAACCGAAGTTCAGCTCGGCAACATAGCGGCTGTCGTAAGTATAAGAGAATCTTCCGGCTATGCCTTGGGTACGATAGGGAAGCGCATCACCATTGTCATACTCCTTCTGGTTGTAGAGGAACATGGCGTTCACATCGTGCACTTTGCCGAAAATGCGGTTGTACGAGAACATTCCTTCCAGATAGATGGACTGATCGCCCCATTTAGCTCCTTTTTCATAGCCCAGGAACTCTTGTCCGGTGGTCTGCACATCAGTGATGATGTTGCCCTCTGCATCGCGTGCGGTGGCGGGATTGTAGTAATAGGGGTTCTTGGAACGTGTCACGGAAGTTGCCGAGAACTTGTCAAAAGAGAAGGTTCCCTTGAACTTCAGTCCCGGTGTGATGAACTTCAAATCCTGTTCCAACGATACTAGGGATTCAATCTTATTGTGGTTTAGTTTTTCGTATCCACGCTGTGTGGCCCACGCCCAAGGGTTCTGCTTGTACATCACACGGGGAATGCGTCCATCGGCATAGATGGCCGGATGCACGTAAGGAGGTACACGCATGGCTTGATAGAAAATGCCATGATTGGTTTCCGTGTCTCCCGGAGGAGCGTTACGGGTTTGCAGGAACACGCCCACATTGGCACGGAACAAGGTAGTGGGAGTCACATTCACATCTACATTGGAACGTACCGTATATCGGCTCACCTTCAGGGAAGAGTCCCACTCCTGGTTCTTGTCGCGTTCAATGATACCGTTCTCATTGTAATATCCTGCCACCAACGCATAACGAAGAATGTCCGTACCACCGTTGACACTAACGTTCGCCTTCGTGTTGTCTGCATGGTCTTTGGAGATAACATCCCACCAATTCACATCGGGATAGAGTTCCGGGTCGGTCTGATTCTTGTAGTTCAGCAAGGTGGCTTCGCTGGCAAAGGGGGCTCTACCTTGCTCGGCATACATTTCGTTAATCAGTTCCAGATACTTCACACTGCCGATGTAGTCGGGTATCTTGATGGGTTGCGTAAAGGAGTGTTCGAAGCGGACGTTCACCTGCGGCTTTCCAATCTTGCCGCGCTTGGTCTCAATCATCACTACACCATTGGCACCGCGCACACCATAGACGGCACTGGCGGCAGCATCCTTCAACACGGAGAAGGAGGCGATTTCTTCAGGGTCGATGTCGTGGAGCGAACGCTCGACGCCGTCCACCAATACCAGCGGATTGGTATTGCCAGTAAAGCTACTGATACCACGAATCCAGAAGTCGGAGTTATTGAACCAAGGGTCACCGCTACGCTGAACCGCAATCACACCGGGAACCATACCCGCCAGGTTGTTACTGAGCGAACGGCTGGGAGCCGCGGCAAGCTTGGCCGGCTCTATATTGGTAATGGAGCCGACCACAGAAGCTTTCTTCTGCGTTCCGAAGCCCACTACCACCACTTCGTCAAGGGCTGCCACATCTTCTTCCAAAGCTACATCAAGCACTCCTTTGGAGCCTACCGCTACCACTTTATCCTTGAAGCCGATATAAGAGAATTTTAATGACGGCTTATTACCTTTCAACGTAATCGTATACGTACCGTTGATGTCCGTCACCACACCATTAGAAGGGTCTGCCGCCTCCGTCACATTCACACCGATGAGTAACTCACCTTGTGCATCCATCACACGTCCGGTCACCTTCTTAGGCGACTGGGCAAATGCCGAGATACTGATGCACAACAGTAGCATCAGCATCCAGCCCGCAAATTGCTTTTTGGGAATATTCTTCATTTCGTACCTTTATTAATGATTTATTGAATTTGCTGCTCCGTAGAACTATTTTTCCATAGTCGTGCCAATATAGTGGCACAGTTTTGCCAATATAGAGACACAGTTTTGCCAATATAATGGCAAAACCCCGGATATAAATATCAGCCTATGAACGTATAAAAAAAGAGCGTTACAAAAGTTTACTCGTTGCCCCACAGAGTGGCTTTGTTACCCTTGGACTTACGCCAGGCATCCCGCCAACGATGTATATCAACATGGTTGATGAAAGGTTTCGGAGCACGCTGTGCCTTTGTAGGAGCTTCGGGAAGAGCCACAGCCGAATCTTGGTACCAATAAGCCACGGTAGACAAATCCAACGTCAAGTTGTTGTTGGAGCCATGTTCGATGGTTCCCTTCAGGCTCTTTTCAAAGAAAATGGGATCTTCAATGAAGAATCGGTAAACGTGGGTACGACCCAGCCAGCCTATATCATTGTTCACACGGGGATAACCGAAGTAAGGATGCGAGAAGGCTTCTTTAGGACACCAGGCCGTATTGAAGAAGTCTTCCGTACCTGTACCTATCAGCGAGGGAACCTTTTCTCCATCAATGAACCACATGTCGTCACCTTCGCCATACCACATGGGAGTGGGACAATGCACATAGTAATTGATACCTACAAAGTGTCCCTTGCCTTGGGTTTCCATGAACACATAGTTGCGTTCGCCGGTGGTGTTCGGCTTCTGGGCACCGGTAACTCCCCACTCCGTCTCGCCTTCGGGAAGTGCTTCAGTCAGGTTGTGGTTATACCAGGCATGAAAGCGGCCCATGTCCTTGGGAAGCTTCGCCATCTCCAGATAATCCACGTAGAAGTAGAAAGCATCTATGTTGCGGTCGCTCTGGTTCTCAATTTCAATGCGTGCGCCCTTCTCGAAAGGCATAGCGAAATAGCACGACAGACCGGTACCGTTTTCAGGACCGGCCGAAAGAGGCAAGGATGCGTAGTTGTATCTCTCATCCCAGCCTTGTCCGAAGAAAGGGCCGATGGGAGACTCTACCGAAGGATAATCGTTGCCGTCCCAATACATGCGAATGATAATGTCGTTTCTGCTCAAAGTGGGAGGTGGAGGCGCAATCGTCACCCAAATGTGGTTGATGACTCCCGTTCCCTTGATGTCTGCAATGATGCGTTTCTCACCTGGTTTGAAGGGCTCCAAGTGATCTCTGTTACCTCCGGTAGGATCTGTACTGGAGATTCTTTTGTTTTTTACACCCGACTTCAACTTTGCCAAGTCAAACATTTCGTTCGTCATGTTCGACTGTGCAAAAACAGTAGGAAAGTACAATCCCAGAACAAGGGAGAGTAACAAACTGAATTTTGTAATTCTTCTCATAAATTTTTGTTTACATTGATTAATTAGATGATTAATATTCCAATAAATATGGTTTCTCATTGAATGTTTTCCACAGCAATTCTCCAAACAATGTATTGGCCCATGCAAACCAGCTCCTTGTGAATTTCTTGGGGTCATCCTTGTGGAATGACTCGTGCATGAACCCGGTACCGGCATGCGTTTTCTGGAGCATCTGGATACATTGCTGTAACTCTTTATCGTCTTGAGCAGTCAGGGCTTTCATTATCAGGCTCATCGGCCATATCATGTCCGTACCAATATGATGTCCTCCTATCCCTTCAAAATAAGAACCTTTAAAGAAATAAGGATTGTATTCCGACCACACGAATCTTCTGGTATTGGCATAAATTGCATCATCACTATCAACACCACCCAGATAGGGTAACGCCAGCAGATTAGGGACGTTGGCATCATCACTAAGATAAGCCGATCCAAAGCCATCTATTTCAAAAGCATAGATTTTACCGAACTTCGGATGATTCACCACGGCATAAGTCTGCAAAGCATTATAAACTTCTTTACTCAACGCCAACAGTTCATCAGCCAGTACATTGTCTTTGGTTATCTTTTGAACCATTTCGGAAGCCTGCCTCAAACTGGCCACCGCAAAGAAATTGGACGGGACGAGAAAAGGAAAGATAGTGGCATCATCACTAGGCCTGAAAGTAGAGCAAATCAATCCGACCGGATTTACTTTATAGCCCACTCCACCCATAGGAACAGCATCTATAGCCCATTCCGAAGTTCTGCGAAAGCTATAAGGCCCGTTACCATCTTTTCTCTGCTGTTCCTTGCAGACCCTTAAAACGGTTTCTATCGCCTTCTTCCATTGCGCATCGAAAGGAGAAGCATCATTTGTCTTTTTCCAGTATCCATATGCCAGGCGAATGGGATAGCAAAGCGAATCCAACTCGTATTTACGCTCATGAATACCCGGTTTCATCTCCGTATGGTCGCTGTTCCATCTTGTATACTTCGTATCATCATCATAAAAGGCATTGGCATACGGATCCTTCAATATAAAGGAGGTCTGCTTATTGATAACGCCAATTATCAGTCTTTGCAGGTTCTTATCTTCAGACATGAAATCCAAATACGGATATACTTGGGCAGAACTATCCCTTAACCACATGGCATCAATATCACCGGTAATCACATATGTATCCGGTCGGCCATCCTTTTCTGAATAAAAAACGGTTGTGTCCAACGTATTCGGAAAACAATTCCCAAACAGCCAGCCCAGTTCTTCATTCTTGACCTTCTGTTTAAAAGTAGTAATGGCCTTTTCAATGGCAGGACTTTTGAAGTTCCTTTCCGATATAGGCTTCCTTACTGTTGGAAACGACGAAAAAGAGGCAGCTGTCGAAGCTACGCCTGAATTCGCAAACATCAAGTTTTTATTCAGCGCATATCCTGCCCCCAAAAGGCCCACTCTCTTTATAAAATTTCTTCTGTTCATGTTATAAATCCATTGACTAAAAATATTATCCTGGAACAATCTTCTTATCCTAACAAACTAACAACTGATTGAAATACAATTTCAACTGATAAACATCACCCTTATAACCTTCTGATATGTAATAGCGCTCCTCCATCCTTTGCCAGATTCAGTTCAATGATATCCTTCCTTGTAACTTTCCGTACCTGTCTGTCCAGATGGTTTGGATTCCGGTCCACATCCTCTGCATCGGTATAGATCGTTGCTTGGTAGTCTCCCTCACTAAGGAAGTCCAATTCCAATTTCAGATTCCTTTCCGCACCGTTGTTTAGCGAGCCTACCCACCAGTCCGAACCGCTCCTGCGGGCCACCGTGACATGCTCATTCATCCTTGCCAGCGGAACTCTTATCTCATCCCACGTTCCCGGCACGGTACGGAGCACCTCGAACCCCGGTTGACCTTCATAAGCCTTTGGCGTATCGCACAACGAGGTGAGATGGTTTTCCAAAACCACATACATGGCCAACATATGGCAGCGTGTGCTCATTACATGAGGATTTACATATTGGGTAAGTAGTTTCTTGATCACGCTCAAACAGAACGTGTTCGGATACATGGTTATTACACATTCCGAGAATAAGTGTATTAGAGGATGCGTCCATATCCATATACCATCGTACAGGAGTCCCCTTCTGCATAATATCCAAATCGGGGATAAGAATAAGAGTTTGATGATCGTCTGCTACGATAAGGGCAGGAGAACGGAATACATGTTGATCGATGACATTTCTATCAGTAGGAGTAAGATGTGGCGCCCAATGGAATGAAGGTAAAAAATCCGGCTTTACCGCTATACGCCAATCACCTTGTTGAACAAAGTTTTTAAGCGAAAAAGAAAGGTTTATGTACAAAGTGTTGTTATCTATCACTTTCACATGGCTTTTTCCTCTCTCAATTCCTAATAAATCATACTGTATAATATCAATAGCTTTACTAAAATTCTTCGGAAAAACACCCTTATTCAACTCAATTCTCTCTTGTGCATCCCAATGCTCTTGAGCAAAGATGCCTATGTTGGACATTATCATCCAAACAAAAGTTATAATTAATGTGCGTGTGTTCATGATATTATATTTATCAATATAATTAAAACTCTCCCATATCAGCCAATTCAGCCTTCATTAAAAAAACATTATAAGGCATCCACATTGACATCGTAAAATATAAATTATCACCAGTTACCGACAACGGATGAATGTAAGAACCATACAATTGGGCATACTCTCTACCATTAGCAAGCTCATAGGGTTCACTCCATGGGCCAGTTATGTCTTCTGCCGTACGCATAGTTATATTATATCTATCTGCATTGAAATAAGCAATTATCCATTTCTTATGTGTTTCATTATATATAAAAGAAAGTTCACCAACCTTATCTTCTATTAATACTGTTGCCTCATTTTCATTGCCTTTTATCCATTGATTAGTAGAAGCATTCCAATATTCATAAGCTGTCTTATTCTCAATATCTGTTTCATGAAATCGTGCTAATTTAGCATTGCTATCCCTCCCCGTTTGAGTACCTATCATATAAACATATCCATCTTTCTTAAAGTACCCTACCTGACCAAAAAAACTATAAGATGAGAAGGTTATATCTTTACATTTAGCCCATGTCAAACCATTATCAGCCGACTTATATATTCCCGAATAATTTGTAACCCATCCTGTCCAATTTCTCATATTAAAATAATGCACATAATCTATTCCATTAGCACGAATAGCAGCTGTTGGGATAGAAGTCCAATCACCATTACCTGACGAATCTTTTCCTCCATATATTATCTCGCGGGCATACCCTTTATCATCAGTAACCATATTGCTGAATGACAATCCATCTTCTAAATCATTATCCTCCGAGAAAGCCAGCACATTACTACGCCAACTCCCTCCGTTAGGTCCAGGATTAGCCGGATTAGGCTTAAAGTCATACCCAAAAGTATCACCAAAGAAAATTCCATATTTTCCGGGCTGCATCTCCCAAATAATGCCAAGATCTGTTCCTCCTACATTCCATTTTGTCGCAGTATTATTAGGACTTGGAAAGTTTTCTCCATTTATTATACTCCCTGTAACACGAGCTATACGAGTAACATTACGAATAAAAAAACCCCAACGGTTATCCACATTCAAAGAGAGCTCTTTCGACATATTACCATCTTTGTAAAAGGCAGCCAATACTAGCCGAAAATTCTGTGGATCTGTTTTTTGAATGGTATAATTGAAAATATAATCAGACGTAAGTTCGCTTTGATTTATCTTAGCTGAATAGCTGTCACCTACACTCTTTCTAACCAGCAAATAATCTATGGCATCAATATCCTTAAAATTCAATGTTGTTGATACAATTTTTGTATCCTTATTTGGAATCAAATAAGTATCCAAAGGTATAATTTCATCAATAGGAATATAAGTTTCAGTTTCTTGTTCAGAAGTACAAGAAACGAATAAAAGTATAAACGAAGAGAATGCTATAAATAATATGTTTTTCATGTCTATTGATTCATTTTTCAATTTATCGTAACCCCCCGATGCAGCAGTTGCAAGAGGCAAATTATCCCCTGCATACACTGCAAATGATAGCATTGATGCCAATGCTATGAAACCATTCCTCTTAAAAGAAATCCTCATAATACTTTGATTTAATAGTTAATAAAAAAACAACGTAATTTTAAATATTGGGTATACCCAATTTTACCATCTTGGAATTTCCAAATCGTCCTTGCTCGGCAAAGCCGGGAATTTGGCATGCGGCTCGGCCTGGTACCAGAAAGTGGTCGACGAGATATCCGACTTCTGGTTGTTGTAGCGTCCGTCATGACGCCATCCCAAATCCTGTATCGTGACTTTCAGGTCCTTGTCGAAGCGTACCGGGTCAAGGATATGCCAGCGGTACAGCCCGAAAGCGGTCACCGCACGGTACAGCCCGTCGGGACGGATTACCTGGTGCATACCGGCATAAGGGGTGGTGAACTCCTGGTACTGGTGCGTCTTCTGGTTCTCGAAATTGTACGAACCGCAGAAGTAGTCCTCAGCCCCGGTTCCGCAGATAGTCGGATATTCCTTGTCACCGTCCATGTAGAACTTGATTTCCCCTTCACCCCACCAGCAGTTGTCGTTTACACGCCACGCCAGGTAGGTACCCACGTACTGTCCCTTGCCCTTCACACCGTCAATCAGCGTGTGCAGTGACCCCTGGGTCGGGTTGGAGCGGCGGAACTGCGCGTGGAAGTAGGCCTCGTCCTCAGGAACTTCTGTCAGGGTGTAGTTGATTTGGTAGTACAGACGCATCTCCTCGGCAGTGTTGATGTTCTCCAGCGTGATACGAGCTTTCTTGCGGAAAGGCATCTTCCAGTAACAGTTGAAGGCGCTGCCCGGATTCACGCAGACGGCCAGTGAGGATAGCTGTGCATATTCATTGTATGCGCTGCAGAAGAAGTCACCCACCGGACATTCGACGGAAGGCTCCTTCTCGTCGTCCCAGTACATTCTCAGGATGGAGAAGCGCCAGTTCCCGGTCGGTGTCATCCAGATCTGCTGGATGGCTCCCGGACCCTCGATTTCCGCAATCGTGATTGTCTCTCCCGGTTTCACGATGATGAAGGGGTTTACCTTCCAACCCTTGCCCAGGTCCTTGGCCGCATGGTGGGCGTTGGCCACATTCCGCTGGTCCTTGTCCCTGACCGGGTCGGCCATGCCGCCCTTGCCCTTCTCGCCCGTGAAGTTCTCGGGGCTAATGGAACGTGTCTTCGCATCGGACAGTCTTGACAGGTTACCCATGTTCATGTCCAGACCGTTGAACGGGTAGTTGCTTTGGGCGTAAACACTCACGGTGACCATGCATAAGGCCGCTAAAATTAATGATTTGATTCTCATGTTTTAAATAGATTAATGGTTTGTATACTTAGTTAATGGTTTCAGCAAGTTTTGCCAGTTCAAGATATTTCTTGTATAGTTTTTCGTAGATGAGGGCTCTTTTTTCATCCGGCCGGTATTCAGCTTCGATGTCCGACCCCATGTGCCTTGTCGCTTCATTGATATCCTTGTACACCCCTGCGGCAACTGCCGCGAACATTGCCGCTCCCAAGGCACAGGTCTGTTCCGAGCGGACCACACGGATAGGCATGTCCAGCACGTCTGCCAGCGTCTGCATCACGAAGGGCGCCTTCTTGCTGATACCTCCGATGGCATTGACCGAATCAATGCGCAGCCCCTGGCCCTTCATATGCTCCACAATACGGCGGGAACCGAAGGCGGTGGCTTCCACCAGCGCACGGAATATTTCCGGGGCGCTGGTACCCAGTGTGAGTCCCGCAACGGCACCCTTCACGTTCTGGTTCGCATCGGGGGTACGGCGGCCGTTCATCCAGTCCAGGGCGACAACACCGTCCTCGGAGGGTTCCATGTCCTGGGCCTCACGG
Organism: Bacteroides sp. D20; assembly: GCF_003436255.1. NCBI lineage: Bacteria > Pseudomonadati > Bacteroidota > Bacteroidia > Bacteroidales > Bacteroidaceae > Bacteroides > Bacteroides sp. D20. The sequence goes on along the minus strand of NZ_QSOO01000003.1, from coordinate 8,320 downwards.
GTGAGTTCCACCAGCATGCCGTCCAGAACTTTCTGCCTGGCCTCCCCTCCGGGGATATCTTTCAGTGTCCATGCCAGCATCTTCCTGAACCAGGCGTAGATGTCTCCGAAAGCCGACTGTCCGGCTTCGAAACCGATGAATCCCGGAAGCACCGAACCGTCCACCTGGCCGCAGATTCCCTTGATACAGCGTCCGCCTACCTCGTCTTTGCCGGCAACCATGATGTCGCAGGTGGATGTTCCCATGATACGTGTCAGTATCCCCGGGGCGACGGATGCGCCTACGGCTCCCATATGGGCGTCCAGCGCCCCCACAGCCACGGCGATTCCTTGGGGAAGTCCAAGCCTGTCTGCCCACTCGGGTGTCAGTTCCCCTGCCTTGGTGTCGCTGGTGTGGGTTTCTGTGAACAGATGGGGGAGCATTTCCTTCAAGGCCGGATTAAGTTCTTCGAGAACTTCGCCGGAAGGAAGACCCCAACTGGCATGCCACATTGCTTTATGTCCAGCAGCACAACGGCTACGAAAGATCTGTTCCGGAATAGTATTACCAGTTACTAATCCGGTCATCCAATCACAATGTTCTACCCAAGCATAAGCAACATCCTTTATAGCGACGTTTGTGTTAATAATATGTAAAACCTTTGACCATACCCATTCTGATGAATAAGTACCACCTTCATAAAGCAAATAATCAAGGTTGCGTTGATTGATCAGTGCGTTGATTTGCTCAGCTTCTCGAACAGCTGTATGATCTTTCCAAAGAATAAACATAGCATCCGGTTCTTCTGCAAATTCAGGGCGCAAAGCTAATGGCATTCCTGCCTTATCGGTTAAAGCAGGAGTACTACCAGTTGTGTCAAAACATAATCCGCAAATAGAAGTAATTTCTTCTTCCTTCAAATCAGATAAAGCTATATGTACAGCCTCTGTCATGGATTCAATATAATCCAATGGATGTTGGCGATAACGATTGTTGTGTGCATCGCAGTAAAGTCCCGCTTTCCAACGGGGGTAAAAACTTACCCCCGTAGCCATTTCACGGCCAGTATATGTATCCACTACCAGTGCACGACAAGAATCCGTACCAAAATCAAGACCGATAACGTATTTCTTGTTTGATTCCATAGTCTAAAGCATTATTTGGTTGTCAATTCTTGTTTTCTTGCAATGAAGAACCCATAATAGGCAATCACTGCAAAAGCAACGGCCGGTACAACATATGCAGCCATAATACTACCCGTCTGGTCGGAGACAATACCCTGAATTTGGGTCAGAACGGCAGCACCGGCAATAGCCATTACCATGAATGAACCTCCAATCTTAGTATCATCCCCCAAACCTGTAAGACCAAAACCATAAATGGTCGGGAACATCAATGACATACAACCAGAAATGCCCATCAGGCAATAGACGCCGAAACTGCCCTTGCCGAACATGGCACCCAAACAACACATTACAGCAAGAAGCGCAAGTCCTATCAAGAGTTTATAAGCTTTCACATATTTCATCATGGCAGTACATACGAATCTCATTACTACAAAGAGAATAAGTGACATGATATAGTAAGTAGCTGCAGCCTGTTCTGCTGTACGTGGCAGCAAATCATTCAATCCAAGCCATTCACAACAATTATAGAATGCGGCAGCTACCGGTTCCACTCCCCGTAATGCATTTACAACAGCATCTGCAGAAGCAGAATCTCCTAAAGAAGCCAATACACCGTCAAAATTCAGCTGTACCATAGCATAACGGATCACGAATGACCATACGGCTATCTGTGCACCAATATTGAAAAATTGTGCTATTACACCCCATACATAATTCTTATTCTTTATAAGACGACGAAGAGTGGCACCAAACTCTATTTTTTCACCTTTTTCACTAAGATTAGGCATTTTGGTAAGCCGAATAGCAAGTAAGAGCACCAACATCACCAGACCAAGTACCACATAAGCAGTAGTAACAGCATTCAATTCCTGCCCCTGGATGGCGGCCAGCTCCTCAGCCGGAAGTTGGGCACGCTCTGTCGCTGTCATTCCATTCAGTTGTGAGAGGATGAAAATCTGACTGATCACCACTCCCGTAATCGCTCCGAACGGATTGAAGGCCTGAGACAGATTCAAACGGCGTGTCGCGGTACTTTCAGGACCGATTGCCAATACATAAGAATTAGTAGACGTCTCCAGAACTGAAAGTCCGGCAAAGAGAACAAAGATTGCCAGCAGATACATAAAGAAGCTGAAATCAACATTCACTCCCGAGCTAAGCATGGCAGGATAGAACAGTAAAGCCCCAAATGCATATAGACCAAGCCCCAGCATCACGCCTGATTTATAAGTGTATTTCTTGATAAACAAGGCACCGGGAACAGCACAACATCCATATCCCAACAAATAGCACACTACCTGTATCCAAGCTGTTTTTGAATCACTCATACTCATGATGCGCTTGAAAGCTGCAAGCATAGTATCTGTCAGATTATTCGGCACAGCCCAGGCAAAGAAAAGAGTAGTGAGCAGAATGAATGGGAAGAGGATTCCTTTCGGTATTATTTTATTTGATTCCATACGAATTCTCCATTATATAGTTACCCTATTGAAACTTTGTTTTTATTACATTCAAATCCGCTCCAAATAAATCTTGCACGATAGGAACCAATTGTTCATCCTTACCTTGTATATGAATCACCTTTTGCGTATGGACCAATGAGGCACCGGGAGCCAGCTCCGCACCGGGAGAAGACGTTTCAATTTCATAGAAAGGTCCCATTATAGAACCGTCTTCTACCGGACCGTCATTATAAGAGTTGATTACATCGCCGGCAAACGGATCTTCCTGAGGTCCCCATTGGCCATTTACGTAGACTGAAGGAGTTTCGGGAAGACTACACCACAGGATTGTGAGTACGCCTTTCGACGAATCATAACTTCCGCAAATATCCGTTGCCCGTGAAGCCGGCAATCCCAGCTTGGAACGATAGAGCCCGTCAATCTTGAAATAGATAATACCATTTTCCTTTATCAGCCTATCCGCCGGTATCTTACCGAAATATTCATCATTCACAATTGTTCCTTCCGCATCTTGCTTATAAGGAATGAATACAGTAGTGGTCGGTGTAGGATTAAAACAGCCGAGCATCCACACAGATACAAGACCACCCTCTTTTGTCCATGCCTTGTCACCTGTATTGGTAATCTTATTCTCACTCTTGTAAGCTACAATTTTCATATCATTTGTAAGCTGGATATTAAAATCGGCAGCAACTTCACCAGCATCCATCAACGATACAGTACGGTCAATATTCATATCAAAAGTAGTACCGGAAGCATTTGTCAAACGAGTATCTTTCACAAAACGGATACTACTGTTGTCTTGCGACTTTATGTCAAAAGCTTCAGTATCAAGTACCGGAGGAACTATCCAATTATCATAAACCTGCTCTTGTCCTTCCTTAAAATAAAGTGAGAACGGACCACCTTCCGGACCAAGCCAGAAGCGTTCCTCACCTCCTACCGGATTAAATTGAGAACTGACTTTGCCTTCATTTATGAAACGATAATTAATCCAGCCGTAACTATCACCTTCATCGCCGGAAGCAGAAGTAGTCATTACACGGCCTTGCCATGCAGGAATAACCATCACTTTAGAATTCCCATCAGCAGATACCAATTCAGTATATTCAATGCCGTGGTCCTTTAAGAACTGGGCATCATAAGCATAACTTCCCATCTTGATTTCTTTTTGTCCGCCGCATGATACAAGTATTGCAGTTGCACCTACCAGCAGAGTGTTTTTCAGTTTGGTTGATTTCAACATAACGCCTGTTTCCTTTATTTATAGAGAGGTCCATAATTCTTGCAAGCTCTATAGTCACTGCCTTCCATATCCTCGCCAAAAGCGGTCCATGCACTGGGACGGAAAATATTTTCCTCAGAAACATTGTGCATGCATACCGGGATACGAAGCATGGAAGCCAGAGTAATCAAGTCAGCACCGATATGACCATAACTGATAGCGCCATGATTAGCCCCCCAGTTATTCATAACAGTATATACATCACGGAAATACCCCTTACCTGTCAGACGTGGAGCGAAGAAAGTGGAAGGCCATGTACGGTCAGTACGTTCATTGATAGCCTTGAAAACATCCTTATCCAAATTTACTGTCCAGCCTTCGGCAATCTGCAATACCGGACCTTGACCTTTTACGAGATTCAAACGGCACATTGTTACCGGCATTTCACCACGAGTCAGGAACTGGGAAGAATAACCACCGCCACGCATATATTCGCGACTGGCCGGATGCCACTTGGTTACAGAAAGACAAGCTTCCACTTCCTCTTCCGTAATTTCCCAGAAAGGCTTCATTACCGGTTTATTGTCACGTGTCTGACAGCCTGTTCCATCAAGCGTACAAGAACCGGAGTTGATCAGGTGAATGAAACCGTTTGCCGCCTTACCTTCCAATTTCTTACCCGTTACCCGTTCTATGGCATTCGGACTCCAATAAGTACGCACATCCGCAAATATCTGTGCAGTATTGGTCAATAGATGATTGAAGAGCATTGAAGTACAATTCAACGTATCATTTTCCGTAGCGAAAGTAAATGCTTCACGGATACCGTTCCAATCGAAAGAAGTATTCAGTATAGCTTCTGAAAAATCACCGTCAGGCTTATAATCCGTCCACTGGCGCTGTCCCTGGAAACCCGCAGCAATCGCATTGTGTCCCATTGACTCTTCCTTGAACCCCATTTCAGCCAATTTGGGATTGCCAATCATCATATCACGGAAAATAAGAGTCATTTTTACCACGTATTCCCAACGGGCATCTTTCTCTTCACGGGAATATACCAGATGTTCCGGATTAAAGTCTGTCCCTTCATTACTCTTGCAATACTTTTCTGTCCATGCCATGGCACGTGCGAACTCTTCATGGTCATAAATGCCCAACTGGACACGACGTTCTATCTCACTGGCATCCACATACTCATTACGCATGCCCAAATACTCTTGGAAGAAATCAGGATTGGGAATAGAGCCTGCAATGCCCATGGATACACTGCCGATTGAAAGATAGGATTTCCCCTTCATTGTAGCCACAGCTATACCTGCACGGGCAAAACGCAACAATTTTTCCTGTACATCTTCCGGTATCTCCATATTGGTCACCTCCTGTACATCACGTCCGTAAATGCCAAAAGTAGGCAATCCCTTCTGTGTATGGCTTGCCAATGCTGAAGCCAGGTAAACCGCACCCGGACGTTCTGTACCATTAAAGCCCCAGATGGCTTTTGGCATTTCTCCGTCCATATCAATAGTTTCGAATCCATAACACCAGCAAGGAGTTACAGAAAGTACAACACCGACTCCACTATTACGGAATTTTTCAGCCGCCATGGCAGCTTCAGCCACTCCACCAATAGTTGTATCTGCAATGACGCACTCTACGGAAGTGCCGTCACTATGACGTAAGACAGAAGAATAAAGCTCGGCCACTTTATGGGCCATGGCCATAGTCATATCCTCCAATGACTCACGGATACCTCCACGACGACCGTCAATAATAGGTCTGATACCAATTTTCGGCTTTCCACCGATTAATCTTGAATTTCTCATGGTTCAACTGATTTTATTGAGATTAATATAAAAATTAACTAAATCGATTAAGCTATCATGTAAAAAAAACAGCTCTCCTAAGGAGCCATTTCAATAAATTCTCCCTCGGCAAGCACAGACTGCACTGTATTACCGTTAATAATGATATCTATCAGTATTTCAAGTGCTTTCTGTACTAAAACATCTATAGGCTGCTGAATATAGGATATAGGGGCATCAAAAAAGTCAAATACCGGATTACCGTCAAAACCCACTAAACCTATTTTACCAATAATTCCCTCTCCCATGTCCTTTATTGTATATAAACAAGCCAATGAAATCATGTTGGTGGCAAAAAGAAAAGCGTCTACACCGCCATCAATCATTTTAGGCAACAAACGGTCTGCGGACTTTCTGGGAGCATCCTGCCTCAAAAAGACCACGTTAGCCAAGTTTCTCTTACCGGCTTCATCCATAGCCTTTTTATAACCACGGATACGCTCTTTCATATGGATAAGGTTGACATCATAAGCCACCATACAAGGAGCGTTATAGCCTGCATTCAAAAGATGTTTGGTTGATATATAGGAAGCATTGAAGTTATTCAACGCCACATAGCTGACATTGATTTCCGGAAAATAGCGGTCGAACAAAACAATAGGGATATTATTGTTCACAAGTGAAGCGATGGATTTCTCAGAATTGTCACAAGGAACAATGATGAGTCCATCTACCCCTTTATTAATAAGGTTACTAACAACACGGGTCATCTTATCCTTATCCTCATCTGAACTTCCAAAAAGTACGGTATATCCCCGTTTGGTTGCCTCATCTTCCAATACACGCGCTAATTGAGAAAAAAATGGGTTGGAAATATCAGAAACCACTAATCCTATTGTTTTTGTTTTGCCACTACGAAGACTTTTGGCCGCAAGATTAGGCTGGTAGTTCATTTCATTGGCAATTTTCAATATGCGTTGGGCAGTTTCTTCTCCCACGCGATACTCTTTCTTTTTCCCATTCAAAACGAACGAAACCAATGCTGTTGAAACGCCTGCAGCTTCAGCAATATCCTTCAGCGATATTTTTTTTAGTGACGACATATATTTGTGTAACGTTTTTGCTATATAATAGTATTATACTTTTAGGTTACCTCTTGAATCAGTAGCACTTATCGTATTCTCACGATGCAAATATAAACATAAAAATTAAATCTGCAAATTATTTTGCTAATTCGTTATAACATTTTTATATTTGCAGTACCAAATCATGCTAAAAACGATATGAACTACCATAAACGACACATAAAAATTAATTTTAAACTTTTAAAATCATGAAAACCAAGATTCTATTTACACTTTTATTCTTTGCATGCAGAATACACTACCTTTATGGACAGACTAACCTACAAATAGCTCCGGAAACTTTAGCAACTCCGGAAAAAAATGGAATATGGTTACAACCTGCTCAAAATACAAAAGCACAACCCATTTGGGGATTTGCAAATGGTATCCGAATAGGAATTGCTCCATTAGGAGGTCCACGTGGGCTAATTCGTATCTATACACCTTATTTAGAACATGATGAATTTGTTGTTACCAATTTCATTGCTTTTGAACCAATTGATAAAGCAAAAAATAATAGGGGGCTCTCAGAATTGGAATGGAGTCAACTTGATAATGTTCGTGGAAAACGTTTTTGGAGTGGGAATACTCCTGAAGCTCCCTCATTCCCAAATCAATATTATCCAGCTCACGGAGTAATAGCAAAGGAAAATGGAGTTGAAACACTTACTGTGTATTTCTTTTGTGAAACTTTTGATAATGGTGCGGATATCTATGTCCGGACTAAATTCACAGAAGGAAAGCCTTATGAGTTTGAATTAACTACGTATACCACGGAAGAGTCAGATGAGCTAAATCGTTTTATACTCACAGCTACTATGGGAAACAAAGCAAGACTTAGGACATTACATCTCGCAGATGGTAAAACGAAAGAAGCCGGCCAATTATGGCCGAGCTATAAAGATTCTAATTTCACAGAACATAACCATACTCCAGTGGCAGAAATGATAAAAGATAAAAATGGAGGTGTATGGTTTATAGCGTCACCTGATGAGAAAGACCCTACAAAAGCTGTATATGCTGAAGATACACATACACATTGGAAATATACTGGTAAAAAAGCAACGCAATATTGGTATTGTTCCAATCCAAGTAATGAGTTAGAAGGAGTTGTGAATGGTCGTTATACTTATTGGGCAAGTAAATCTCCGATACCTGGTGGTATCGCTTATGAGAACTTTGAACTGACTGAACCATTTCAGTTTGGTCAAAGCTATATTTTTGGTATCACACCTCTTTCACCGGAAGAATTAATAAACCACATTATGAAATAAGAACGGACTACTTTTTGGGTAGAACTTCTTTTCCTCCTTATTTATCCCCTCTTTTGTTCTTAATTTATAGAACAGAAAAGGATAAAAGGTGGATAAAAATAAGAAAAGGATAAATTACAAAACTTACTAAATAGCTTATTACTCTAATGAGAGCAGCAGAAAATAGATACTCTATTTCTACTGTTCTCATTTTTTATATATATACAACTTTTCATAGTATAAAATCTCAAAACAATCTTTTAAAGTCAACTTAAGAGATACTTCTTAACTATTGTTGGGGTCTTCCTTCCGGCGAAGTTCTCGAAGAACTTAATCCGGCCTTGAAG